>NZ_CP019701.2:2003571-2337500 GCF_002005205.3 Rhizobium rhizogenes | reverse complement strand
TAACTTCGGAAGAAGCGTGACCCTTTTGTACGCAAGTATGATGGGGTGGCACAGACCAGGGGGTAGCGACTGTTTATCAAAAACACAGGGCTCTGCGAAGTAGCAATACGACGTATAGGGTCTGACGCCTGCCCGGTGCTGGAAGGTTAAAGGGAGGGGTGCAAGCTCTGAACTGAAGCCCCAGTAAACGGCGGCCGTAACTATAACGGTCCTAAGGTAGCGAAATTCCTTGTCGGGTAAGTTCCGACCTGCACGAATGGCGTAACGACTTCCCCGCTGTCTCCAACATAGACTCAGTGAAATTGAATTCCCCGTGAAGATGCGGGGTTCCTGCGGTCAGACGGAAAGACCCCGTGCACCTTTACTATAGCTTTACACTGGCATTCGCCAAGGCATGTGTAGGATAGGTGGTAGGCTTTGAAGCAGGGACGCCAGTTCTTGTGGAGCCATCCTTGAAATACCACCCTTATCTTCGTGGATGTCTAACCGCGGTCCGTTATCCGGATCCGGGACAGTGTATGGTGGGTAGTTTGACTGGGGCGGTCGCCTCCGAAAGAGTAACGGAGGCGCGCGATGGTGGGCTCAGACCGGTCGGAAATCGGTCGTCGAGTGCAATGGCATAAGCCCGCCTGACTGCGAGACTGACAAGTCGAGCAGAGACGAAAGTCGGTCATAGTGATCCGGTGGTCCCGTGTGGAAGGGCCATCGCTCAACGGATAAAAGGTACGCCGGGGATAACAGGCTGATGACCCCCAAGAGTCCATATCGACGGGGTTGTTTGGCACCTCGATGTCGACTCATCGCATCCTGGGGCTGGAGCAGGTCCCAAGGGTATGGCTGTTCGCCATTTAAAGCGGTACGTGAGTTGGGTTCAGAACGTCGTGAGACAGTTCGGTCCCTATCTGCCGTGGGTGTAGGAATATTGACAGGATCTGTCCCTAGTACGAGAGGACCGGGATGGACGTATCTCTGGTGGATCTGTTGTCCTGCCAAGGGCATAGCAGAGTAGCTATATACGGAATGGATAACCGCTGAAGGCATCTAAGCGGGAAACCAACCTGAAAACGAGTGTTCCCTATCAGAGCCGTGGAAGACGACCACGTTGATAGGACGGGTGTGGAAGCACAGCAATGTGTGAAGCTTACCGTTACTAATAGCTCGATCGACTTCTTCGTTCCCATTGAATATGTTCATCGAACAAAGTTCGATGATCTGTTCTGTCCTGACGCCCGATGGGCTCCGGACGGGCCGCGCCACAGGGCGCGACGACCTCTGGTCTGTATGGCTGCCTCGCTCACTGTTGAGCAAAGGTGGATACGGATCGGTCACAGAAAGACGTGTAAATTAAATAGAGCTTTGGCTCTCCAGCTTCTCGAAACAGCAGTTTCCATGTGAAAACATGGAGCATGTTGCGTTTTGCCGACCTGGTGGTTATCGCGGGGCGGCTGCACCCGTTCCCATTCCGAACACGGCCGTGAAACGCCCCAGCGCCAATGGTACTTCGTCTCAAGACGCGGGAGAGTAGGTCGCTGCCAGGTCTGCAAAACGCAACATCAAATCTTCTCAATCACAAAATTCGGCCCAGCCGATACAAAAGGGCCGCTCATGCGGCCTTTTGTCGTTCAAGACCAGAATAATAATAAAAAGACGCCTCGTGCGTCCCTTAAAGGAGACAAATCGCCTTCGGCAATTTGCTCCGGCACCAAGCATAACCGCAATGCGGTTACGCTCTCGCGACAAGTTCTGCGAACTTGCGCTGGGAATGACATTTTTGCGAACGCAAAAAGTCGGTTAACGCGGGGTGGAGCAGCCCGGTAGCTCGTCAGGCTCATAACCTGAAGGCCGCAGGTTCAAATCCTGCCCCCGCAACCAAAATTTACCGGAATATCAAGACTTTGTCGGCCTCCCAACGGGAGGCCGAAGTCGTTTTACCCCTAGCACAACGCTTGCACAGAATCCGGTGTCAAAATGATGTACCTGGACGATGACGGCCTGAAACCTCGTGTCGAATTTGTCATTCAATCGCATTGCCATCTCATCAGATTGGGAGATAGCAATGGCCGCAAACGCACTTGTCCAAACATGTATTGATGCCGAGATTCGGGATCGTGCCTATGAAGCCCATTGAGCATAATTCCGGACGGCCAGTGATTGCAGTACGAAGACTCTCGGTCTGTCCGACATTCGAAAACATGGGGTGTGCCCGCCTACCGGAAGAAAACTTTATCGTAGGGTCATGGCGCCAGCCGCACGATGACCGTGGCTTTAGAAGACAATAATTGCCGCTCGACCATTTCGGCTTGCGATGAATCAAGACCATTGATGGTGACGTTACCGCCCGTAATTGGCTCTCTCACCACCGGCTCGAAGATGACGTCTCCATTGACCAGCAACTGGGTCTTCTTTCCGAGAGCTGCGCGCGTGAAATCCTCGAAGGCCTTGGCGCTTTCCGGTGTCAATGCAATTTCCACCGCAGGTCCGGTAGCGGCATCGACCGAGGTTTTCACCTTTGCGACCCTGAGCGAAATCGGTGCGATGTCCCCGCCGCCGTCGGCAGCGGTTTTGCCGCCATCATTCTGGTTGGGGGAGGACGCGGTATCGGCTTTGCTCTTCGGGCGGTACTGGTCCAGATCGATCGAAGCCTGCGTGTTGTTTTCGGGTAACGGCTCTACGCGTTGGCCAGACAGGGTCTCGGCAGTCCATGCATGCGGGGCAGGCAGGACCGGTTGCTGATCCTCCCGCCAGATATGCACAGTCATGGTGACCTTCATGCCGCCGACACTTGCGACCGTGTTTTCCAGCACCTCGATTGTCGAGCCGTCGCGTGTTGAGTTCACATAGGTCACAGTCCGCGATTTGCCGGCGCTTCTGGCCTGCGCCAGCTGGGCATCGGTCAGTTGTTTCGCCCGGTCTGCGAAGCTTGCGATCATGCCATCGATAGAGGATTGCTGGGATTGCAGCAGGGCAGCCGGATCGTAGGTTACCTTCGCGCTGAAGGTGGCTGTTTGTCTGATCTTGTCGGCAGCTTCGAGTTTCCAGACGGTGCTTGTCGGAACGAGTACCCCTTTCAGCTCTTCGTTTCCCGCAACCGTCCATTCCCGCCCGATATCTGTCGTGAAAGCTTCGGAGGACTGCCCAAGCGCAAGGATCATGCTTTCCGGCGCAAGCACGTCTATGACCACAAGGGGATTGCCTTTAACGGCCTGGAGCATGCGGGAGGCCGTATTATCGGGCGCGGAGGTGGACAGAAGCATTTCCATATTGGCAATGATCTGATCGGCGCCGAGAAGCGTCATCGGAGCACCGCTCGGATCTGCGTCGAATTGCAGCTCCTTAACACCATAAGCGGCGAGCGAATTGCGAAACATGGCATTCATCGCATAGGAATCTGCAGCCCCTGTCGCGTCCGGGGGAATGTCGGCGGACAGCCTCCATTTCACCCGCATTCCCTCGTCGTTTCGCGACAGGACCGTTGCTGATTGGCGGAAATCGCCCCGCATGACAACGGACGATGCTTCCGGCCTGTCGAACCAAAGCGACATGTCGGTCTCGGTCGTCTTTTGAACGCGATAATGAAGCCCAGCTCCTACCGCAGGCTCATATGGTGGAACGGTCACGCTCTCCGCTGCGTGCGCCGGACCGACTGCCATGGTTGCCTGGAATATCAGCCCGGCAGCGAGAAAGAGGGGAGAGACCAGACGGATATTACGGCGCGTTACGTTCGTGTGAATTTGCATGCCCCTCCGATTACGGCTTTCCAACACCTGACACGTCGATTTCATACTGTCTATCCCGCGTTCAATGCCGCGAGGCTCCCATAAGCCGCGACCTTTAATCTCCATGAGGAACCCGATGTAATTTCGGATGGTGACAATATGCCGGGAGGTGGCGTGTCGGAGCGGCGCTTCTTCAGATCCGGTTTGCGATGGCGTGTCATGGCGCGCGGCCCACTAGTTGAGGCGTTGACTGGTTCCGGCATCGAACAGGTGGATCGATGCCAGATCCGGCTGAATCTGGATGGTCGCGCCCGGCTGCGCCTGTACACGCTCGCGAAAAACACCGATGACCTGATGATTGCCGAGCATCATCGTAACCTGCGTTTCCGATCCCATTGGTTCCACCAGCAAAACCGTTGCGGTGAGGCCTTGGTTGACCAGCTCGAAATGTTCCGGGCGGATGCCGTATATCGCTTCGCCTGTGGCAGAACCAGGCGGGAGGGGCAAAACGACGCCATCAGCCTCGAAGCCATTGGCCGTAAGTTGTCCCTTGATGAAATTCATCGCCGGCGAACCGATGAAGCCGGCGACGAAGGGATTGGCGGGCCGGTCATAAAGTTCGAGCGGCGCCCCGCATTGCTCCACCCGTCCGGCATTCATCACCACGATCTTGTCGGCCATGGTCATGGCTTCCACCTGGTCATGCGTGACATAAACGGTGGTGACCCCCAGACGCTGGTGCAATCCCTTGATTTCACCGCGCATCACCACACGCAGCTTGGCATCGAGATTGCTGAGCGGTTCGTCGAACAGAAAAACCTGAGGATTGCGAACGATTGCGCGGCCCATGGCGACACGCTGCCGTTGGCCGCCGGAAAGCTGGCGGGGGAACCGTTCGAGCAATGGCGTCAGCCCCAATATGTCAGCTGCCCAGCTCACCCGCTCGGCGATCTCGGTCTTGCTGCCGCCGCGATGCTCCAGCGAAAATGCCATGTTTCGGGCCACGCTCATATGCGGATAAAGCGCATAGTTTTGAAAGACCATGGCGATGTCGCGGTCTTTCGGCTCGATCTCGTTGACGACACGGTTGCTGATCGAGATATCGCCGCTGGTCACGGTTTCAAGGCCTGCAATCATCCGCAGCAGGGTGGATTTGCCGCAGCCCGAAGGGCCGACGAGGACAACGAATTCGCCATCGGCAATATCGATATCGACACCATGGATGGTGGCGAGTGCGCCATAGCTTTTCTTGACGGATCTAAGGGTAACGGGTGCCATGGGTCAGCCTTTCGATTAGCCTTTAAGCCCGGTATGGGCGAGGCCTTCGACGAATTGTTTCTGCGCAACGATGAAGACGATGAGTATGGGGATGGCGGTCATCGTTGCGGCGGCAAGCTGGATGTTCCACATCGGTCCGCCATAGGCGTCGGTAAATTGTGTCAGTGCCTGCGGCAGGGTAAATTTGTCGGGGCTGGAGAGAAAGACGATGGGTTCGAGATAGAGGTTCCAGCTACCGAGAAATGTGAAGATTGCAACGGCGGCCAGCGCCGGACGGGCAAGCGGCAGGGCGATGGTCCAGAATATCTTGAACCGTCCGAGACCATCGACCCGGGCGGCTTCCTCCAGTTCCACCGGTAAGGAAATGAAGAACTGGCGCATGATGAAGGTGGCGAAGACCGCCGGTGCACCGAAGATCGGCACCAGGATCAGTGGCCAGTGTGTGTTGATCATGCCCCATTTGAGAAACATCCGGAACAGCGGAACCAGCGTCACTTCTGACGGGATCAGCAACCCCACCAGCACCACCATGAAGATGGCGTTGGCGAAGGGGAACCTGATGCGCGCAAAGGCATATCCGGCCATCGACGCCACTGCCATGGTGCCGATGGTGACGATTGCGGCGATATAGGCGGAGTTCCAGTATTGCAGCGCGAAGGGCTGTATTCTGAAAACGTCGGAATAGGAGGAAAAATCAAAGGCGCGCGGCCAGATATCCGGCGGAAAGGCAAATATCTGGCTGACGGGTTTGACCGACGACGTGACCATCCACCAGGTCGGAAAAACGAAGGGGACAAGCAGCACGCAGAGTACGAAATAGATCAGCGTCTGCGCGCGTGGGCTGAGTTCAGTTTTCATAGAATACGAACTTTCTGCGCAGGTGCCATTGGATGAAGGTGAGCGCGCCGACAATGACCAGCAGGATGATGGAGAGTGTCGAGCCATAACCGAAGAGGTAGAACTGGAAGGCCTGCTGGTAGAGGTAATAGACGAGAACCGTCGTGGAAAAGCCCGGCCCGCCCTGCGTGAGGATCATGATCTGCGCAAAGACCTGCAACGCGCCGACAATGGTGACGATGGAGGCGAGCAGGATCGTCGGGCTGATCATCGGCAGGGTGATGCGATAAAATTGCTTGAAGCGCGGCACACCGTCGACGCGAGCGGCTTCAAACAGTTCCCGCGGCACGCCCTGCAGTGCGGCAAGAAACAGGATCATGTTGAGACCAAGGTTCTTGAGCGCCTGCACCACGATGACCGAGATCATCGCGGTCGTTGGGTGGCGCAGCCAGTTGGGCCCCTCGACGCCGATCATTTGCAGGAGGCCGTTGATGCCGCCATTGTTCTGCAGAAGGAAACTCCAGACGATTGTCCAGGCGACCAGCGACACCACGACAGGCGAAAAGAACAGTGTGCGGAACACGGTCATGAAGGCGAGCTTCTGGTTCAGGAGCAACGCAAGCCCCAGCGCCAGGCTCATATTGAGCAGGGCAAGCCCCGCCGAGAACACGGCGGTCACCGCCAGCACTTCGCCTATGGCCGGGTCGCCGAGCAGCTTCTGGTAGTTGGCGACGCCGGTGAACCGGAACGATCCCGCCAGCACGTTCCACTCATGCAATGAATACCAGAAGACCAGCACCAGTGGCACGAGCACGAAGACAACGATACCGATGAGTTGCGGCGCTATGAACAGATAACCGGTGGCGGCGTCACGGCGCGCCATGGTCCAGAAACCGCGCCGGGCCTGTGTCTGCGCTGTCTGGAGGGCAAGCGTCATGGCTTTTCTTCCTTCTGCCTTTCGCATCCACGGAAAATCGGGATGACTACCAAGCCTCAATTGGCCGCCAGCAACGGATCGAGACGGCCGCAAAGCGCTTGCAGGACAGCCGCGACATCGGCGTCGGGACGCCAGAGACCGTCAAGGCCAGCGCGAACGGTCTGTTGCAGCCGGGCAAAATTGCGGACCTGCTGCGTTGATTGACCGGTGGCGACGCCACGAATGACCACGGCCTCTATCTGTTTACGCGACAGCAATGGGTTGGCGGCCGCGAGGACATCGGCGGTGAGCAGGCTCTGCCGTGCCGGCGGGAAAAACCGCGCGAGCTTGGCCACATTAGGCTTGGAGGAGAAAAACGCCAGGAATTCCGCCGCAAGCTTCGGGTTTTTGCCGCTGGCCATGACGCCAATGCCTGCCCGACCTGTTACGGCATAGTCACCTGCAGGTCCTGCAGGCAACGGCACGAGATCCCAGTCGAAGGCCTTGTCGCCTTTCGGCAGCAGCGCTGCGCGGCTGATCTGGGTGGTCGTCATCGCCGCATCCCCGGCAAAAAAGTCGGCAGAAACACCGGGGCCCGGCATGGCTTTTTTCACGAAGATCGCATCGTGAATGAAGCGCATCGCATCAACCATCTCCGGGCTGGCAAAAGCGCAGGACTTGGTGTCTTTCGACCAGGGATAGGCATTCCAGCCGGTATAGACTTCGGCAAGGTTCTCCCAGGCCTTGTATTCGAAATCACGAATGATCAATCCCTGTTTGCCGGTGGCCGCGACTTTCGCCGCCGTCGCAATGGCATTGTCCCAGTTCCATTCGCCGGCAGCGATCATCTCGGCGGGTGTCTTTGCGCCTGCCGCCCGGATCATGTCGTTGTTGACGAAGACGCCAAAGGGCGATGTCGAGAAGGGATAGAGATATTGTACACCTTCGTAAGACCAGGCGGTGAGTGTTGCCGGGGGGAAGTCGCCCATGTCGTAACCTTCGGTATTGGCAAAGGTTTCGGTGAGGGGATAAAGCGCCCCGGCCGCCATGAAGTCAGGCGCGGTCGTGTCGAACAGCCAGGCCAGATCGGGAGGGTTGCCGCCGGCGATCTGGGTGGTCAGGGTGGTGGCATAACCTTCGTAGGCAAGCGAATCGTAGCTGACCTTGACGCCGGGATGGCTGGCCTCGAACTCATCGGCGATCTCGTTGAAGAGGGCGAGATGGGCTTCGTTGGCGCTCCAGATGGCCATTCGCAATTCCTGCGACAAAGCCGGCGAAACCAGCCCGGATGTGACCAGAAAACCGGTCAAAGCAATTTTGACTAAACTCCTGCGCATGAATAATCCTCCCAGATTATACGTTTTGGCTAGTAGCCGCGAATATCAGGCCAATGGCGCTCCACCCCTTGGCGTTCTATGTGGGTGTGAAACTCCGCCAGCCGCTTTTCATCGGTATGCACGCCATGCGGGGTCTCGCCCCTGTCAAGGCAATAGGCGGCCAGCATGCCGGCCACTTCGCCGATGTTCCATTCGACCGGATGCAGCCTGTAACAACCATTGGTGATATGCGTCGTGCCGATATTCTTGGATGCCGCCAGCAGGTTCGTTTTGTGGCGGGGAATAAGAGCGCCGAGTGGAATTTCGAAAGGGCAGGCGCCGACATCGATATAGTTATCGCCGCCCGTCGAGGGGTGCAGGTCGATGCGGTACATGCCGATACCGATACTGTCGGGGTAATGCACCGCGCCGCGATCGCCGCGCACGGCAAGCGACAAATCCTGTTCGACCACCGTGGTCAGGGCACGAATGCGACGGCTTTCACGGATATAGGGCGCCATGGCGAGGCCATGCTCCGTGCCGGTAATGTCGCCGCGCAGGCGCAGACCCGGAAAACCCTGACCACCATCCGGGCGAGGCGCTTCGGTCTGCATCCAGTAGAACATGGAATAGGACAGGCTTGCCGCATCGGCCAGCCGCTCGGCATATTGTTCGGGGGTAACGTCGATGATCGGTGCCTCGAAATAATCGATCATCGGCCAGTTCACGAGGCAGATATCGCTGGCATAGGCGCCGGGCCGAAATGTATGGCGGGCGGCAATGCGGCGGAATATCCACAGGCTCATATCGCCGGCGCTGTGGCGCTGGTCGGCAACGTCGCGTGTTGCATTATCGACCGGGTTGGGATCGAAGAACCGGCGGCTGCGCTCCAGTGTCCGCGGATTGGGCGAGTCCCAGCTCAATAGCGGGCCGCCCCAGAATTCGGGGGCAACCTGACGCCAGTGGTCATACCGGGCGGGCTTGTCGATGACATGATTGCCGTCAACCTGATCGACGGCGAAACAGATCGAGACGGCCTGCTGATTGTGCGGTTGCGCCTCTGCCGGCGCACTCGGCTCTCCGGTTTCGCATTGGGCTTCGAAACCCGTGACATAGTCGGTTGCGGTCAGCGGCAGCAGATCGCCCAGTTCGGTGGCGTCGATGATATAGCGGGCCGAGCAGGAAACGAGATCACCGGTATTGCAATGGCGCAGCGTCACGGCCTGCACGGTATCGCCGTCGACCTCTGCGGCGATCGGTTCATAGGGCTTGAGGATGGTCAGCTTGCCGCCCGCCGCGTAAGGCGCAAGCATTGCCTCCATCACCGCCAGCGAAACGCGTGGTTCATGGCACAGGCGAGATACGTTGCCGTCTCCGGGGTTGAGCGTCAGATCGGCCCGGGCGGCGTCCGTCAGCGGATAGTGGTCGCGGTAATATTGTCGTACACCCGTGCGCAGGGCGCGATAGCTGGCCGTGATCCCGAACTGTTCGACCCAGCTGTGTTCGTCGGGCGGTACGGCCTGGCTGGTCAGCTGGCCGCCAATCCATTCGAATGCTTCGGTCAGGATAACGCTGCGGCCGTTGCGCAGGGCCCCGAGCGCCGCCGCCACGCCGCCAAGTCCACCGCCAACCACAAGAATATCTGCATTGTATTCTCTCACGTCAGGTTCTCTTTCCTTGAGTTGCGCCTTGAGTTGGGGAGGCAAGCGTTTCGCCCGCCACGATATCGCAGCCCAGCAATATCTGCTTTACGGGGCCGGGGGGGCTGGTGAGGGTCTCGACCAGCATGGAAGTCGCCTGCCTGCCCATTTCTTCGCGGGGGATGGCGTAGGAGGTGAAGATGCGTTGCAAGCGGAGCGTATGCGTGCGGGTGCCGCTGCCCAGCACCACGATGGAAAGATCGCCGGGGACGCTCACCCCCTCCGCACGGGCATGATTGTCGAAGACCACCGCCTCGGCCACCTCGGCAAAAAAAACGACGCTTGCTCCGCTGGCGCGAACGGCGGCCAGCTGCTCGGCCGGATCGCCATTTTCACTTTCGTGGGAATAGACCAGCTCCGCCGCGCCCTCGATTGCGGCGAGAAAACCACGCCAGCGGTCGCTGATGGATTCCGCCGGCCCCGTCGCGCCGATAAAGGCGAAACGGCGATGGCCGGCGGCAAGTGCTTCGCGGACAAGAGCATGCGTGGCAGTCACATAATCCGCGCCAACATAACGCACCGGTCCGCCGGCATCGTCACGGCGACCGACTGCGACGTAGGGGTAGTCACCGGCAACCAGTCGGGCCAGCTCATCGCGGTCGAACTGGCTGCCCAGAATGAGGCATCCGTCGGCTAGTCGAAGCCGACCCGTTTCCCCGAAGATACGCTTGCGGCCGTTATCGTCGCGCGTCGCCGCCGTCATCAGCAGGAGGTCGTAGCCCAGCTTCTCCGCTTCCTCCTCTATCCCCATCAGAAATGGCGTGTAGAAATCCGCCTGCGCGATCGGGAAAGCCGGCTGATAGGTGAATACGCCCAGAATCCGGTTGGCGCCCTTGACCATGCTGCGTGCGACGGGATCCGCCACATAACCGGTGTCGCGAATGGCCTTCAGCACGCGCTCTCGCGTTTCAGGCGGGATACGACCCTCAGCGGATTTCGCCTCGTTGAGCACGAGCGAAACCGTTGCCTGGCTGACCCCCGCGAAGATCGCAATGTCACGTTGCGTCAAGCGCCTAACCATCGAAACCCCATTTCCTGCGTCTGCTAATTCGTATTAGCTGCTTATGCGTATAAACAAGGTTTGCGAGAGGATGTCAAGAGTGAGAAGTTCCACGCTGATGTGTCAGAGCGGACCGTTCCATTTGCGGGGTCTATCAGACATTACCCAGCCATAGACTTGGTGCCACCAGCAGCATCGTGTTGTTTTGAAAGCGTTTTCTTTTGATGGATTCGAGTTCGAATCTCATCAAGACCACAGAAGGAGTGTGAAGAGCTTTGAGAAATCTTCGGCATCCACCAGGCCGCCGCCAGCAGTCATTTCGTGAGTAATGCCGCTCCGCTATTGGTTGCCAGGCAGATCAGACCGGAGCCGATAGTGGTGTATTCTTTATCACCGTGGGGCCAGCCTGCTCCAACCTCTTCCATCATCTTTTTCCAATAGGCCTGATATGCGGACCACATGGCGGGGTCTGCAGGATCGGCCTCAAATGGCTTTATGATAAGAAAGCGAACGAAGTCGCGCATGTTTCGGATGGAAAATCCACCACCAAGAAGAGGATCAAGGACATCGCGGGCGATCCGGGTATGGCCGGGTATGAGGCGGCCTTCACGATCAACCAACGCGTCAGTCAGAATAGGAGCAACCTCAGCTGGCAACCCGTCGTTTTTGCCTGCCCCACGATGAAGCCCGCGATGCACTGTCGGCCACTGAGGCGCGCCAGTATTTCAGAACGGATAGATTGGCTTTCATGTGTTGCCTCAAGAAGGTGCATATTGTTCACGCCGGAGCCCGGCCGTCTAGTGCGCACCTTTGCAATTTACGCGTTAACGCTTTGTGTCGCACTCGCGGAAAACTAGCTGTCCAGGCTGGAAATGTGCCGCCGGCGGTTCCTATTTCACCGGGAATTTTGCGCTCAATGTCGCCGAACTCTCAAGGGAATATTCTGTCCGCGGTGATGTTTGGGCCGCTCAGTGCCCGTCATCCGGCTGCAAGGAGTCAACCAGCCGAGCCTCAATAAAGACCATCTAGTGGATAGGGCACGGTGGCATGTTTGCGCCTTCTTTGCGGTCGTTGGCACTTCGTTTGCTTAGCGGCACAGGGTCGCATTCACCGCTTGGCGCGGCGGCAACCGGAATTGGCGTCATCGATGCGCGATATCAGAAGCCCATCTCAAACGGCGTTCGGGGAGATACCTGACTGAGTAAGGTACCGTGATACTTCGCGCCACCCGATGCTAGGCATCAAAAGGGATCACGACCCGAAGGCATTCCAGCACTTCGGCGCACATATGGCTGGTTTCCGAAAGCTTCAAAACCTCAATCGCATCCGTGATTGGAAATAGTTTCCGTTCCCGTACCCCTTGCTCAGGGTATTGGTCAACGACCCGATCTTGCACAAGAACGTGAACCGCCAGTCGGTACTGATCGATGTTACCGTGTTTTGTATAATCGAAGTGTCCGACGGGTGACGATTCCGCGACACCGATGACTCCGGCCTCTTCAAAAGCCTCACGTTCCGCAGCCTTCCGGCTTGGTTCTCCCGGCTCTATCTCGCCCTTCGGAAGCCCCCACAGACCTGTCCGCCTGCTACGCACAAGCATCACCTGAGGGTCATTGCCCTCGCGGATGGCCAAGCAAATGGCAGCCGCCTGGGGAACTACTCTACTGGTGATCAACAATTGATCCTCGGCACGGCGCCTTTGGTGCAACATGTCGGTTGTTCCTGTTGGGACGTAGAACCGCGCACTTCGAGGGGCGTTATGTCACAAAACTGTCATAAAGAGAAGGGCCTCAAGTGGCGCCCCGATAGCCTGGTTCAGTACCAGCCCAGCAAGATATGCAATGCTGCGGCGCCTGGATTGCAGAGGAAAAATCCACATACTAACCTGTATTCATTGGATATTTCAGTGATTGCGATGGTGAGGTGCGGTTCTCTTTTTCGGCGTTCCCGGGTACGGTGCCGCAGTTTCCGCTCTAAAAATAGCTGCCGGCCGAGTTGTGTGAGAGTGCAATCAATGGAACGAAAAGGATCTTCGGAAAAGCGGGCGGAACTGAAATCACCCATTGAAACGGTGCGCGATACTTCCGGAAAATGGACAGATATAATGCACATAAGGAATTTCAGGGCGATGATTATGGGGAGAATATATCGAAGCAGATTGATGGCGGCCGTTGGCACATTGCTACTCTCTGCCCTGGTTTTTTCTGATGCGGCCATCGCCCGGAACTATTCGGCGGAGCGAATTTTTGCGACCATTAACGAGGTCTCGGGCAATTTTTCCCGAAAGAGGGTCAAGCTTGGAAATACGGGTTTCAGCTTCTCGACCATCCTGCAGAACGGCATGAATATCTGGACAGAGGCCAACCCTGATGGAAAGGAAGGCGTAATCGCTCGCATTTACGAGCCTGAAAACCGCGACAAGCTGATGATTGAGGTTCATCATATCCGCTTCCCGTCATTTGCGGAGGCGCCGACAGCGGGACACGGGTTCCTTGCTCTCAACAACTACAATCGGATCATCACGGATCGTCAGAAATCAAATAGCGTTTTTGGTTTTCTTGCTGGTGGCGTGTTCCAGGACGGGAGGGGTTACGGCCGGATGGCGCGCATCGCCGCTATCAGTCACGGGCGTGACGTTCTCATTATCCATGCGGCGTTCGATTACGATGATTACCCCAAATACGAGAATGCTCTTGCACGTTTCTTCGGCGGGCTGGAGATGGAGAATGAGAGCGACGCGCTTAAAAGCTTGAACGAAGAAACAGCAAAAGGAGGCGAAGTCTTCCTCTATCCGCAGGGCTGGAAAGTAAAGGAGGCGGACACGGGCGATAAGCCGCGAGGGACGTCCGACTACAATCTGTCCTTGGAAGGTGAGGAATATCCCAATCTCGTTGTCCATATCCGCCCGGTCGATCTCGCCAAGGGACGGGAAGTGGCCGCTGGTATGATATCTGCTTTCACCAAGCAGATCAGCGAGAGCCCAAAGGCGTCTTTCGCCGGTGAGGCCGAAATGGAAACGGTCAGGAGTTCGTCAGGCGAGAATTTGGCATATTCCTATGCGCGCGGCTGGGATACGACGCAGGGCGGCCGTTTTGTTACCGAGATTTATGTCCAAAAAAACGCGGCATTATCATCAATTTCCATTCTCGGGTTGAACACCTACGATGTCCGGAGAAATATTGGCTCCTTCGATAAGGATGCCCAGCACATCATCTTCAAAGGATGGGTGACTGGCGTATCTGCTTATTTGCTGGCTCAGAACTCGCTGGCGCAGGACAGGAATGACGTAGTGCGGAATTTCGATTTGAAAGAGATTGCCCGCTGATCCTTACCGGTTCAGATTGCTGGACGGGAAGCAGGCAGCGTTCGCAGGTCTGGTGGGAAGCGGCAAATGTGACCGGAGGATTGCTCGGTACACGTGATGGGAAATCGGAGAATCGTCTAATGCGGTTGGGCCCGATGCGACCTTTCCCGAAAAGATATTTCCGTTGCGGAGTGTAGCATGCCCGACCATGTGAAAGAGATATTGAAACAACCGTCCAAAGCTCTTCCGCTCTACCTGAGTTCTTTCCGTCTTGAGATTGTCTATAATGACGGTGCAGCCCCCGATGCGGATCGCCGTCAGGTGCTGGAGGCCGCTTTCGCTGAGCTGAAGGATGCTTTGCGCCTCGGTTTTTTCTGTGGTGAACGGTTTTCTGCGCGTGCGACGACCAACATCGGCATCAGCTGGAGCGACCGGGGCGATATGTCAGTCACCGTGTCCGCCGATGGCATTCATTACAACGCACTTGTCGCAGCCGTTCGGATCGCCGTCCGGCTGCATCATACGAGTCGTGAAGGATATGAGGCGATGAGAGCGATCCTGGGGGACGACGCCGATGTTTTTTCTCCGCCAGTGAGTTTAAGGGAGAATATAGCCAATCTTGCCATCGTTGATGTAATGGGCACCGGATGGGATGGGGTCGCCACGACGGATGTCCTGAATTATACCTCCGAGGGTATGGGGCTGCCAGCCTACACTCCGCTTCAGGGTGATATCGCAGAGAATTATGAGGGAGACAGACTGGTCATTACGTCGCGTGCCAACGGCGCCTTTCGGGCAGGTGATCTTGACGACATAGAGGATTGTTTCCTGCGTCTGTTTGGCAGCGGTGTTTTTACGTCCCTCGATGATCTCGATTGTGAGGTGTCCGACGATGAAGCGGAAATCTTCACACGCGGTAGCGATGGCCGCGTCGAGCTTCTATTTGGCAATTATCGCGATCAGAAATACGGAATGATTGAATTCCTCAACGTCGTTTCTGCCGGGAACATGATGAGCCTCACAATCCGTCGCGAATAGCGATCTCGAATGTCCTTTGCACGATACAAGCCGTTTTCCTCATCTTTCATCCGGACGTCTGGTCGGTTTTGGAGCGCGGTCGGATGGTGGGTTTCCCTGCCAAACGGTTCCCATCGCGTCGATGTGCAGGCAATCGTCAGATCGCGCCCCGGCGCCATGGTGGTTGAAACATTCAGGACATTGGTCATGAAGGTGATCCGGACAGCGCAGTAAAAAAGCCGCCAGCATTCGAAGAAGAACGTTTCGCCGTTTGGCCGCGCGGCCATGGGATGATCGCGCGGGTTCGCTGGCAGATGTCGTCCGGTGATTATGCAAGCTTGAGGATCAGCACATCGCGGGCCGGAACGACGACGCTCGTGCCGCTGTCTTGAACATGGCCGATGGGCCAGATCGCCGGTCCTGCCGCAAGTCCGCCAAGTCCCTCGGCAATCGACACCTCGATGGTCTGTGGTGTGCGTGAAGGGTTGACTAGCCACAGGAAGCAGCCGCTTTCACCCTTGTGTACGCGGGCGAACACCGCCCTGTTCGAGAGGGTTACATGCGGCGTGGCCCCGCTCCATTTCAGGAGTTCGGCAAAGAACCTGCCATTCGCCTTGCCATCGGTCTGATGATAGGCAACGGAGGGGTTGGTGCCTATCAGGAGGGTGCGGCCCCTGCCGAAGCTGTTTTCCACCACGGCCAGACGTCCGTCCGAAAAGTCGCCGCGGCCGTTGCCGCCATTCAGGGCGTAGGATTGCAGATAGCCGCCACCATCCACCGCCATGTCGCCGAACCTGAACTTGATGCGGTCGCCGATATCGGGCATGAATTCGACGTCGGCCTGACGAACGCCGAAAAGCGTATCCAGCCCCATATTCGGCTGCACCTGTCCAACATGGCCGCGATCGCCAAAATAACCGGGGCAGGCCTCGGCAATGAGTGTGCCGCCTTTTTCCACCCAGGCCTTGATGCGTGCCGCCTGCTCCGCGGTGAACATGATTGGATAAGGGAAGTACAGGATGTCATAGGCATCTATGTCATCAATATGCACCCAGTCCGGCTGGACACTGTTGTCGAGGAAGCCACGGAAGGCTCCCCACATCGCGTCGCGATAAGGTTTCTCGTCGCGATCGAAATTAAGAAGATAGTCCCAGTCCTGTGTTTCGGGGATGAGCAGGATGCCGATCTCTCCGCGTATCGGCCTGGCGGCCCATAGATCGGCCTGTGCCGGATCGTTCGCCCATTTGGCCATCAGGCTCTGCATCTCGGAACGGGGCGTGCGCGAGCCGTCCATGTCATAGGCACCGAAGGCGCCGAAAAGCGGGCCATCGAGCAGCGGTCTCCAGCGCAGATTGAGAATACCGCGTGCGCCGCCGGCAAACGATGTCATGCTCCAGATGCGGATATCCTCCGGCTCTGCGACGCGGCCATCCTCCTTGTCGCGGCCGATTACCTGTGGCTGCAACCATAATGGTCCGCCCTGGCGTTCGGCGTGCCAGAAGGGCTTGCCGCGCGCAGCGCCGCGATTGATATCCACTCCGTACCAGGTCTTCCAGGGTTCGGTCCCTTTGCGTGCCTGAATCCAGGTGAAGCCGTAAAGCTCGACCTTTGATGCTGCCAGCCAGTCATCGCAGCCATGCTTGGCCATATAGGGAATCGAGCCGGAAATGCCGTGCGCGGCAATGAGATTGGTCTTGTCCACGGCGCGGATCGTGTCGATGCGCCACTGCATCTGTTCGTAAAAATTATCACGCTTGAAGCGCAACCAGTCGAGGCATTCCGGGTAGGCGGCCATCTGCACTGGCGGCTGGATATCGTCCCATTCGGCGTAGCTGTAGCGGTACCATGCCTTGGCCAAAGCCTTCAGACTTCCATACTTGTCTTTCAGCCAGTTGCGGAAAGCGGCCTTGGAATAGTCGCTGTAATCCACGTCCTCGGCATAATTGCATTCGTTCCAGATATCGTAGCCGTAAATGGCTGGATGATCCCTGTAGCGTTCGGCGAGTGCCGTCAGGAAGTTACCGGCGGCCTCGCGCACCTCAGGGCAATTCAGCGTCAGCGTGCCGCCGCCATTCTTGCCGAAACCGCCCGTGGCCGTGGACACACCCATGTTGAGTGTCATCTTGCGACCTTCCGCGGTTAATTGCACGGCCTGCGGATATTTGCGCAGCGCCCAGTCGGGCATTGATTGCACCATCTCGGCGATAATCGTCTTTATGCCGTTTTGGGCGGCAAGGTCGAGCTGGCGGTCATATTCCTCCCAGTCATAGACGCCGGGTGCCACCTCGATCGCGCTCCACATGAACCAGTGGCGGAAGATATTCATGCCGTCTTCGCGGGCGACGCCATAGTCCCGCTCCCAGTGCTCCTGCGGTGGATTGGATTTTCTGAAGTAAACGGCTCCGGTTGGGAACTGAATATCGTTTCTGGGCATGGTGTTGTCCTTCGGTTTTTGGACACGGCTTCGCCGGTCCGGATCGTGTTCCGGTTGGAAAATTAACTGTCGGGATGATGGTGGGTTTGGCGGACTTACATTCGTCCGCCCCCTGCAATCCGTTCAAGCGTGCGGATCAGGGCGGAATGGTCCTGGTCCCCATCGCCGCCGGCAATCGCGGCGTTCATCAACTGCTGTACCATCGCCGTATTCGGCAGTGCCAGATCAAGCGCCCTTGCGGCGTCAACGGCAAGCGTCATGTCCTTTCGATGCAGCCTCATGCGGAAGCCCGGATCGAAGGTTTCCCTGACCATGCGCTCGCCATGCACCTCAAGAACCCGCGACGCGGCGAAACCGCCCATCAGTGCTGACCGCACTTTGGCCGGGTCTGCTCCGGCGCGTTTGGCAAAGAGCAGGGCTTCGGAGACGGCCTCTATGGTCAATCCGACAATGATCTGATTGGCGACCTTGGCGGTCTGCCCGTCGCCCACGCCGCCGACGAGCGTAATGTTCTTGCCCATCGCCTCGAACAGGGGCCTGGCACGATCGAAGGCGGCCTGTCTGCCGCCGATCATGATCGTCAGCGAGGCCGATCTGGCGCCGACTTCACCGCCTGAAACGGGCGCATCGAGATAGTCGCATCTGAGCGCCTCGATACGGGCAGCGAAATCCTTGGTGGCAACCGGTGAGATCGAGCTCATGTCGATAACCAGCTTGCCTTTCGACAGGCCTTCGGCAACGCCATCCTTGCCGAACAGCACCGCTTCGACATCCGGCGTGTCGGGCAGCATGAGGATGACGATGTCGGCGGACTGCGCCACCGCCCGCGGGGTGTCCGCGGCCTTGCCACCCTTGTCCAGGAGATGTTGTGAGAGCGGTTTGATGCGGTTGAGAACGAGCGCGTGTCCGGCATCGATGAGGTTTTCCGCCATCGGGCGTCCCATGACGCCAAGCCCGATAAATCCGATATTCATGATGCTTCACCTCACTTCTGCAATGATTTCATCCAGCCAAGGCCTTCGCTGGTGCCGGCCCTTGGCCTGTATTCGCAACCCACCCAGCCGTCGTAACCAAGGCGATCGAGTTCAGAGAAAATGAAGCCGTAAGCGATCTCGCCGGTGCCCGGTTCGTTTCTGCCGGGATTGTCGGCGATCTGGACATGGGCGATCTTCTCCCGAAGCCGCAGGAAGGTTGGTATCAGGTCGCCCTGCATGATTTGCATGTGGTAGAAATCATACTGGATAAAGAGATTGTCTGAGCCGACCTTGCCGAGGATGCGCTCGGCGTGATCCGTGGTGGACAGGAAGAAGCCGGGCATATCGCGCAGGTTGATCGGTTCGATCAGCAGCCTGACGCCGGCTTCGGCGCAACGCGCCGCGGCATACTTCAGATTGTCCACCAAAACGGCTTCCAGCGTCCCCGTATCGACGCCCGCAGGCACGAGGCCAGCAATGACATTGACCTGAGGGCATTGCAGCGCGGCGGCGTAGTCGAGAGCGAGGCCGACACCTTCACGAAACTCGTCTATCCGGTCCGGAAGGCAGGCGATCCCGCGCTCGCCTCCAGCCCAGTCGCCGGACGGCACATTGAACAAGGCCTGCTGTAATCCGCTTTCGGAAAGTGCGGCCGATACCCTTTCCTTCGGGTCGGAATAAGGGCCCAGATATTCGACGGCGCTGAAGCCGTCCCTGGCAGCGGCGGCAAAGCGCTCCAGGAATGGCAGGTCCTGATAGAGAAAGGACAGGTTGGCTGAAAATCTTGGCATCATATCTTCCTTGCTATTCGTTGACGGGTGCGACGAAGCGATGCCGGAGCAGCAGGCGCTTGTCGCGCGGATCGGGATTGGGAACGGCTGAAATCAGGCTCTTGGTGTAGGCCTCGCGCGGGGCGGTGCAGATCTGCTCGGCCTCGCCAAGTTCGACGATCTTGCCGCGATGCATGACGGCAACGCGATCGCAGAAATATCGCACCACTGAAATATCGTGGGAGATGAAGATGAAACTGAGATTGAGCCGCTGGCGAATGTCGAGCAGGAGATCGAGAATCTGGCTGCGGATCGACACGTCAAGCGCTGCAGTCGCCTCGTCAGCGATGATGATCTTCGGGTCGAGTGCCAGGGCCCGCGCGATACAGATACGTTGCCGCTGGCCACCCGAAAAGGCATGCGGATAACGCTCCATGCTCATCGGGTCGAGACCGACGAGCCGCATGAGTTCAGCGACACGCTCGTCAAGCGACCGACCTTTGGCCAGCCCGTTGACGATCAGCGGGTCGCCGATCACCTCCTTGACCGTCATGCGCGGATTGAGCGAGGAGAAGGGGTCCTGGAAGACGAGCCGGACATCGCGATGGAAGCCGCGCAATTGCTTCTTGTCGAGACGCGCGACATCGGTTTCGCCGCCGCGGCCATCGCGGTAAATGACGGACCCATTGCTCGGTTCGATGATCCTGAGGATCAGCCGGCCGAGCGTCGTCTTGCCGGAACCGCTCTCGCCGACAATGCCGAGATTTTCGCCCGGATACAGATCGAAGCTGGCATCATCGACCGCGCGCAGCGCCGCCGGGTTCGACGGCGCACCGAAGATCTTGCTGAGATTGCGCACGGAAAGGACCGGGGCAGGGGCATCGGCGGAAAAGGTCTGCGCCGCGCGCGCCTTCGCATGCCGGGTGAGCTTCACCGTCGAGGCAAGCAACTGCCGGGTATAGGCATGTTCAGCGTGATGGAAGATCTTGTCCACGGTGCCGCTTTCGACGATGCGGCCGTAGCGCATGACTGCGACGTCATCGGCGACTTCGGCAACGACGCCCATGTCATGGGTGATCAGCAACATGGACATGCCACGCTCCACTTGCAGTCGCTTGATCAGGTCGAGGATTTCCGCCTGCGTCGTCACGTCGAGAGCCGTGGTCGGTTCGTCGGCGATCAGGATGTCGGGATTGCCGGCAAGCGCCATGGCGATCATGGCGCGCTGGCGCATGCCGCCGGAAAACTCGAACGTGTAGCGATCGCCCATTGTCTCGGGATTGGGAATTTCGACCTGCCGCAACAGTTCGATCATGCGGGCGCGAGCAGCCTTCTTGTCGAGGTTGCTATGCAGACGGATCGCTTCGACGATCTGCGAACCGATCGTATGGACGGGTGACAACGAACTCATCGGCTCCTGGAAAATCAGGCCGATACGCCGGCCGCGGATGGCCCGCATCTCGCGGCTGCCGGGTGCAAGTGCGGTGATGTCGACGGTCTGGCTGCCGGCATTCAAGAGGATGCTGCCGCCGACGATGCGGCCGGGACGGTCAACGATTTGCAAGAGCGATCGCGCCGTGACGCTCTTGCCGGAACCGCTTTCACCGACGAGGCAGAGCGTCTTGCCCCGCTCCAGCTCGAAACTCACCTTCTCCACGGCATGCAGGATATGCGTTCTGAGCGGGAAGTCGATTGACAGGTTCTGCACCGAAAGAACGGTTTTCTCGGACATGGTCAGCTCCTCAGTTCTCGTAGGGATCGGCAGCATCGCGCAAGCCATCACCGAAAAAGTTGAAGGACAGAACGGCGAGCACCACCGCCAGCGAGGGCCATATCAACAGCCACGGCGCGGTTGCCACGGTGCGGATATTCTGGGCGTCCTGGAGCAGCACGCCCCAGCTGACAACGGGGGGCTTCAGACCGATGCCGAGGAAGGAGAGCGAGGTCTCCGCCACGATCATCGTCGGCACTGCGAGCGTCACCACCGCCAGGATGTGGCTGGTGAGCGACGGCAGGATATGGCGGAAGATCAGCCGCATTTCGCTGGAGCCGTCAAGCTTGGCGGCCGTGACGAAATCTTCCCCTCTCAGGGACAGGAACCTGCCTCGAACCTCGCGGGCGAGACTGGTCCAGCCAAGCAGCGAAACGATCACGGTAATCACCAGATAGACGTTGACCGGCGACCACGTGAGCGGGACCGCGGCCGCCAACCCGAGCCAGAGCGGGATTGTCGGCATGGCGCTGATAACCTCGATGATACGTTGAATGAAGGTATCGACGCGGCCGCCGTAAAAGCCGGAAATCGAACCGATTACCACACCGAGCACCAGCGAAATGGCAACGCCGATCAGGCCGATCGACATCGATACGCGCGTGCCATAAACAAGGCGCGAGAACACATCGCGACCGAGGCGATCGGCACCAAGCAGATACATCGGGTCGTTCGGATTGATCGGGCCGATCAGGTGGCGCTCCATCGGGATGATACCCCAGAGCTTGTAGGCCGGGCCTTTGACGAAAAGGCCGATCGGCACGGTCTTGGTGTCATCCACGACGAAGGTGCGGCGTAGTGCTACCTTGTCGATCTCCACCTTGTAGCCTTTGACATGCAGCTGGAATTTCGAGCCCCCGCCGGGCGTCGGTGCGAAGAGGCTGATGCCCTGAGGCGGTGCATAAGTATATTGCGACTTGGCGGTCATTGGCAGGGCAGGCGCCAGAAATTCGGCGAACAGGCCGACGAGATAAAGGAATATGATAACGCCGCCAGCGGTCATCGCCACTTTCTGGCGGACCAGCTTGCCGAAGATCAGCCGCCACGGACCGACCGCAGCGTTTGAAACAGCCTTGCCCTGTTTGAGCGGGCTGATCGACGGACCATCGGCCAATGCCGACGTCGTTCCGGTGAGGTTCTTGTTTACGGTCATGGGCTTCTCCTCAGTTGAACCGGATGCGCGGGTCGAGCAGCGCAAGCAGCAGGTCGGAGAGCAGGACGCCTATAAGCGTCAATGCGGAAAGCAGCAGAATGAAACTGCCGGCGAGATACATGTCCTGCGAGACCAGAGCCCGAAAGAGCAACGGCCCGGCCGTTGGCAGGTTGAGCACGATGGCGATGATCGTGACACCGGAAACGAGATGCGGCAGAACCCAGCCGATTGCCGATACGAACGGATTGAGGGCGATGCGTACCGGATATTTGAGGATGACCTTGTATTCCGGCAGGCCCTTTGCGCGCGCCGTGATTACATAGGGCTTGTGCAATTCGTCGGTGAGGTTTGCGCGCAGGATGCGGATCAGTGCGGCGGTGCCGGAGGCGCCGATGATGATGACGGGAATCCAGACATGCTTCAGGAAATCCCAGACCTTGGCAGTGCTCCAGGGCGCTTCTGCGAAGGCCTGCGAGTTAAGGCCACCGACACTCTGCCCGAGATAGCGGTAAGCGACATACATCAGAGTCAGCGCCAGAATGAAGTTTGGCACGGCGAGACCGATGAAACCGAGAAAGGTGAAAACGTGGTCGCCGACGGAATGGCGGCGTACAGCCGAATAAATACCGATCGGAAGAGCCACGATCCAGACGAACAGCAGGCTGAGCAGCGAGATTACCAGCGTTGAACCCATGCGCGCCCAGATCAGCCCGGATACGGGTTGGTTCCACTCGAAAGACCAGCCGAAATCGCCGCGGCTGAGGATTCCCCACATCCACTTCATATATTGAATGTAGAACGGGTCATCGAAGCCATAGATTTCCTTCAGGCGCTCGATCTGGGCCGGATCGACCGGCTGGCCGTTTTCGCTCATTGTCGCGATCATCGAGGTCAGGTAGTCGCCGGGTGGCAGCTGGATGATCAGGAATGCAATCAGCGACATGCCGAGCAGGGTCGGGACCATGTAGAGTACGCGCTTGCAGATATAGCCAAGCATCGGTTGTTTTCCTCCCATTCCGATGCGCCGGAGCGCAAGGCCAATATGCGATCCGCTACGGTCTCCTCCAGCCGCAGCGGATGCTTCATGTCAACTTAGCTCCAGTTCAGATGGAGCACCTCCAGCCGCTCGATTTCGGGAACCGTGATGATCGCCCGCCCATTCTCGATCGACAATTCCGCAGCGCGATCGGCCACCACCAGCCATGCCCGATGCAACGTCTTGCCGTTCGGAATTTCGACGGCGACCTTTTGTTTCGACAGCGGAATATTGTCCCTGACCGGTCCTTTCATCATCATCGGATTGGTAAGGTTGAGCAGGCTGATCGCAAGTCCGTCTTCACTCTCGCGCACGGCTATATCAACCACGCCCGGCCCTTCGACCTCGACGCGCTGCGCCTTGCCGAGCGCCCAGCGCACCGCATTTGAAACCAGTCGGCCATGATCGGCCGCCAGCACTTCCCAGAAAATCTCCCCGATATTCCATGGAATATAAACGGTGCGTCCGCCTTTGCCAGTCTCGCGGGCGATGACGGCAGCGCCATCCGCCTGCTTGCGGGGATAGACTTCCTCCATCGGAAGATCGGGGAAATCCGGAACGTAGAGGAACGGTGTGGAGGTCCCGGCCGCTGGCTTGACCTCAATGAGACGCGTACCGCCCATGATTCGCTCGGCGCCGTCATAGCCGTCATTGATCGGGTGATCGCCGGAGATTTCCACATAGGTGTTCTTGACGATGCCGCGCGGGCCGGAGACGAGATTGACGCCCAGCACGTCGGCAAGGCCGAAGTCGGATCGGAGTATGCCGTTCTCGTCCCTGAGTGAGGTTTCATAGGCGGCAACGACGCTGCCGCCTCGATCGGCATAGGCGCGTATCGCCACGATCTGTTCGTCCGACAGGCAGGAGGCATTGGCGAGCACGATTACCTTGAAGCGATCCAGGTGATCCGCCGTCAGCACCTGGTCGGAGACCAGTTCGAAGGGGATGCGTGCTTCCACCAGCGCATGATAGAGGCCAAGATCATGGCGCTCCGCCATGCTGCGTTCTTCCGGTGCCCAGTGGCGCAGCGTGGTGGAGGGATCGACGACGGCAACTTCCGCGGTTGGCGTCATGGTGTTGATCACGGGTTCCACCGCCGCCTGTAGCAGGAAGGAATCGACCACCGGCTCGACCCAGCGCTTGTCGGGTACGACACCGTTGAATTTGGTGAACCACGCATAGAGGCCGTGCGCCGTGCCGTTATTCATCCAGAGCTGCATTTCCTCCGGCGTCGTCACGGCATCTTTCCAGCGATATTCCTCTTCAGGACCGATCGAGGTGATCAGCACGACGGGACGATCCGGGAAAGTCGCTCGAATGCGCTTGCCGTTGCGGCCGGCGGACCAGCCGATCTCCACCCCGCGCCGTCCCTGGTGGTCGACGACCAGGAACGGGCAATGCTTGCGGATGACCGACAGATCGAATTCCATGAGAGAGGAACCCGACATGTTGGGGATGAAGCTTGCATGCGGACGGATCGCCTTCACCGCGTCATCCCACTGGACGATGATATCGGTCAGCACATGGCGGCGCCATTGCAGCCAGGCGCGCCAGGCAGGATCTTCCGCATCGGGTTTCAGGGGCAGATCATAGCCGGACATGTCCTTGAAACGCCGGGCACTATCCTCGCTGTAATCGACACCATGGCCCTGCCATCGGTTGGCGAAGACCGCATCGATATCGTAATCGCGGACGATTTCCTTCACTACTTCCGGCATGAATTCGGTGTTGTAGGAGCCATAGGCATTGGTGATCCAGATGCCGGGGTAGGCCCAATGTTCGCGGGGCGTGCCGTCGGCATTGATCATCACCCATTCCGGATGGGCCTTGGCGGCATCGTCATGGATGGCATGCGGGTCGACACGCGCCATGACATGCATGTCCAGCCTGCGCGCTGCATCGACAAGAGCGCCGAAGATGTCGCGATCACCCAGCACGTTGCTGACATAATGATAGGGAATCCTGCTCGGATAGAAGGCGATGTAGCCGCCGGCGCTGAGGCAGACCGCGTTCGACTTGGTGCGCTTGAAGACATCGATCCAGAAGGCCGGATCGTATTTCTCCGGGTCGTTTTCCACGAAGGTCAGCTGGGTCCAGCGTGTCGCGGACCTGAACCATTCGGGCGTGCGGAGAGTGTCGATATTCTGTTGTCTCGCGTCGAGCATTCTTCGGTCCTATCTTCAGACAATGAGGGAGCGTGCGGTGCCGGCACGTGGCCGGCACCGCAGACATTTGTATGAGGCGCGTGGGCTCAGACCTTGTAGAACTGTTCCGGCATGGTCGGGGCAGGGGTTGGCCAGCCGAAGGAGTTCGGCATCGTCTTCAGGATGTTACGCATGTTGTTCTTGACGATGCCGTAGCCATCGGACGGCAGCGAGATTCCGAAGACGTAGAAATTATCGGCGGCCCCCTGCAGGATCTGCTTCATCACGTCCTGCTGGCTGGCCGCGTCGGGTTTGGCCTTGAGGTCATCATAAAGAGCAAGCTGCCGTTTGGTTTCTTCTGGCGGCTCTTCGGCACTCGGATTGTTCGGGTCGACATACCAGAGAGACCATGCGGGGCCATAAACGGCATTGTTGTCCGTCGGCGCATAATACCGCGGATCAAGCATTGCCGCGACGCCGCCATTGGCGCCGAACTGATGCGCGGTGGCATCGAAACTGCGGCCGCGGCGTACGCGCGTTTCCCACAGCGAGCGATCCATGGTGCGCAGCTGTGCGTCGATGCCGACCGCCTGGAACATGGGTATCGCAAGCTGAAAGAAATCCAGGAAGATCGGACGAGCCTGATCGATCTCGAAGATGATCGAGACGCGCCGGCCGGCCTCGTCCAGTCGAAAGTTCTGATCATCGCGTTTGGGGATGATGACGTCGAGTAGAGCATTGGCCTTGTCGATGTCATATTCGGTAAACTGACCAGCGAGCTGTTCGTTGTAAAGCGGATCATCCGGCTTGATCGAAGGCTGGGCCGGAGCCCCCTGACTGACCAGCACGGCGTCGATCAATGTCTGCCTGTCGAGAGACATGGAAAGCGCGGCACGAAAATCCCTGTTGCGGAAGAGTTTGCGCTTCGTTTCGTCACTATGGTTGAGGTTGAGGATGAAATTCATCACATTGGCCTCCGTCGAGGTCAGCGTGTAGAAATCATAGTCGCCCTGCGCGCGGGCGTCGTAGAGCACCGCCTTGTTGGTCGGCGTCCCGATATACTGGTCCATCATGTCGATTTCGCCCTGCATGGCCTTCAGCAGAAGAACCTGCGGGTCGGCGACCATCTGATAGACGATGCGCTCCATGTAGGGGAGCTGGTTGCCCTCGGTATCGACTTTCCAATAGTACGGATTGCGTTCCGCGACTGCGCGTTCGGTGTTTTCGCCCGGTGCAATCGTAAACATCCAGGCATTCAGGCAAGGCTTCTTCGATGAATTGAGGAAGAAGGAATTGTCGTCCTGAAAGCCGGCAATTGCCTGGAAAGCGGCGATCCAGCCTTCAAAACCTCTCTGCTTGGCAGCCTCGTCGGCTTTCGGATTATAGTCGATGTGGAACTGCTGGAGATAATGTTTCGGGCAGCGCGTGGTCTGGTCCAGATTCGACCATGCGACCTGCAATGGAAAGAGACCGTTAGGCTCGGCGAAGATAACCCGGAAGGTCTGCTCGTCGACCACTTCAAGCCTGGCGGGTTCGCCGTTGCTTCGCCAGTGGCCTTGCCCGGCAAACGCGACACGATCGTCTGTCAGAACCGTATCATACCAGAATTTGATATCGGCGGTGGTATAGGGATGCCCATCCGACCATTTCATGCCCTTGCGCAGCCGTATCGTATACTGCGTTGCGTCTTCGTTGGCATCGAAGGCTTCCGCGACATTCAGCGTTACGCCGGACCAGTCGGGTGAATAGCGCACAAGCGGCTCGTAGGCCTGGAACCGAAAGATATGTGAGAGAGAGCCGCCGCCAACCAGCGCCAGATTCCATGTGCCGCCATAAGTGCCGACACTTTCATGAGGCTTGATCACCAGCGGCTTTTCCGGCAGCCGTTGATCCAGTGCGGGCAATTCGCCAGCGTCCACTTTCGTCTTGAGGCTTTCTGCCTCCCGGAACTTTGCTGCGACGACCGGCAATGCCGGCAGGATTAGGGCGGCCGAGGTCCCGGCCAGAAACGCTCGGCGTTTCAGCTCAAACATGGGTTTTTCCTCCTCAAAAATCCGATCTGCTTTTCTCTGTTCGGATAACAAAAGAGATTCCATGTGAATTTTGTTAGGTAAAGCGTTATGTTACTGATTGCTAATTTTATTGCGACGCAATATGTATTGTTAGGTAATTGCGAGGGATAAGATGAGAGCAAAAAACCGGGTTACGCTACAGGCGATCGCGGATGAGGTCGGACTTTCAAAATATGCCGTCTCCCGGTCACTGGCAGGAAAGTCAGGCGTGAGCGAGGAGACGCGCCAGCTTATTCTCGGCGCTGCCGAACGTCTCGGATATACCAAGCAGGCAAGTCGTCATGACACGCTGGAGCTCGGTTTGGTGTTCCATGACGTCGATCTGGTCAACAGCGAGCTCAATCAAGAAGTTCAGGCGGGTGCGCAGCGCGAAGCCGAGCGGCTTGGTGTCAATCTTCGCGTTCGATGGGCGCATGGCGACGACATTCTTGCGCAGCACGCGAAGTCATTTTCCGGCCTTATCCTGGCTGGGCCTCACTCGCGCGATGCGATAGCCAGAGCAGAAGCAGTCGGACGGCCGATCATTCGCATGGGCTGGACGGAGCCCCTTGAGCAGGTTGACTATGTTGGCGGGACGGACCATGAGGGTGGGCAGGCAGTCGTCAAGTTTTTGCTTGGACTGGGCCACAAGACAATCGCCTATGTTTATGGATCGACGGTCTATCGGGGGCGGAACGAACGCTATTACGGCGCGCGCGAGGTCATCGAGCAGGCAGGTGATGCGGAACTTCACCTCATGAAGTTTGATGAGACCCTGGGCTTTGCCGGCGCTCTTGGGAAACTTGAGTCGAACGGGATTTACCCGACGGCATATTTTTGCGCCCACGACGGTCTGGCGCTCACCGTCGTATCCGAATTGCTCGGTCGGGGCTATCGGATACCGGATGACGTATCGGTTGTTGGATTTGGCGATTATTCTGCGGCCACCCAGATTTCACCACCGCTAACGACAGTTCGCGTGTTTGGTCGCGAAGCTGGAGCCGCCGCGCTTGCCTTGCTGCTAGAGCGGATTGACCGGCCGCGAAACCAGGATCAGCCGCCCCGTAGCATAAGGATCGTGTCGCGCCTGATCGAGCGGAAGTCCACTGCGCAGGCGAAGCTCTTGCACACGTAGTCGTACAAATCGTTGAAGCAAGGAGCCATGAATACTTCCTGATGGCTCTACTGCGGAAACCCCGGAGCGGGAAAACAGCTTCCGGGGCGGCAACGTTGCGCATCAGATCGGCAACTCCATGGGTACGGCGCCCTCATCGCCATAGCCGCGATCGGTTCGCTTGACGAAAATGCCAGCAGCTTCTTCGATCATCGTGATCCGGCAATGGTGCAGTGACCTTACACGCGCAAGTTCTGATTTAAGACTGCCGGGTATGGTGTCTCGCCGGATTCCAGGTGTTGAACCAGTGCCTTTGCGTTTCGCTCGACTTCGACGATGACCTGTTGCAGCCGTTCTCGACAGTGCCGGACCTGACGCCGGCAGCCATCGGGATAATCGCGGACGATGATCTTCTGACGGGCGAACCACTTTGCAATAGCACCGTGCGCACGTCCTGCGGCGCACGGCTTCATCGCGGTGTGGGAACGGTGAATGTCGTTCGGATTGCCCGGTTATTTGCAAGGCCGTGAATTCAAATCCGCAATCAACTCAGGCGTATAGGCGTTGGCTTCGATCGTAAGCCGCTGTCACCTGTGCGAGGATTGAACCTGGGAAAGAGGATATCTATCCTGAAGCTACCGACGATATGATCTTTCTTCATGGAACGGCGGGGTTTGATGGGAGCATTCATTGCTCTTGCTCTCCTCGAGAATGGTTCAGGCGGGACTGTACCCGCCCGATTGTTGAGGCTCAAAGCGCTGGATAGTCAGTGTAGCCTTTCTCGGCACCGCCGAAGAAAGTCATGCGGTCGGCTTCGTTGAAGGCGGCGCCCGTCTTCATGCGCTGGACGAAATCCGGGTTTGCCAGAATCATCGCACCATAGGCCTCCATGTCGGCGAGACCCGACGCGATATCGGCACCGATCTGGTCACGAGGTCGCCCCGGCCGATTGACGATCAGTGTACCGGTACGCAGCTTGCGGATGTCGGTCAGCAATTCCTCATTGCCCTGGTGCATGATGTGGACATAAGCAAGGTTCAGCTTGTCGAGTACACCGACCAGATGGCGATAAAGCTCGGGGCCTTCCGGACCCTCGTCGATGCCCCACATCGCCGTGCCGGGCGAAAGGCGGATCGCGGTTTTGTCGGCGCCGATTTCTTCGGTGACCGCTCTGGCAACTTCAATTGCAAAACGGGCCCGGTTCTGGATTGATCCACCGTATTCATCCGTGCGCACATTGGCGCTCGGCGCCAGGAACTGTTGGATCAGATAGGCATTCGCACCGTGGATCTCAACGCCGTCAGCACCCGCCTCGATCGCGCGCTTGGCCGCATAGGCAAAGTCCCTTACCGTCTGGCGCACTTCCTCGGTGGTTAGCGCGCGTGGGGTCGGAATATCCTGCATGCCGGTCGCCGTGAACATGCCGGCACCCGGTGCGATCGCCGACGGTGCCACGCCCTGACGATGATGCGGCGTGTTGTCGGGATGTGACATGCGGCCGGCATGCATGAGCTGAATATAGATATGGCCGCCTTTTGCATGCACCGCATCGGTAACCTTCTTCCAGCCGGCGACATGGGCGTCGGTGTAGATGCCCGGCGTGGTAAGATACCCCTGTCCATCGTCGGAAGGCTGAGTTCCTTCGCTGACGATCAGGCCGACGCTGGCGCGTTGCGCATAATATTCAGCGGCGAGGGGGCCAGGCGTGCCATCAGGGTTGGCGCGTGAGCGGGTCATCGGGGCCATGACGAAACGGTTGGGAAACTCGGTGTTGCCGAGCGTGATAGGCTGCCAGATGTCGGTCATTGTCAAATATCTCCGGTTCGCACTGATACTGCGGATGCTGTGTTTGTCTCGGGAAATCCGTCGAGACAGGATGCCAACCTAGATATGGGATAAGCTTAATCCGGGATAAATCCGGTAAACAGGAAATCATTGATCCATAAATGGAGCAATAATTGTGGTGTACGATCCGGCTCATGCTTGCTTCAGATGCTCGCGCAGGAATTCGATGAAACGCTGGGTTTTTGCCGGCAACAACCGTGTCTCGGTAAGCGCATAGACCGGCAAGGGCGTCCCCTGCCACTCGGGAAGGATACGACGCAGCCGACCATCGGCGAGATACTCTGCGACAACCTCCGGCGGGATGAGGGTGATGCCGAGATCAAGTGTTGCAAGGCGGCAGATCATGCCTCGGCTATTGAGGTGGAACCGGCTGCCGACTGGAATTTCGACAGAATGACTTCCATTGTTCAACTTCCAGTGTGCCGCCTTCGGAAAGTCGAGGCATTCGTGCCGTGAGAGATCCGAAGGCTGGGTCGGTTCACCGAACCGTTCAAGGTATTTGGGCGAAGCATAAAGGTAAGGCGTTAGCTTGGCCAAGGGGCGCGCTATAAGAGCGGAATCCGATTGCGATCCCATACGGATCGCAACGTCGAACGGTTCCGCGACCAGATCTACGTTTCGCGGCGTAAGATCGAATTCGAAGCTGATGCCCGGATAGCAAACAGAGAACTTGGCGATCAGCGGTGCAAGATATGTCGTTGCAAAGTCGACCGGCAGTGAAGCGCGCAAGATGCCGCTCGGTTGCTCCAGCATCTCGCCAAGTTGCTCATGCGCAAGCCGCGCCTCATCGACAATGCGCTTGCAGCGTTCGAAATAAATCTGCCCCGCCTCAGTCAGTTCGATCTTCCGGGTGGTCCGATGAAGGAGCCTCAAACCGATGCTCTTCTCCAGCCCGCTAATCCGGCGAGACAGCGTGGAGTTTGGCATACTGAGGCTATCGGCCGCCCGGCGGAAGCTCTTCATTTTTACGACCTCAACGAACAGGGCCATGTCGTCGAGATGCGTCATTTCTATTGCTCCGCAGATGGATCAGTTTTTCAAGACTAGCCTATTTATCCCAAAATCTGAGCGGGTAACAATGCGCTTGCCCGGTCTGTGGGGCCTCGGGGTGAAGCATGCTTGAGGCTGCAATAATGCCCTGTGCCAGAATATGTACCCCCTGGGTACCTTCGGCAAACGTCGCTCACCGCTCCAGCCGTTGTCAGTGGTTATGCTGCTCGATATCTCTTTGCAGGCCCATACCTTGCTGAGAGTGCCTTTGGCATATCGGTTTTTGATACGGTGGAAATTGGCGGCCAGGTTTTTGACCGGGAATATCTGACGCCCCCATCTTTTCCGGCACAAAAAACACATGCCATTGTCCTGAAGGCCAAGAAAGTGTCTGGCAGGTTGGCGCCGCCATTTCGCAAGCTGGGTAGTCGAACTCTCCGATGAAGAATCGCTATTGGTTCAGGAATAAATTATAGCGAAACCGCCAACGCTGTTTTTGAGGATCGATAGTTGCCAAACAACACGCCCCGCATCCAGCATTTGAACTGGAACCTGCTGCGGACCTTTCTGGTCATCGTTGAGGAAGGCAGCATCACACGGGCGGCCAACCGGCTTTTCGTGCGCCAGCCTTCCGTAACTGCGGCCCTGCAAAAGCTGGAGGAAACGCTGGGGTGCCAGTTGATTCAGCGCGACAGCCGCCGTTTCGTGCTGACGGTCCAGGGTGAAATGCTTCGCCAGGAATGTGCCGAAATTTTCCTGCGTGTCGAGCGTATCGGCGAAAAACTGTCGACCGAGGCGGATGATCTGACGGGTCAGGTGCGTGTCCTCATTGTCACCAATCTCGTGCTTCCACAGCTCGATCAGGCTCTTCGTCAATTGCGGCGGCGCCATCCATCCGTCACCATCCGCATCGATGTCGCCAATACGCAGGATATCGTTCGCGCCATCGGCCAAAAACAGGCTACCTTCGGGATTTGCCTGCTGCCGAAACCGCTCGCTGGAATGGACTGCAAATTTCTGCTCAGGGAAACATTCGGGATTTATTGCGGTGCTTCCCATCCCTTTTACGGCCGTGGCGACATCACCATGGAGGAATTGCGGCAGGAAGCCTTCGTGGCCTTCGCCTGCAGCCAGGAAGGCGGCGCGCTGGAGCCGATGATCGCCCTCCGCGACGGCGTGGGGCTCGGCAAATGGACCGTCGGCTCCAGCCCGCATATGGAAGAAGTCCGGCGAATGATCATCGCCGGCATCGGCGTGGGCATTCTGCCACTGGATGCGGCGCGCGGTTTTGAGGAAGACGAGCTTTGGCAGATCCCGCTGCTTCAGGATTCGCTGGGAGCCGACGCCTATTTCCTCCGCAACCCCGATATGGAACTCGGCGGCGCCGAGCAGGCGTTCCTGACGATTTTCGAAAACGAGCTTTTCGATGCCCAGGCCGCGGCCGCCCTTGTGGAACCGGGTGGAGAATAGGAAAACGGCGAAAAGTGATCACACCGTTCGCCGTTCCATTTAAAGTATTTTCCAGCGAAACCGGACCCGGCATTGCCGGTCGGGAATACGCTAAAACAGGGTATTGGAGCCCTTTCGCGCTTCATAGAAAAGCGAAAGCGCTCCAGCTCAGTCCGCCCGGTTTGCGCGTTCCAGCACGGCCTGAACGAGAACGTTCACACCGGGTTCGATGTCAGCAACCGTGACATTTTCCGCCTCGTTGTGGGAAAGACCGCCCTCGCACGGGGTGAAGATCATCGCTGTCGGCAGATATTCGGCGACATGCATGGCGTCATGCCCTGCCTCGGTGAGAAGGTCCATCGAGGAATAACCGAAAGCACCCGTGGCATTGCGGATGAGTTCGATGCAGCCGGCGTCAAAATGCATGCCGCCATAGGCCCAGCCTTCCTTGACGACGATCCTGCAACGGGACCGCTCTTCCAGCTCGGGAAGTCTCGTCTTGAAGGCATCAAACATGGTGCTGACCACCGCATCATCGGGGTGGCGCATGTCGCAGGTCATTTCCACGAAATTCGGCAGCGCGCCAAGGAGATTGGGTTCCGCCCTGATGCGCATCGTCGTGGACTTGCCGCCGGTCTCGTGATTGGCCCAGCCGATCTCGTTGATTGCCAGCGCCACCTCAGCCGCGCCCACCAGCGCATTCTTGCGCGCCGGCATCGGCGTCGGGCCGACATGGCCGGTTTCGCCGTGCACTTCCACCACGAAACCACGCACGCCGAAAGCGCCGGTGACGATACCGAGTTGTTTGCCCGCTGCCTCCAGACGCGGCCCCTGTTCGATATGCAGCTCGAACAGACTGTCGAAAGCCTCCGCCGAAATCACGTCTTTACCCCTGAAACCGATGCGCTCCAACTCGCCGCCAAGTGTAAAGCCATCGCGATCCTTGCGGGAATAGGCGAATTCCGCCGCCTTGGCGCCGGTAAAAACCGCCGAACCGATCATCGGCGGCTCGAAACGTGCACCTTCCTCGTTGGTCCAGTTCACAAGGGTGATCGGCCGGCGTGTGGCAATGGCATGGTCATTCAGTGTGCGCACGAGTTCCAGCCCGGCCAGCACGCCAAGAATACCGTCGAAGCGGCCGCCATGAACCTGCGTGTCGAGGTGGCTGCCGACCAGTACGGGCTTGGCATCCGCATCGGTTCCTGCCCGCTCGGCGAAGATATTGCCGACGGCGTCGATCCTGATCGTCAGGCCCGCCTCCTCGCACCAGTGAATGAACTGGTGACGCATCGCCGCATCCTCGTCGGAAAGGGCCAGCCGCTTCAGGCCACCCTTTTCGGTCGTGCCGATTTCGGCGGAACGCATCAGCGTTGCCCAAAGGCGTGACATGTCTGGCCGGATATTGCTCAATCTCTTCATTTCGGTCCCCTGTTATGGTCTCGCTGCTGCAATGCCCCGGCGTAACCGGCAGCCCGCAGGCGACCTCTTTTCAGTCCATGGAGTGACAAAGGGGATAAGACCAAACCGGAAAATTCAAAAATAGATAGATTCGATACTTAGAATAAGAGTGGCGTTTTTTCCGGTCGAAAAAGAAATTTCAGCCGGTCAAAAGACAGGCAGGGGCTGCGCAGCCGAGCGGCAAAGAAAAACAGTACCTGCGATATTTCCCTGATTTTATTATCTATTTCAAAATTTATATTCGGCGCCGAGATGCCCGAAAATGCTCAGGATTTGGTCTATAGCGCCGCCCTATGGAAGAAATCTGCATTATCTATTTGTCGGGAGCCTCCCGCTTTCCCATCATTGCGCAAAACAGGGGAACATCGCAGCATGGCGGACTGACGGAGAGAACCGAAAAACGGTTGCTCCGCCGGAAATGGCTATCGGCATCTCATGCCTTCGGCATGCGGCCGCTCCGCTTCGTCGTTTCCCCGTTTTCCTTCACGGCAACATAAAGGGGAATGTTCATGCAAGGGGAAACCGCACTCGTGGGCTCCGTCGAAAAACAGCCGGTCGGCGTTCGGCGGATCGCCGTCGCAAGCGTCATCGGCACCACCGTCGAATGGTACGATCTTTTCGTCTTCGCCACCGCTTCGGCACTGGTCTTCAACAAGGTCTTCTTTCCAAGCTTCGACGCAATCGTCGGCACGCTTCTGGCTTTCGGCACCTTCGCCTCGGCCTACCTCGCCCGCATCGTCGGGGCAGCGCTTTTCGGCCATTTTGGTGACAGGATCGGCCGCAAGTCGATGCTGCTTGTTTCCCTGATCATGATGGGTGTTGCGACCTTCGCCATCGGCCTTCTGCCGAACTACGAACAGATCGGCGTCTGGGCGCCCATCCTACTTTTGGCGCTGCGCGTCGTGCAGGGTCTTGCGCTCGGCGGCGAATGGGGCGGGGCGGTGCTGATGGCGGTCGAGCACGCGCCGCAGAACCGGCGCGGCCTTTATGGCTCTTGGGTGCAGATCGGTGTTCCGGCCGGCACATTGATCGCCAACCTCGCTTTCCTTGCCATTGGTTTCACGATGGCGCCCGAGGACCTGATTTCCTGGGGCTGGCGCATTCCGTTCCTCGTCAGCATTCTTCTGGTCGCTGTCGGTGCCTATGTTCGGCTCAACACCGCCGAAACGCCGTCCTTCGCCAAGGTGAAGACCGAAGAGGCGACCGTGCGCGTGCCCTTCTTCGAACTGCTTTCCAAATCCTGGAAGACGGTTCTTCTTGGCGGCATTGCCACCATGTCCACCGGATCGTCCTTCAACCTTATCGTCGCCTTCGGTCTGAGCTATGGTACGCAGGCGCTCAACATCTCCCGCAACGAAATGCTGGTGATCGTGCTGATTTCCTGCATGGCGTGTATTTTCCTGCTGCCGCTCTTCGGCCTGCTTTCCGACAAGATCGGCCGCCGGCCGGTCATTCTCGGCGGCATTCTGGCCGAAGCGCTCGTCGCTTTCCCGATGTTCTGGCTGATGGATACCGCCACCTTTGTCGGCGCACTTGCGGGCTACCTGCTGATGATGACGGCCTTTGCCGCCAATTACGGCCCGATCGCCACCTTCCTCGCCGAACTTTTCGGCACCAAGGTTCGCTATTCGGGCCTGTCCATCGCCTATATGCTCTCGGGGGTTCTGGGCAGCGCGCTTACTCCCGTCATCACCACCTGGCTGCTTTCCGCAACAGGCAGCGGCGCATCCGCTGCGTGGTACATGATCGGCTCCGCGCTGCTCTCTGCCGTCGCCCTGCTGGCGCTGACCGAGACCGTGAAACGCGATCTGGCCAAGACCAACTGATCCATATTGCCATATCACGGACGCCGGCCCCACGCCGGCGTCTTTCTTTTGGAGAAGTCAATGGAAAGTCCCGACACAATCAATGAGGCGCTCGAACTGCTCCGGAGCGTCGAGACGGCGACGATCGGTCATTTCAGATCGGATGGATTTATGGATCCGGCGATGCAATGCGTCATCGACGGCGTTCGCATCGCCGGTCGCGCGCTGACCGTCAGTCTGCCGGGAGATGACGGAACGGCGCTTCCGCATGCTCTTTCCCGCGCCATGCCCGGCGATATCCTCGTTATCGAGCGACTGAGCGACGATCGGCACGCCTGTTGGGGCGCGGTCATGACCGCCGCAGCGCTCGCGCGTGGTGTCACCGCCATCATCCTCGATGGTTATGTCACGGATATTGGTTCGATCCGCAGCGCCGGCTTGCCGGTCTGGTGCCGGGGGCGCTCGCCCATCACCACCAAGCTCAGAGGTCGGGGAAATGTCGCGGGGCCGGTTGTCTGCGGCGGGGTCAAGGTTCAGAACGGCGATATCGTGCTGGCCGATGAAAACGGCGTGTGCATTTTGCCACCCGAGGAAGCATTGGCAACGGCACGGCATGCTCTCGCCATTCAGGAAAAGGAGCCCGGCATCGTTGCAAGGCTCGAAAAAGGGGAAGATATCGTGGCGGTTTATGGACTTTCACCGCTGGAGCAGTCCACGTAAAGCCGGCCTGCAATCTTGCGCCCCGGGAAATGCTTGTGGGCGCGTCAGCCGATCCGGCCGACGCCCCCTTTTTTCATGCCCACCTGACCTCAGAGGACAGCGAGGCACTCGATTTCGATATTGAAGGGTAAGGACCAGGGTTTGATGGTTGCCGAGGTGCGCGCCGGGAACCCGGCTGCGAAATATTCGCGGTATATGTCGTTCACTGTGCCCATTAATGCTGCATCGGTGACATAGATGGTAGTCTTGATCACATCTTCGAAGGTGGCGCCCGCTGTGGCCAGTGTCACCCGCAGGGCTTCCAGCGTGGCCCGCGTCTGGGCGGCGATATTGCCCCTGACGATGTCGCCCGTTTCAAGATCGACGGGCGGCATGCCGCAGGTGGCGATGATGTTGCCGGAGCGGACAAGCGCCGAGGTCGGCGCTCCCAGCCGGCGGATCGCCTCTGAAACCACCGGCACTTCAAGGATTTCGCGTTTGGCCATGTCTGTCATCCTTTTCCGTTCAGCGTCGCGGCCTCATAGACCATGGTGGCCGCCGCAAGATCGGCAAGTGCGGTTCCGACAGCCTTATAGAGCGTGATCTCATCATCACCACTGCGCGCAAACCGGTCTGCCCTGCAAAGTCCGGCAAGTGTGGATCTGACGCTCTCCTCAGAAAACAGGCCCGCTTCGATCGGTTGAACGAGATCGCCCGCTTCGTGCAGCGCTTCCTCCGTATCGATAAAGACCGAGGCACGGCTTATGGCCTCGTCATCCGCCTCGCGCATGCCGGGCGTGAAGCCGCCGATGAGATCGACATGCGTGCCGGGGCGCAGCCACGCGCCCCGGATGAGCGGCGTGGTGGCGAGCGTCGCGGCGCTGACGATATCGGCCTCGGCAACCGCCCTCTCCAGATCATCGACCACCGTGGCCGCAAGCCCCGACGCTTCGATGGTTTGCGCCAGCCGTTCGGCATTGCCACGATCGATATCCCAGACGGCCACCTGCTCAAGTGGTCTGATGGCCCGGTAGGCGTCGGGAATGAGGCTCGCGACGCGGCCGGCGCCCAGCACCAAAAGCCGGCTGGCATTCTTGCGCGCCAGATAATCCGCCGCAAGCGCCGACGCCGCAACAGTCCGGCGGCCGGTAATGACATTGCCGTCCAGCGTGGCCAGTTGGATGCCGGTCTGTGCGTCGTAAAGCATATAGGTCGAGGTCAGTCCCGGCAGGTTTCTGTTAGCATTTCCAGGAAAAACGGTGACGATCTTGATCCCCAGATAACGAGAGGACCGCTGGGAGCCATGCCAGGCGGGCATCAACAGCAGTGTCGCGGCGGCCTCATCTGGCACATCGATCGTGTGATGGTGCCGGACCGGCATCTCGCAACCTTCCGCGAAGGCGGTAGCAAGCGCTTTGATGAGCCCGTCAAACGGCAAAAGACCGGCTGTTTCCTGTGAATTGATCATGAGCATATGCGCCTCCCTTCAGCTTTCTGGCGGAGGTCAAAATGGCGCAAGTCAGTGCGTTTTATAACGTCGAATCTCGCTATTCTATTTATAGCCTATATGAAGGCAACATAAGCGCGTGCCGCAAAGGCGGAATGTCACGCTCCCCGGGTTTGAACGATGCCTGGGAGATTGCGGATGGGATCGATGGCGATGAGCGAGCGCGATCTGCGGCGGATCGAAATTTTATCAAAAGTGATCGCCGGTCGGATGACCATGGTGTCAGCGACACACGTGCTTGACCTGAACACGCTCCAGGTGCGTTGGGTGCTGGAGCGGATACGAATTGGCGGCGCGGCGTCGATCCGGCGCGAGGCGATCGGCCGGCCATCGAACAATCGGATCAGCGACGGGGTTCGGGATTATGCGATGACGCTGGTTTGCGAACGTTATGCGGATTTCGGGCCGACCTTGGCGACGGAGAAGTTGACTGCGCGAGACGGTGCGCGGCCGGATGTCAGAGGCCGGACCATGGCTGTCACGCAGGCAGCGCCGGAGATTTTATCAGCCGCGGTTGTGACGCGAAGCCTATGGCGCGCTGGTGCAGATCGACGGGTTGGAGCATCGCTGGTTTGAGGATCGCGGATCATACTCAAAACAAGCCTGTCGCCTGCTCCGCCGCCCGATAACCGTGTAGGCAGCAAGCGGCCGTTGCCCGAGCGAAGCGCAAGCTGCCAAAATGGAGTCGGAAACAGTTGGCAAGGGCACAGCATGCCTAGCGACAGCTTATCGATGCCTGACCTCCGAAATTAGACTATCCGGAGATGGTCCCGTATCGGATACCATGCCGCATGGAGCGCCTGGTTTCTTTCAGTGCGAGTCGGAGAAGAAAATGATTTCTGCCAACGCCGGACCTGTCGAGCTGCATTTACAAGTCTCCGTGCAGTCAGGCTCCTGCAACCAGATCAAGAAACAAGACAGACAAGAAAGCCGTCCAACATCGCCGCCTCCGGATACCTCACATAGCTCCCGCAGCGCCGGGCCAGTAATGGGACGCAGAAAGCAGCCGTCGGCCGAAAACTGCCTGGCCAACGCGGATGATCGTCGCGCCCTCTTCAATCGCCCATTCAAAATCTCCCGACATCCCCATCGACAGTTCCGTCAGCGTGGATCCTTGCGGTGCATCGCAAAGCGCACGGTCGCGGATGTCGCGTAGAACACGGAAGCAACGGCGTACCTCCGTTTCTTCCGGCGTGAAGGTTGCCAGCGTCATGAAGCCCCTTGGGCGCAATGCGTCAAATGCGGTGAGCTCCTTGAGGAAAGGAGCCACGGCATCGGGCGTCAGGCCGAACTTGCTGGCTTCGCCGGATGTATTGACCTGCACCAGCACGTCCAGACCGCGCCCCAGAAACTGCAGGCGCTTTTCAAGCGCTGTCGCCAATGACAGGCGGTCGAGCGACTGTACTTCAGAGGCGAAGCGCAGGACATCCTTGACCTTGTTGGACTGAAGATGGCCGATCATCGACCATTGCGCCGGTTCGCCGGAAAGCGCTTCGGCCTTACTGCGCCCTTCCTGCACCTTGTTTTCACCGAGATCGCCTGCGCCGAGCCGGATGGCCTCGCGGACGCGCTCGGCCTCGATCGTTTTCGTGACCAGCACGAAGCGGACCGTTTCGGCTGGCCGGCCGGCGCGCGACGCGGCGGCAGCGATCCGCGCCGTGACGCTGGAAAGGTTGGTGGCAAGAGTGTTCGTCTTTTCGGGAGTGCAGGTCATGTGTGAGCCAGCCTGTGCGTGTTGTAGTGGCCCATTTCGTTTTCAAGATCGAGGTCCTGCAACCATTCGGCGAACATCCTGCGGGCGGCTTCGCGCAGCGCTGGTCCGTGACGCAGGGCATCCCTGCGCATGGTGCGCGGATCGATCCCCGCATTCGCCAGTTCAGCGGCATGGCCGACGAGCCATTTTTCAAGGCCGGAACCCGCATCAACCTCGGGGTGGAACTGAAGCGCCAGGACGTTGCGATCAATCGCGAAGCCCTGCGTTGCGCAAAGAGGCGTTGTTGCCAGATTGGTCGCTTCCCTCGGGGTTTCGAAGGTATCGCCATGCCAATGCAGCATGGCGACGCCCTCAAGATGCCGCAGTGGTCCGAGCCGTCCCGCATCGGTCAGCGTCAGTTCCGAAAAGCCGATTTCCTGGTAGCCCATCGGCTCGACATTGGCGCCGAGTGTAGCAGCGATCTGCTGCGCTCCGAGGCAGATGCCGAGGATCGGCCGCCCCGTGTAAAGTCGATGGCGGATCAAGGCCCGTTCCTCGACAAGAAAGGGATAGGCCTCGGTTTCGTAAACGCCGACCGAACCGCCCAGTATGATGAGCAGATCCGGTTCCGTCGGCTTGAAGGTTGCAAGATCCACCTCACCCAGATCGCAATAGCGCAGGTCGTAACCGGCTTCGAAAAGCACGCTTTCGAAACTGCCCAGATCTTCGAAATGAACGTGGCGAATGGCTGTTGCAGTCTTCGGCATCATCCTGCTCCCGGCATCAGCGAAGGGCTGCAAGATCGGCGCCGTGGTTTATATGATAGACGGTGCCTTCGATAACGAAAGCCGGCACGGACTTGACGCCCGCCCGCTCAGCTTCCGCGAGGCGAAGCTTGTTTTCTCCCAGATGAACGATCTCGACGTCGAATTTGCTTTTGTCGAGGGAGGCTGCGAAGCGCTGCTCCGCATCGACGCAGACCGGGCATCCGGCATGATAGAATATTGCTTTCTCGGCCATCGTATTTTCCTTTCGGCTTCATCGGAGCGGCGGGGTTGTCGCGCCGGTATCTGCCATGCAATAAATCCTATCCGGCCCAGTGTAGTGAGCCGGATTTGAGAAAATGGATATGCCGGATGGGCAAGGGCGCGACACTTGTGATCGAATGGCGGCAGAAGGAGGGGGAGCCTGTCTTTCTTGCCATAGCGCAGGCGATCATCACGGAGATCGAACGCGGGCGGCTGAAACCCGGTGATCCCCTGCCGGGCACCCGCGCACTTTCGAAAAACCTCGGTGTGAACAGGAATACCGTGGATGCGGCCTATCATGAGCTGCTGATGCAGGGCTGGCTGGTGGCCGAGGCATCGCGGGGCACATTCGTTGCAAGAGACTTGCCGGACTTTGCACAACACCGGCCCATACAGGAGCCCGACGGTGCGAGGAAGGCCAGTGCCGCATCTGGCTTGCAGCCGGTGCTGAACCTCTCCGATGGCGCGCCTGATTCCCGCTTGGCGCCGACCGTGCCGCTGGCGCAGGCATTTCGCCGTGCGCTGAATTCGCCCGTATTCAGCGCCGATCATGGTTATGGCGATCCACGCGGCAGCGCCCATCTGCGAAGTACGCTGTCTGACTACCTCAAGGACGAGCGTGGGCTTGCGGCGGATGCCGGCGATATCATGGTGACACGCGGCAGCCAGATGGCGCTTTTCCTCGCTGCCGCAACCTGTGTCGAGCCGGGCTCGGCCATTGCGGTTGAAAATCCAGGCTATCCGCTGGCCTGGGCGGCATTCCGCGCGGCAGGAGCCCGGACTGTCGGGGTGCCGGTGGATGCCGGCGGGATCGATATTGATGCGCTGGAACAGCTCGCGGCGCGGGACGCAACGCTCAGAGCCATTTATGTCACGCCGCACCATCAATATCCCACCACTGCCACCCTCAGCGTCTCCCGGAGATTGCGTTTGCTCGATCTGGCGCGCCGTCACCGTTTGACGATCATCGAGGACGATTATGATCATGAATATCGCTTCGATGGGCGTCCGGTCCTGCCGCTTGCTGCCAGAGCGGAGGCGGAAACGCCTGTTATTTATATCGGGTCGCTTTCCAAGCTCATCGCACCGGGGATCCGTATCGGCTACGCGGTTGCACCGCCGATCCTGTTGCGCCGGATGGCCGATCTGCGCGAAGCGGTTGACCGGCAGGGTGACCTGCCACTGGAACATGCCCTTGGTGAGTTGATCCTCGATGGCACGCTCAAGCGTCATGCACGCAAGGCACGGCGAATCTATCATGCGCGCCGGGATCATGCCGCCGCCCTGCTTGCCGAGCATTTTTCCGAAGTGGCGGATTTCACGCTGCCCGCCGGTGGGCTGGCCATCTGGCTGCGCATACGTCCGGGGGTGAGTGCTGAAAGCTGGGCGCTGAACGCTGGCCGGCTTGGCCTTGGCATTCTTCCCGGGCTTCGCTTCGCGCTTGATCCCGCGCATCCGCCGGAAGCTTTCAGGTTCGGCTTTGCCAGCCTCAGGGAAGCGGAGCTTGAGCGGGCGGTGAGAATATTGAAACAGGCGGGACCGTAATGGCAGGCCTGCGATCCGCGGGAATGCGCTTTGCGAAGACAGAAACGCCGGGCTCTTGGCCCGGCGCCGTCCAACAAGGGGGCAAACCCTTCTTATATGGTCTCGATGCAGGTTCAGCGTGTTCGCCTGCTGCCGCGACGGTTTATTTTTTGGATGTCAGCGTGCTGTAGCTGGTCATCAGGTTGCGGTAGTCGGGAATGTGGTTCGCGAAAAGCGCGCCCAGCCCTTCAATATCGTTACGCCAGTCCCGATGCAGTTCGCAGGCAACGCCGAACCAGCTCATCAGCTGCACGCCGGCTGCACTCATGCGGTCCCATGCCGAATGGCGGGTGACCTCGTTGAAGGTGCCTGATGCGTCGGTGACGACAAATACGTCGAAACCGGCCTCGATGGCTGACAATGCGGGGAAGGCCACGCAGACTTCGGTCACAACGCCAGCGATCAGCAGCTGCTTCTTGCCGGTCGCCTTCACCGCCTTGACGAAGTCCTCGTTGTCCCAGGCATTGATCTGGCCGGGGCGGGCGATGTAAGGCGCGTCAGGGAACAGTTCCTTCAGTTCCGGCACCAGCGGCCCGTTCGGCCCGTCTTCGAAGCTGGTGGTGAGAACGGTCGGAAGTTTGAAATATTTTGCAAGATCGCCCAGTGCAAGAACGTTGTTCTTGAACTTGTCCGGATCGAAATCCCGTACCAGCGACAGCAGGCCGGTCTGATGGTCGACGAGAAGAACGGCAACATCGTCCTTGTTGAGACGTACATATGGCTTGGTCATTGACGTGTCCTTTCATGAGCCGAGGTTGGATCGCCGCCCGTATGATTGGTCTTGCGGTCGGCGTCTGTGGAATGAATTAAAGCTATATCAGCAACAAAATCGGGAAAAGGTTGTCATAATCGACGCTGCGTTCTATCAGTGAGACGATGGATGATTTGAATGATCTTTATTATTTCGTGCAGGTGGTGGACCACGGCGGTTTTGCCGCGGCCGGCCGCGCCATCGGCCTGCAGAAATCCAAGCTCAGCCGCCGTATCACGCTGCTGGAGGCGCGGCTGGGCGTTCGCCTGATCCAGCGTTCCTCACGCCGTTTCTCCGTTACCGATATCGGGCAGGAATATTATCGTCGCTGCCTGGCTGTTCTGGTCGAGGCGGAGGCCGCGAATGCGTTGATTGCGCAGCATCACGACGAACCCCGGGGCCTTTTGCGGGTAAGCTGCCCCACTGCGCTGATCTCATTCCAGTTTGGCGCCCTGTTCGCCAAATTTCTCACCGCCTATCCCAAGGTTGACCTGCATCTGGAGAGCACCAATCGCCGGGTGGATGTGATCGGTGAACGGTTCGACGTTTCCATTCGCGTGCGTTTTCCGCCGCTGGAACAGGCCGATCTGATGATGCGGAAACTGGACGACAGTTCGCAATATCTCGTCGCGCGACCGGGGCTCCTTAAAACAGCTGTCACGACGCCCGCCGATCTGGCCGGGTTGCCGAGCCTTGCATGGACATCCGCTTCGCAAAATTACGAATGGCGGCTGGAAAGCGAGAATGGTGAACGGGTGGTCATCCCGCATCGCCCCCGTCTCCTCACGGATGACATGGCCGCCCTGCGCGATGCGGCGCTTGACGGCGCCGGGATCGTGCAATTGCCGACGATGATGATCTGGCAGGACCTTTCCGCCGGCACATTGGTTCCTGTCCTGTCGGGATGGCGCCCTGCATCGGGCATCGTACACGCGGTTTTTCCTTCACGGCGCGGTCTGCTGCCATCGGTGCGCACGCTGATCGATTTTCTGGCGCGGGAATGTGCCGCGCAACGACAGGCAATCGATGAGAGTCTTTTCCTGCGGCAAACGGACGCGATGTAACAGAGGCAGTGTGGGCAGGTTCCGGCTGATGCGCCGCAGCGGTCATTTATTGGTAACGGCCGCTGTCTTCTCCTCGGCCGAAATCATCGCATATTCATCCGCCAGAAAATCCAGCAGCGCGCGCACTGATGGCAGCAGGCCGCGGCGGGACGGGAAAGCGGCGTGGATGATGCCGCTTCGCGGCGCCCAGTCCGGCAGGAGGTCGATCAGCCGCCCCGCGGCCACATCCTCCCTGACGACCATGGTGGGAAACTGGCAGACGCCAATGCCCTGGAGCGTCGCAAGCCGCAGGGCCACCATGTCGTCGGTAATCAGCAGCGGCTGATAGGGAATGGCCGCCGAGGCACCGTTGGGACCAAGCAGGTTCCATTCGAAACTGCTGTGGGATGAACCCCAGGCGAGGCCGGGCATATTGACGAGATCGGCCGGAACGGTGACGCCTGATTTGACGATTTTTGGACTTGCGACCAGCCGCTGCTCACTTTCCGCCAGCTTGCGGATGACGAGATCGCTGTCTTCGAGCGGTGGAAACCGCACCCGGATGGCAAGGTCGAAACCCTCGCGGATGACGTCCACCCGGCGGTTGGTGCTTTCCAGATGGACTTTCACCTTGGGATATCTGGCCATGAAGCGGGCGATCATTTCTCCGACCTGAAAATAGATCACCGATGCGGGGCAGCTGACCCGCACCGTGCCCTGCGGTTCTGCCCGCATGCGATCGATCACTTCCAGCGCGGCGTCGGCCTCCACCACCATCGCCAGACAATGGCGGTAAAATTCCTGGCCGATCTCGGTAATGGCAAACTGCCGGGTCGTGCGCTGCACCAGCCTCACGCCAAGATCCTCCTCCAGCAGGCCGATGCGGCGGCTCAGCCGTGAGCGGGGTACGTCCAGTTTCCTGGCGGCGGCCGAAAACCCGCCTTGTTCCACAACGTCGACGAAGAGGCGCAGATCGTTCAGATCGGTCATGATGGTGGCCTTTCATTGTCCTGTTTTCAGGACGGTATATCCTGATCTTCGATCTACCGGCCAGTTTGTTCCAGAACTATTTTGCTCTCACACGATCACCAGTGACCCTTCGCAAGAAAGAAGGGCATCCAGGAGACTATGATGAGACAGGTTCTTGGTATTTACAGCAGCACATCGCCGCATTGGGTGGGGGACGGATTTCCGGTTCGTTCCATGCTTTCGTACATGACCCAGGGCGAACATATCAGCCCCTTCCTGCATCTTGACTATGCCGGGCCGGAACGGTTTGCGCCGGGCAAGACGCCACGGGGCGTCGGCGCTCACCCGCATCGCGGGTTCGAAACGGTGACCATCGTCTATCAGGGCGAGGTGGAGCATCGCGACTCGACCGGCAGTGGCGGTCTGATCGGCCCGGGCGATGTTCAATGGATGACGGCCGCTGCCGGCATCCTGCATGAGGAACGCCATTCGCAGGCCTTTACGAAACAGGGCGGTACGCTGGAAATGGTGCAGCTCTGGGTGAACCTGCCGGCCAGGGACAAGTCCGCGCCGCCCGCCTATCAGACCGTGCTCGACGGCGATATTCCCGCCGTGGCGCTGCCGGACAATGCCGGAACCGTGCGTGTCATCGCCGGCGACTATGCCGGGCACAAGGGGCCGGCGCGCACCTTCACGCCGATCAATGTGTGGGATTTGCGCCTGACGCAGGGAGGGCGCACGATATTCGATCTGCCGGAAGGGCATAGCGCCGGTCTTGCCGTTCTCCGCGGAACCATCACGGTCAACGGGACGCGATCGGCACGGGACGTCCAGTTCGTCATGCTTGATCGCGAGGGAGGCAGTTTCGAGATCACCGCTGACAGCGACGCAACGGTGCTTCTGCTGAGTGGTGCGCCGCTTGGCGAGCCGGTTGCCATGCAGGGGCCGTTCGTCATGAACACGTCTGAAGAATTGCAGGAAGCCTTCATGGATTTCCGAGCCGGAAAATTCGGCGGCATTCCTGCCTGAGCCATTCCCGTGGCTTTGCAAGGAGCCACGGGCCTCACCGGGCGGAAGTGATTTCGGCCCACAAGTCCATGCCTACCAACCAAGGAGACTTACAATGAGTACACCTGCCAATTTTAACGGCCAGCGGCCTGTCATCGATCCCGATGATGCGGTGATGCTTCTTATCGACCACCAGAGTGGTCTGTTCCAGACGGTGGCGGACATGCCGATGCCTGTTCTGCGCAACCACGCCACAGCGCTTGCCAGAATGGCAACGCTGACGAAGATGCCCGTTATCACCACGGCATCGGTACCGCAGGGCCCCAATGGTCCGCTGATCCCGGAAATCCATGAAAATGCACCGCATGCGCAATATGTCGCGCGTCGTGGCGAGATCAATGCCTGGGACAATCCGGAGTTCGTCGCCGCCGTCAAGGCGACTGGCCGCAAGACGCTGATCATTGCCGGCACCATTACCAGCGTATGCATGGCCTTCCCGGCGATTGCAGCGGTTCAGGATGGCTACCGGGTGTTTGCGGTGGTGGATGCTTCCGGCACCTATTCCAAGATGGCGCAGGAAATCACCCTCGCACGGGTGGTTCAGGCCGGTGTGGTGCCGATGGACACGGCTGCGGTTGCCTCGGAACTGCAGAAGACATGGCATCGCGACGATGCCCAGGAATGGGCGGCAGTCTACACCAAGATCTTCCCTCCCTACCAGCTTCTGATCGAAAGCTACATGAAGGCGCAGGCGGTCGAGAAGAACCACGAACAGCTCGATTCACAGCGCGGCTGATCGCAAGAGGCAAAAGGGCGGCGCAGCTTGCGCCGCCCCTGTGGTTTATTTTCAGGAGGTTTCGGGACCATGAGGCAAGCTTTAGGTAAAACGGCTTTTCTGGCGGCGGGCTGGTTTCTTTTGGCCGGTACGGCCCTTGCCGGAAGCCCGGATTTGATCCTCTATAACGGTGCCATCGTAACGATGGATGACAGCAGACCGCGCGCCAGCGCACTGGCGATCGTTGGTGACCGCATTTCCGCTATTGGTGATGACGAGACGGTCAGGGCATTAAAAACGGATGCCACGCGACTGGTGGATATTGAAGGAAGAACCGTCATTCCGGGTCTGGTGGATACCCACATCCATGCCATTCGGGGTGGCCAGACCTACAAGTTCGAGACCTACTGGTACGACATGTCTTCGCTTGAAGAAGCGCTGGACCGTCTTGCGCAGGCGGCAAGAGCGCGGCCAAGAGACGCATGGGTTGCCGTTGGCGGCTCATGGATTCCCGAGCAGTTCGATGAAAAGCGGCCGCCCGCCGTCGAGGAACTGGATCGCGCGGTGCCCGATCATCCCGCATATGTGCAATATCTCTACGACTATGCCCTGCTGAACACCAAAGGTATGGAAAGACTGAAGCTCGACAGTCCCGAACCCGCCGTTCCCCCTGGTATCAGGATCGAACGTGATGAAAAAGGCGTCGCCACCGGCAAGCTCTATGGCCATATCGGTGCGTTCAACGCCCTGTTCGCCGCAATCGACCGGACCGGCGAGGAGGCGAAGACAGCCAGTCTGGTGGCCTTTTTCGAGCGGCTGAACCAGGTGGGCGTGACCGGCCTCGTCGACCCATCTGCCGGTCCGGCGGAGGCCTATGAACCGGTCTTCGCGTTGCAGCGGCAAGGCAAGCTGACGCTGCGCGTGGGTTATCGCATACCCGCGCTGCAACCGGGCAATGAAGCCGCCTGGTTCACCGATGTCATGGCCTTCCGGCCTGCGGTGCAACCGGAGGGAATGGTCAATTTCCTTGGCATGGGTGAAAATCTGGTGTTCGGCATGAATGACGGTGTGCTTATGGGGTCCGGGTTCAATCCGCCGCAAGCCTCCCGTCTTGAACTCGCGCGGGTCGCCACTTTTGCGGCAAAACGGAAAATTCCGCTGGAGATCCATGCCTATACCGATGATGCGGCGAGCGCGATCCTGGACGTGTTCGAAGTGGTCGATCAGACCTATCCGCTCAAAGGCCTTCGCTGGGCAATGGCGCATCTGAATACGGGCTCTCTGCGGACGCTCGATCGGATGAAGCGGCTCGATATTGCGTTCAGCGTGCAGATGGGCCCCTATTTCGAAGGCCCGTCCATTCTGCGGGCGAATTCGCGCAAGATCGTCGAGATGTCGCCGCCGACGCGGCAGGCGCTGGACCGGGGCATAATGGTTGCGGGTGGGACGGATTCGACCCGGATCGGCGTTTTCGGTGTTTGGCAGGCCATCGAATATCACGTAACGGGACGTTCGCTCGGCAATGCCATCCGGAAGCCGGAGGATCAGCTGCTGACCCGCGAGGAGGCATTGCGGCTTTATACCAAAAACGCCGCGTGGATCAGTTTTGCCGAAGAGAGCCGCGGCACATTGGCGGAAGGCAAGCTCGCCGATCTGGCGGTCCTCGATAGATCCTATCTCACCATTCCCGCCGAAGAGATCGACCGAATCCGTTCGGTTCTCACCATCGTCAACGGCAATGTCGTGCACGACCAGATGGCCGTGCCCGGGGTGCGGCGTTAGCGGCGGATAAACGCTGTCACGCTCAACTAGGACCGAAGCGCCTGATCCGTGATGCCCCTCTCAAGGGCGCATTCCTGTGCGAGAAAGTCGAGCAGCGCGCGAACCGATGGCAGCAGCCCACGCCGCGAGGCGAATACGGCGTGTACGATGGCGGATCGTGGTCGCCAGTTCGGCAGCAGGTGGATCAGACGTCCGGCCTTGACGTCCTGCCAGACGAGGGATGTCGGAAGTTGAACGACGCCCAGCCCATCCGTCGCCGCCAGATGCAGGGTCGTCAGGTCGTCGGTGACGATACGGGGATTGTGGGACACTCTGACGGTTTGCCCTTCATGGTTTTCCAGTTCCCATTGATAGGCCGGCCGCGACTGGCCCTGTTCGAGGCTCGGAAGGCTGTGAAGATCGGCGGGTGTGTTGACTTCGCCGGAGATGAGGCGAGGGCTGGCGACGAGACACTGGTGGCTGTCATCGAGCTTGCGCATGACGAGACCGGTATCGTTGAGCGGCGGAAAGCTTGCGCGGATTGCCAGATCGAAACCCTCAGCGATAACGTCGACCGGCCGGTTGAAGCTCTTGAGATGCACCTCGACGGCGGGATGCGCCCGGGCAAAACGGGCGACTATCGCCCCGAACTGGAATTGCAGCAGGCCAACCGGACAAGCCATGCGGACGACGCCGCGCGGCTCGGCATGAAATTCGGCAACGGCCTGTTCGGCGGCATCGGCCTGGGTGAGCATGGCGACGCAATGGCGGTAATATTCCTGGCCGACTTCAGTGACCGAGAAGCGGCGTGACGAGCGGTTGAGCAAGCGGACGCCCAGCCGATCCTCGAGAACGCAGAGCCGTCTGCTCAATTTAGACTTCTGCAATCCAACCGCGCGTGCGGCCGGCGCAAAGCCTCCGTGGTCGACGATCTGAACGAAGTAATAAAGGTCATTCAAATTTCGCATCGTTTCCCAGTTAGAACGATGCGTCCGAAAAAGCAACCTATCGAGCTGAAATTGGAACACTCATACTCTTTCAATGGCTGCCCCAAAAAGCCTCCGGTCTTGCTGTCCGGTATTCGTATGAGCCTGAATTAAAAAGGCTTTTTATCGAAAATGCCACCAGCCGGTGGCGTGCCCTCCAAATGAAAAGGAATATCCGCGAATAAAACAGCCAATTTTGAAGGCCTGCGTCCTGTTATCGATCCCGATGACGCGGTGACGTATCGAGTGGCTACCAGACATGCACACGACAAGTTGTTCAGGTCGTTACTGCCGCTCTCCCAATCGTCAATTTCAGAGGTGCGCGGCGATGATAGCTTTGCCGAAAGCACCGAAGCAAGATTCACCAGGAACCTCCCATGACTGCAAAGATAAACGATGTGATAATCCTTCTGGCGCGCCTTTCCATCAGCGCCCTCTTCCTGCAGGCCGGTGTCGGCAAGCTTTTCGAAATTTCCGGTTTTGCCGGGTCTCTGGCTGCAAAGGGCGTGCCTTTTGCCGGCCTTGTCGTATACCTCGTGATCTTGGTGGAAATCCTCGGCGCCGCTGCCTTGATATTCGGAGTAAGGGCCAGAGAAACAAGTGTGATACTGCTGGCTTTCACCTGTGTCGCGACCTTGCTCAGCCATGCGTTCTGGTCGTTTCCGGAAGAGGCGCGTTCTGCCCAGCAGGGGCAGTTCTTCAAGAACCTGGCCATCGTCGGAGGCTTGTTCTTGTATTTTGTCACCGGACCCGGCAGGTACCGCCTGGGGCAGGGTGCGAAGTAACGCAGGCCGCTGCGGCATAAGGGCAATCCGGTAGCTTTGCTGCGTTATCGGATTTTCCTGCCGCTGCCGTGAAACGAGGCGCGATAGTCGCGCGGTGTCATGCCGCGCAGACGCAGGAACTGGCGATTGAAATTGGCCAGCGAGGCATAACCGACATCGGCAGCGATATGCCGGATTGGCTGGGTGGTGCCTGAAAGTCGGGCGCAGGCTTCGCCGATCCGGAGGCCGATCAGATAATCCGACATGCTGACCTGCGTATGTTTCCTGAACATCCGGTGCAGGCCGGATTCGCTGAGAGCGGCTATTGCGGCAATCTGCTCCATGCGGAGCGGCTCATGGTAGTGGCGGTGCAGATGGATCAGGACACGGTCAATCCGCGAGCGATCCCCTTCCACCTGCTGCGGCACGACGGTTGAAAGAGGCGCGCCGTTGTCCTCTGCCGCCAGCCGCGCCAGAATATCCAGAAGTCCGGTCAGCTGCCCGACTGGCGGACGGGAAAATATCGCTTCAAAATCATCCGCCAGAGCCCGGCCAAGCGCGGGATCGAACGCCAGTCCAGTTGCGGCGTTCTGGATGAGACGCCTGACGGGCGCCAGTTCCACCGATCCGCCGGCCAGTCCTTCGATCCATTCTTTCCTGAACCAGAAGACGAGGGCGACATGGGGTTCAGCCGGATCGAGTTTGTCACGCGACGCCCAGGTGTGCGGCAGGTTCGGGCCGATGAGCACGAGGTCGCCGTGATCGTAATCGGCAACATGATTACCCACGAATCGCTGCCCGCGGGAATTCAGCGTCAATGTCAGCTCGAACTCGGGATGGTGGTGCCATTCGAACGGAATGGCGTCGTCAAGCCGCCGGTTGAGCCTGCTCCAGGATGACTCCGGCGATGTCGGCAGATGTTCGAGATGTGGTCTCATTCCGCGCCTTTTGGGATCTATACGCTGGAATAGTATCAGTATTGTCCATCTGCGGACAACACGTCCGCCCGGAAAGCCGTAGTTTTCCTTTCATCGCCTGATGGTCAGGGAGATGATGATGGGAGAACGACATGCAATCCACCGCAGCAATCAAACGCGACAGCCATCCGACGACGGCCGCCACGACCCAGCTCAAGGATATCAAAAAGACCTTGCCGCTGCGCGTCCTGTCGGAAGCGGACTGGCAGCACTGGACGACGAGGGGCTATATCATTGTCCGTCAGGCGGTGCCTGCGGCGAATGTGGAACGCCTTGTCGATCTGCTCTGGAAATTCGATGAGAAGGACCCGGCCGACGCTTCGACGTGGTATGCGCCGCAAAGACGCGAACACAAGATGAAGGAATTGAACAATACCGGCATGCTGGAGATCTATAATCACCAGTATCTCTGGGACAATCGCGTGGAGCAGCGGGTCTACGACGTCTTCGTCGACATATGGGACCGGGAGGATCTGTGGGTCACCATCGACCGCGCCAATCTCAATCCGCCGAAAAAGGTGAAGGGCAATCCCAACGGCTTCATCCACTGGGATGTGGATACGTCCATCCGCCCGCTGCCGATCGGCGTACAGGGCGTGCTGAGCCTGCAGAAACAGGATGGCGATGTCGGCGGTTTTCAGTGCGTGCCCTATCTTTTTGAGCATTTTGACGAATGGGTGAAGACGCAGCCGGAAGATCGTGATCCGATGCATCCGGATATGGCTGGCCTCTCCGTCGTCAATATCGATATGGAACCGGGTGATCTGATGATCTTCAACTCGCTGCTTGCCCATGGCGTGCGTCCCAACCATTCCGATGGCCGCGTGCGCATGGCGCAATACATCTCCATGCACCCGGCGGAATTCGACAATGAGGCAGAACGGCAGGAGCGGATTCGGCTCTGGAGGGAACTCGATCATCCGCAGCGCGACGCCTTTCCGGGTGATCCGCGTGAATGGGAGAAACGTCATGCCGAAACCGCAAGGCTCAACCCGCTCGGTGAAAAGCTGCTTGGTCTGACCCGCTGGTGAACTGCATCGAACACAGAGAAAATGACCGCTCCAAGGGGTGGTCATTTATCTTGTCGATGATCCGCAGTAACGTCGATCCGGACGAATTGCCGTGCGGGTGGTGGCCTTAAGACTGGCTTAAGGTGGGGACCGGCTATGTGTCGCCGAATAGGAGACACAGCCCAGAATGCACGATATCCCGATTTTCACCACCCGCAGAAATCTTCTTGCCCTTGGGCTTGCGGGCCTGCTGGCGGGTTGCGCCACGTCCGGTCAGCCGCCAAAGCCGGCGACGCTGTCGAGGAACGACGAACCCTTGCCCGAGACGCCTGCGCCGGCCACGCCAGCAATGTATGCGGCGCTTCCCGATGAGACGTTTCCGGTCCCGGCGGTGAACATCAAGCAGGTGGACCCCCGCTACTGGCGGCAGGTCGTCGATTATCCGACCGACGAAAAGCCCGGCACACTGATCGTCGATACGCCGAACAAGTTCCTCTATCACATTCTGCCGGGCGGCAAGGCGACCCGTTACGGGATCGGCGTCGGCCGGGACGGCTTCTCCTGGGCCGGCCGGGCGATTGTCGCCTACAAGCGGGCATGGCCGAAATGGACCCCGCCGGACGAGATGGTGGCGCGGCAGCCCAGCCTCCAGCCCTACAGCATCGCCAATGGCGGAATGCCGCCCGGCCTCAAGAACCCGCTCGGCGCGCGGGCGCTCTACATTCATCAGGGCGGCCGGGACACGCTTTACCGCCTGCACGGAACACCGGAGGCCTTTTCGATCGGAAAGGCGGTTTCTTCCGGCTGCATCCGGCTGTTGAACCAGGATGTCATCGACCTCTTCAACAATGTGAGGGACGGCAGCACCATCGTGGTTATTCCCGACCCCTCGAAACGCCAGCAACTCGCTGCCTGACGACCGGTACGGAAAAGAAAGAAGGCCCATCACCATGGCACATGATGTTCGAAACCGCGCGGATGTTTCAGCCCTTGCTGGGCTCAGACGCCGTGCCTTTCTCTTCGGCTCGATTTCGGTGGTCTCGGCCGTCGCATCGCCGGCAGCAGCCTCGCCCAACGGTCTGAAGCTCGAGATGATCCTGCGCGATCCGGCGGCACCCGTTTCCGGCAATCCCGCCGGCAAGCTCACCATGGTCGCCTTTCTCGACTATAATTGCCCCTGGTGCAAAAAGACGGCCGTTCCCATGAGCAATGCGGTCACGGCAGACGGGGATGTCAGGATGGTCTACAAGGACTGGCCGATCATAACGCCCGACTCCGTCGAGGGAGCGCGACTGGCGCTGGCGGCGAAATATCAGGACGCTTATCACATCGTCCATGATGCGCTGATGGCGATCAAGACGCCGAAGGTGAAGGCCGACGAGATGCGCGACACCGTGCGTGCGACAAGCATCGACTTTGCCCGTCTCGAGCGCGACATGAAGTCGAAAGCGGCGGAGATCGATGATCTGCTTGCGCGCAATCATGAACAGGCGATGTCGCTGCAATTGACGGGAACGCCTGCTTTCATCATCGGCAAGTTCCTCGTCCCCGGTGCGGTACAGAGCGCGGAAGCCTTTACCGATCTTTTCAAAAGAGCGCGTGAACAGGCTTAACGTTCGGAGAATGATGGTTTCAGGTCCAGTCGGACTGAAACCATCGCTTTAACATTCCGGCCGGGCATCGCAGTGGCGATGCCCTTTGCCGTCTCGTCCTATCCCCGTGCCTTGGCGATTGCTTCCTTCAGGCCCTTGCGGTCGAGGACACCGGCAAAGCTCGTCGTTCCCACCACAAATGATGGCGTGCCGACGAATTTAAAGGCGGCGGCCTGTACCCAGTTCCGGTCCAGCAGGCCGGAAATCCATGCCTGATGCTCGATGACGGCCTTGCCGACGCCGTCGAAGGTCAGGCCCGCTTTCTTGAGGGCCTTTTCGACATCGGCCTGCTGCAGCTTGTTCGGCGTGTGAAACATGGCGTCGAGCGTTTTTTCATATTTGCCGAGCCTGGCGCTGGCGAGCACCGCCTGCGCGGCCATGATCGATGCGCCACCGAAGACCGGCCAGTCTTTCAGCACAAGCCTCACCTTGCCATCCTGTTCGACCACGTCGCGCACCATGCCGTAGGAGGATTTGCAATAGGGACACTGGTAGTCGAAATATTCCACCACCGTCACGTCGCCTTTCGGATTGCCAAGGACCGGGGCATCCGGATCGTGCAGCACCATCTCCCGGCTTGTCGGGTCTGTCTCGGCAAAAACAAATGAGGGGGGAGCAATGGCGGCAAGGCCGGCCATTGCGACAAGCTGTCGGCGTGTAAGGGTCATTGGCGGGCTCCTGCGGTATTGTCGATTGCCGGTTTTGCAAGCGCCTGCTGCGTTTGCGCGGCCGCATCGATGAGTGAACGGACCGAAATTTCGCCCACCATGCGGATGGAGGGGAGTTCGGTTCCTTTTTTGTCGAAGAACAGCATGGTCGGCGGGCCGATGACATTGCTATCCTTCATCAATTGCTGTTTGTCTGACGTCATGTCCGAAAGATCGACCGAGATAAGGTTCGTATCCTTAAGGCTTTCCGCGACCTGTGGATCGCTCAGAACGGAGCGTTCGATGACGCGGCAGGAAACGCACCAGTCCGCGGTGAAGTAGACGAGGCTTGGCTTTCCTGCGTCAGCGACCGCGGCTTTCAGTTCTTGATTGGAACTCACCGTTGCAAAACTCGCCTTTGTCAGGCCGGGCAGGGAGCGGCTGGCGACCGGGCTGCCGGAGAATTGCAGCGGCTGGAGCATGCTGGTGCTGCCGCTTGCCGCGCCAAAAGCGAGAAACGCTCCGTAGAGCATGGAAAGAAGGCTGGCCGATTTCATCAGCCGGCGGCCAATGCCGGCCTGTTGCGGCAGCGCGTCGAGAGCACCGAAAAAAACACCGATGATAACGAGCAGCGCTGCGGAAAGCGCGAGCGTTGCGGATGGAGGAATGAGCCGGTCGAGATACCAGATCGCGGTGGCAAGGAAGATGAAGCCGAACAGCCAACGTATCTGCGCCATCCATGCGCCGGCCCGCGGCAGCAATGCCGCGCCGGAGGTGCCGATGAGGATGAGGGGAATGCCCTTGCCGATGCCGAGCGCAAAGAGCGCTGCTGCGCCGAGCAGCAGGTTGCCGCTCTTGGCGATATAGAGAAGTGCGCCTGCAAGCGGCGCCGTCACGCAGGGGCCGATCAGCAGCGCCGAGCTGAAACCGAGAATGGCGGTCGAGCCGAACGATCCGCCGAGCGAACGCTGCGATCGCGCCAGCCGGTCGCGAAGGCCGGCCGGAAGCTGGACCTCGACCATGCCGAAACTGGCGATCGCCAGAATGATAAAGACGGCGGCGGTGATGAGAATGGCCGGTGGCGACTGGAGGGCAATCTGGAAGCTCTGGCCAAGCCATGCGGCCAGTATGCCGAACAGGCTGAAGGCGGCGGCAAGCGCGACGACATAGGTTGAGGACAGGAGAAAACTGCGACCGGGCGACAGTGAAGCGCCCTGCCGGCCAAGCGTGGCCGCGAGGATGGGGTACATGGGAAATACGCAGGGCGTGAATGCGAGGAGTACGCCAAGACCCATGAAGGAAGCGAGAAGCAGCGCCGTGCCGCCCCGGGCAAGAAAACCTTCCACCATGCCCGGCTCGGCCGGGGGTACGGGTGAAGGTACTGACTGCTCAGCCTTTTCCGGTTCCGCGGACGGCGCGATCAGGGCGAAGGACTGAAATGCGGGCGGTTCCTGCGGCCTTATGCCGAACGGCGCCTCCGCTTCGATCCGCAACCCATCGATGGCGACCGTTCTGAAGGGATAGCAGATGCCGCCATCCTGGCATCCCTGAAATGTCAGCTTCATCGTCTGCGGCGCGTCGGCGAGCGTGGCGGCGGCTTGCCCGAAATAGACTTCGGTGTTGCCGAAGCCGGGATCATCCTTCATCTCGCCGGCCTGCGTCCTGAGATCGAGCTTCGTTCCGTCCTCAGTGCTGGCCTGCAGGCTCTCCCGATAGAGATAATATCCCTCGGCGACTTGCCAGCGGAAGGTGGCCGCCGTTCCCGTGCGGTCTATCGAAAGCTTGAACGCATCCGCCATGTCCATCGGCGGACCGAGCGCGAGCGCCGGTCCGCAAATGGACATGAGAACGAGGAGCACGAACGAAAAATTGAAACGCATTCTCTTTCCTTATGGGGTAGGCCTTGTGGGATAAGCCATGGATGGCGCAGGCTTCCGGCTGGAAGCTTAAGCCAGCCTTAAGGTTCGGTTTTCAGGTTCCCGCGCATCAAAATACCCGTGTGTCGGAATGATGGAGTGCTCAATGCGTCTGTTGGTGGTCGAGGACGATGATGTCCTGCTTGATGGTCTTCGTGTCGGGCTGCAGCTTGCCGGCTTCACCGTCGATGCCGTCATGACGCTTGGCGATGCAAAAATCGCCCTCGAGAACTGCCGTTTCGATGCCGTTGTCCTTGATGTGATGTTGCCTGACGGGTCAGGTCTCGATCTTCTGCGCCACACCCGCAATGAACGCAACCGGGTACCAATCCTCCTGCTCACCGCCAAGGATGCGACCACGGACAAGATTTGCGGCCTCGATGCCGGCGCGGATGATTATCTGGGCAAGCCTTTCGATCTTGATGAGGTTGCCGCGCGGCTGCGGGCGATCATCCGCCGCGGCGAGGGCCGTTCCGAAGGCACGCTGTCGGCGCTGGGCGTAACGCTCGATCCGGCGAAGATGGTGGCGAAGAAGGATGACAGTGTCATTGCGCTGTCGCGCCGCGAATTTGCGATCATCCATGCCCTCATGCAGAATCCCGGCATGATTTTTTCAAAGCCGGTTCTGGAAGAAAAGCTCTATGGCTGGCAGGAGGATGTGGAAAGCAACACCATCGAGGTCCACATCCACAAGCTTCGTTCCAAGCTGGGCGCCGGTTTCATCGAGACGGTGCGCGGCGTCGGTTACCGCGTCGGGAGGGTTGCGTGATGTCGATCCGGGCAAGATTGTTTACCGTGCTTCTGTTGATGACGGGCCTCGTCTGGCTGTCGGCCTGCGTGTGGATCTATACCAGCACGAAGGCGCGGCTGGAGCATGTTCTCGATGCGCGGCTGGTGGAATCGGCAAGAATGGTCGGATCCCTCGTCGGCGACCGCCCTGTCGATATCCGCCTGATAGACGGCCATTCACCGACGCATGATGAGGACGCGAACGCTGATGCGGCGGCGGTACCCTCCTACGAACGCCAGCTCGCCTGCCAGATCTGGTCCATCAGCGGCCGTCTGCTCAGCAAATCGGACAGCGCCCCGGATGCTTCCCTTTCGGATCATGCCTCGGGCTTCCAGAATACGGTCATCAACGGCATCGAATGGCGCGTCTATGCGGTCGTGAAACCCGACCTCGGTGTCCGGGTTCTGGTGGGCGACAGTGTCGAGGTTCGCGACCGGCTGGTTGACGATGTCATCAAGGGGCTTCTTTATCCGGCGCTTTTCATCATGCCGCTGATGGCTGGCCTTATCTGGCTGTGTGTTTCCCGGGGGCTTGCGCCCCTGCAAAAGCTCGCAAACGGCATGAAAGCACGCGACGCGACTGAACTCCACGGCTTTGCCGACAAGGGAACGCCATCAGAGCTTCGGCCGATGATCCATGCGCTGAACAGCCTTCTGGCGCGTGTTCAGGCGACGCGGGAAAGGGAACGCGAGTTCACGACCTATGCCGCACATGAATTGAAGACGCCGCTTGCCGGGCTGAAGACGCAGGCGCAGGTGGCCATGCGCTCCACCGATCCCGAGGTGCAGCAACAGGCGCTGCGGCGCATCGAGCAAAGCGTCGACCGGACAAGCCGGATGGCGAAACAGCTTATCGACCTAGCTGCCGTCGATGCCGCCGAAGCGCAGGCTACGAAAGCCGGCGTCGACATTCCCCGTCTGATCCTTGATGTCATACAGGAGCTGGAGCCGCTCAGGCGAGCACGCGCGGTTGAAATTACCTGCCGGCTTTCGCAAGAGGCGGATACGATCCTCATCGAGGCGGATCGGTCCCTGCTTCGTCTTGCGATCCGCAACGTGATGGAAAACGCCGTGCAGCACTCGCCGAAGGGATCGACGGTGGAATGCCGGGCGGAACTGGCAAACGGCAAGGTGAACGTGGTGGTCATCGACGAAGGGGCGGGGATCGCGGTGGAGGAGCAGGAACGGGTGCTGCAGCGCTTCTACCGTTCGCCGCGATCGGAACCGGGTGGAAGCGGCCTTGGGCTTGCCATCGTCAAGATGGCAATCGACCGGCTGGGCGGGCGATTGCAGTTTTCGCAATTCGGTCAGCGGTTCGCGGTATCGCTTGAGTTATGAGGCCGCCACCGGGCGGCTCTCTCTCAAATGTTTTTAGCGAGGCGCAGTGCGTCGTAGATTGCCGCATGGGTGTTGCGCGCTGCGACCGCATCACCAATCCGGAACAGCCGGTAGGCGCCGGTCGGATTACGCTCGACGGTTTGGGCCGCGCCCGCAATCAGCGCGTCATAGGATATTTCGCCGAGGTTCTTTGAGCCGGGCCTGAGCTCGAAATAAAGCTCGTCCAGCGGGATTGTGCCGTGATTGACGACGATCTGGTCGACAACGCGCTGTTTCGAAACGCCGCCATAATCGCTGCCGACATGGGCGATGATCTGATTGCCGCTTCTTTCCGCCGCCTCCAGCCGGTAGGTGACGGTGAATGTCGTGTCGCGTTTCTGCAGCGAACGCATATAGGGCACGAGATTCATGGCCATGACTTCCGGGGCGAAAGAGCGATCCGGCGTCATGATCTCGACCTTGCCGCCCGCCTTGGCGATGAATTCGGCGGCTTGAAGCCCGGTGTGGTCGCCGGCATCATCATAGACGAGAACATTGGTGCCCGGCTTGACGTCGCCGGAAATGATATCCCATGCGGAGACGACCAGCTCGTTGCCCTTCGAAAGCACCTCGGTATGTGGCAGTCCGCCGGTGGCGATGATCACCACGTCGGGTTTTTCGGAGACAACCGTATCCGCCTCCGCCCAGCTGTTGAAATGGAAGATGACGCCGAGCTTTTCGCACTGGTTCATGCGCCAGTCGATGATGCCGATCATTTCGCGGCGGCGTTCGCTCTGTGCGGTCAGGCGGATCTGGCCGCCGGGGTCGCTGGCGGCTTCGAAGACCACGACCGCATGGCCACGCTCGGCGCAGACCCTTGCTGCTTCAAGGCCTGCCGGGCCAGCGCCGACAATCACCACCTTCAGGCTTTTCTCAGCCCGGGTGATTTCATGCGGCATGGTTTCCTCGCGGCCGGTTGCCGCATTGTGAATGCAGAAGGCGAGGCCGCCCTGATAGATGCGATCAAGGCAATAATTGGCGCCGACGCAGGGGCGGATGTCCTCCTCCCGCTTTTCCATGATCTTGCGGACGATATGCGGATCGGTCATGTGGGCGCGGGTCATGCCGACCATGTCGACCTTGCCGGCGGCAATCGCATGCCGGGCGGTGGCGACATCCTGGATCTTGGCGGCATGGAAGATGGGGAAGCTGGTCGCCGCGCGGATTTCGCATGCGAAATCAAGATGCGGCGCACTGGCCATGCCCTGAATGGGGATGACGTCGGTCAGGCCGGGATCGGTGTCGATATGCCCCCTGATGACGTTGAGATAGTCGATCAGGCCGCTCTCCTTCAGCCGTCTGGAGATTTCGATGCCTTCCGCCTTGCCGGTGCCGTTCTCAAGACATTCATCGGCGGTGTAACGAACCCCGAGGATGAAATCGTCGCCAACGCGTTGGCGTATCGCCCTGAAGACGTCGAGACAGAAGCGCATGCGGTTTTCAAGCGAGCCGCCATAGGGGCCGTCAAGCTCGTTGGTCAGGGGTGAGACGAACTGGTCGATGAGGTGGCCATAGGCTTCCAGTTCCACGCCATCCATGCCGCCCGCCTTCATTCGTTCGGCAGCGTCGGCGAAATCCTTGATGATGCGCTCGATATCCCAGTCCTCGATCTTCTTCGGAAAGGCGCGGTGCGCCGCTTCCCGCTGATGCGATGGCGCGAGGACCGGCAGCCAGTCGCCCTTGTCCCAGCGGGTGCGGCGGCCAAGATGCGTCAGCTGGATCATGATCGCCGAACCGGCCTCATGCACGGCGTCGGTCATTTCCCGGATCCACGGAACGATTTCATCCTTGTAGGCCAAGAGATTGTTGAAAACGGGCGGGCTGTCTTTCGACACGGCGGCAGAGCCCGCCGTCATCGTCAGCGCCACGCCGCCTCTGGCCCGCTCGACGGTGTAGGCGCGGTAGCGTCCTTTCGGCATGCCGTCTTCGGGGTAGGCGGGTTCGTGGGAGGTGACGATGATGCGGTTGCGCAGCGTCAGATGTTTGAGCTGATAGGGCTGAAGAAGGGGATCGTTCGACATGTGCCTGCTCCAAAACGGTTGTGGAACAAGGCTAAGAGAAAATGTACATATGTGTCAATTAAGAAAACACCGGTGTTTGTGAGTTCGACAAGAGTGTACGCTTTGCCTTGTCGCGCAGGGACTGATTTGCTACGCAATTGTCATGGAAGCGACATTGAACGAAACCGGTTGGCGTGGATCGCAGGAGGGTTGGCTTGAGGCCGCCTACGAGGCGCTGCTGGAATCCGGGGTGGATTCCGTCAAGATCCTGCCTCTGGCGAAAAAGCTCAATCTCTCGCGCACCAGCTTCTACTGGTTCTTCAAGGACCGGGAGGAATTGCTGGCGGCGCTGTTGTCCCGTTGGCGCGAGAAGAACACGGGAAGCATCCTCAGGCAATCGGAGGCCTATGCGGAAACCCTGGCCGAGGCGATGCTGAATGTTTTCGATTGCTGGCTGGATTCCTCGCTTTTTGACAGCAAGTTCGAATTCGCGGTTCGCAGCTGGGCGCTGCAGTCTGATGATATTCTTGCCGAGCTTCGCAAAGCCGACCAGATGAGAATGGAAGCGCTTTCGCGCATGTTCATGCGTTTCGGCCACCCCGAAAATACGGCAGATGTGCGCGCCCGCACCACTTATCTCGTGCAGATCGGTTATATTTCCATGCAGGTCGAGGAAGATGTGGCGGTGCGGATGAGAAGGATTGCGGACTATATCGCGATCTATACCGGCGAGGTGCCGCAGCAGCGCGAGCTTGACCGCTTTTATGCAAGACACGGATACAGGCCCGCCCCCGAGGTCTGACGCCCGCTCGCTGTTCACGGCATGTCCGGACGACACGTGGGACAGTAATGTGGTGTCACCAAAACGCCTGCGATGCCAGTCGGATTACGTCGGTTGCGGTGCTACAAGAAGAAGGCCGGCCCGCCTGCAATCTACCTGCAACCTTCACCGAACAGTGGTGGAGATGGCGAGAGCTCGTCTTTGGGGGAAAGTCATTGCGAATCCTGCTTCTTGAGGATGAACCCGAAATGGCGCGTGCGCTGCTCGAGGCCCTGCGCCGGCGTGATGTGCTTGCCGATCATGTCAGCACCATCAGCGATGCCGATGCGCTTGCGCGGGATGGCTCCTACGATGTGCTGGTTCTGGATCGCCGCCTGCCGGATGGCGAGGGGCTGAGCCTCGTATCCTCGCTTCGCCGCCGGAAACATTCCGTACCGATATTGGTTCTGACGGCGCTTGGAAGCGTCGATCACCGGGTCGATGGGCTGGATGCGGGGGCGGATGATTATCTCGCCAAGCCTTTCGCAATCGAGGAATTGCTTGCCCGCCTAAGGGCCCTTCACAGGCGCGGCCCTTCCATTTCCGACAAATATACGGTTTTCGGAAATCTCAGTATCGATCCGAAAAGCAATGAAGTCAGTGTTGCGGGTTCCGTCCTCGAGTTGCGGCGTCGGGAATATCTGGCCCTTGAAGCGCTGATGCGGCGTCCGAACCGCATCGTGACACGGTCGAGCCTGATCGAGGCGGTTTATACGCTCGACGATGAGATCGAGTCCAATGCGCTCGATGCGCATATCTCGCGCATCCGCAAGAAGCTGGCGCAGGCGGAAGCGACGGTGGAGATAAGAGCCGTGCGCAACATTGGTTATCTCATCCGGGCAAAGACATGAGACCGGAGCGCAACCGATCCCTGCGATGGGGGCTGATGAAGCGCCTTTTCGCCTTGCAGGCATTTTTTCTCGTTCTTTTCGTCATTCTTCTCGTCGGCTGGATCTGGATCATCGATCCGCGGCTGGAAGGCGCCAATGAAGAGGCCGCGCGCATCATTGCGGAAAGCGTGACAAAGGATGGGCAGGGTCGGGCACAGGTGTCGGCGACGCCCGATCTGGAAGCGCTGAAGCAGCGCTATCCCGATCTCTGGTTTGTCGTGCGGGACGCCGACGAAATCGTGCTGCAATATGGGGATATCCCGGCGGCCGCTCTGGAAGCGGTGTTTCCCCGGGGCATCGAGAGAGCGCGTCTGGAGGCCGGGGAAACGGTCCGGGCCACCATGGAAAACCGCGATACGCCGGCCGGGCGGCTGCAGTTCATTGCCGGGACGGAAAAAGGCTTCCCGAATGACGGCATCAGTCTGTGGATCAATGTGCAGCTGGATCTCGAAAAGGATGCCGATGGTGCCATCCGCTGGCTGACCGTGCTGCCCGGCGTGGGCTTCATCATCCTTGTCGCCGTTGTGCCCATGCTGCTCTTGACGGGTATTGCGACATTGCTGGTGACGCCCCGTGCGGTTGGCCGTTCGCTGAGCGGTCTCATGGAAACGGTCGCCCAGGCACAATCGATCAATTTTGAGAACCGTTCCGCCCGGATCGATCGTTCGAAGGTGCCGAGTGAAATCATTCCGCTGGTGGACGCCTTCAATGTTGCGCTCTCGAAACTGGACGAGGGCTATAATCGCCGCAACCGCTTTTTGGCCGATGCCGCCCATGAACTGAGGACGCCGATTGCGATTGCGCGCGTCCGGGCCGATCTTCTTCCCGATGACGAGCTGAGCCGGCAGCTGCGGGCGGATATCGACCGCCTCACCCGCGTCGCGCATCAGCTTCTTGAAATGCAGGCGGTGGGCGCGGTGGAACTGCCTGCCGAAGAGCAGGATCTGAATGTTCTCGTCGAACGCATCGCGACCGATCTTGCGCCGATTGCGATGGATGCCGGTTATGAGTTCGATTTCGAGCCGAGCGAAGGAAAGGCTCTCTTCACGGTCCAGACCTCGATCATCGAGATGGCGGTCGTCAACCTCATCCGCAATGCCATCGATCATGGCGGCGGCAGGGGCGCAATTGTCGTTCGGGTTGGGGCAACCGGAACCATAGATGTCTGTGATGAAGGCCCGGGCATACCCGTTGCGGAACGCGAGCAGGTATTCGAGCCGTTCCATCGCATCAACACCAATTCCTCCGGTGCCGGCCTTGGCCTCAATCTCGTGCAGAAGGCGGCCGAGCTTCATCGGGGCAGGGTGCTGTTCCTCGACCTCGATCCCGGCTTCTGTGTTCGGCTGGAGATCCGCTCCGTCGCACCACGGAGCGGTGCTGGGCCATGAATCATTTCTGGCGCAATCCGGATCGCGGAGATTCTTAAAATTAAGTTAAGAAAATGAGCGTAAGTGCATTAAAAATATCAATTATTTTTAGATAAAATATCTGCGTGCAATCCAGACGTAATTCTCGTGGGGAAAATGCCCGTATCTGCTGCGCTCATCCGCACAGGAGACCACGGGGGCCGGTTTCCGGCTCTTCAACACGAACGGAAACCCTGCCGCGTCAGAATGTGACGCACCTGGTTTCGTCTGGAGTCATTCATGTCGCTCATCGCAAAATCGCTTGTTACCATCACGGCCGCCGTCATGGCAGCAACCAGTGCCTATTCCGCCGATCTTGCCAACTACAATGCCCAGCAATTCGATTATGCCAACCCGCCGGCCTTTTCCTGGGGCGGGGCTTATATCGGCGCTCATGGCGGCGTCGCCTCCCCGAGATTCAATCCTCTGGCCGGTGGCCGTGGTCTGACGGGTGGTGTACAGGCCGGTTACAATTTCCAGTTCGGCTCCGGTGTCGTCGGGGCGGAACTCGAAGGCTCCTATCTCGGCAACGATGCGCGCGTGCCGAATGGCCGCCTGAGAGAGCGTTTCCGTGGCGCCGCCAAGCTGAAGGCCGGTGTGGCGCTCGACCGTACCCTTCTCTACGGCACCGCAGGCCTGACCACGACGAAGTTCAAGGATGGAAACGGCGTTACAGGGCCGGATGACTGGAAGCGGGGTTATCTGGTGGGAGCGGGCGTCGAACAGAGTTTCGGCGGCGGTCTGTCGGCCAAGTTTGAATATAACTATGTGAACACGGGAAATGTGTCGACGACGACCTCCAGCGGCAGATCGAAGACAGATGTCAGCGATCACGTCATCAAGGCCGGCCTGAACTATCGTTTCTGATCCGGCCGCCCTGATAGATGCCGGAAAAGAAAATCCAAACAATGCCGCCGCTTTCAGGACCAGGGCGGCGGCAAGCGGGGAATGGCATTGAACGGGCGGCGGGACGATAAGAGGATCATTCGCATTCGAGCGAGGGTTGCCGGAAGCTCGTCACATACCAGTCGTTACCGGAGCTGCGGGTGTAGAAAGTATAATAGCAATCGATGCGCTCGACATAACCCGGCGTTTCGGACACTTCGTAACGTTCGCCGTGCCGTGTCGAGCGTACTTCACCGCTTGATGATCCGGCCACCACCTGCGTCTTGTTCTTGCGCCATTGATAGGCCTGCTGGCCGGGGCCCAGGCTGTAGACATTGTCCGGCGGCCCATAGTCCAGCATCACGCTGGTGATGGGCGCGCCGATATAGCTTTTCATGACGGTCGATGCGCAGGCTGTGAGCACAATCGATGCGGCGGCGATGAGGATGATCGCTGCCGGGACTGCAAGTGATGACCTGTCGGACATGGGAATTCCTTTCAGCTGCGGTGAATTTCCGCAGGGATAGGAACAGGTCATTGCAAGTACATTGCACCGGAAAACTGTGCGGCGAGCTGCGGATAGCCGCGCGTCCGATGTCCTTTGCCGCTGTCAGAGACCGGCAATGTTGCGGCCGATATGGCGCAGGATGCTTTTGAACAGTTTCACTTCGGCGGGATCGAGGCCTTCGATGGCGGTTTTTTCAAACATTGCCGCGATGGGCATGAGTTCGTCGGCCAGTTCCTCGCCCTTTGCGGTCAGCGTGATACGCACGATGCGGGCATTGTCAGCCGGCCGCTCGCGGCTGACGAGGTTGCGCCGGACCATTAGCCCCACCAGGCGGGACAGCGTGGAAATCTCCACCGACACCATGTCCGAAAGTTCGGTCAGCGTCTTGCTTTCCTGCTGTCTCAGTGTCGCCAGCACGCGGTACATCGGCAGGGTGATGTCATAGGATACCAGTCTCAGCGAGAAACGCTCGCCAAGCCGAACGCCCACCCAGTTGAGCAGGTAGGGTACCGAGTCGGTGAACTGATAAGACACGAGCAAATCCCCGTTTGAGAACCATCTGCGCAGATGCTGATGTGCGCCTATCGGCTGTACCGGCACAATCCATTCGTTTCAATAGCTTCGCTCCAGAAGGCCGGGGAGTGGCAGGTTTCCCCGTTGGATAAAATGACAAAAAACATTTGCATTGACAAACATTGCAAATGCAAATAAATAGGAATGCAGGATTTGGGAGGATCTCATGACATCAGCATTGTTCGCCCCGAACAGCCTTGCGCCGGAAGGCGTCGGCCAGACTTTCCGCACGACGATGCGCCGTTTTCCGGCCACCGTGACGGTTATCACTGCCTGCGCTTCCGGTGATCAGCGCGATCACGGCATGACCGTCACCGCCGTTACCTCGGTTTCCATGGAACCGCCATCGCTTCTGGTCTGCCTGAACAACCGCACGCTGCTGCATGAACTGCTGCTGTGCCGGCCCGATTTCATCGTCAACGTGCTGACGCAGGATCAGGCCGCGCTCTCGGATGCTTTCAGCGGCAAGGTGTCGCCGGAAGAGCGTTTCCGCGACGGTGACTGGCAACGTCACGAAAACGGCGTCCTCTATCTGCCCACGGCCCACGCGGCCATCGCCTGCCGCCGGGTGGCGGCGATGCCCTATGGAACGCATACCGTGTTCATCGGGCAGGTGGTTTCGGCCGATGTCCGCGAGACGACGCGGCCGCTGCTTTACGAAAACGCCCAATATTGCGCCGCAAGTCCGGCTGGCTTGCCGGCCTGATATTTCCGGCCAGATAATTCCCGGCCAAGTCACTTCCGGAAGGAGACAATCATGAACGATATGAGCCATGCGCCACAGCCGGCGCAAACGACCCCGCGTGTTCGCCTCACCGGCCGTGTTGCCGACATAGCCGATCTTTTCCGGGCGAGCGCCCGCCAGACGGAAGAGGCGCGACGCGTGCCCGCCAGCCATATCGAGGCGCTGCGCGGCATCGGTTATTTCGATATCGTCAAGCCCCGCGCCTTTGGCGGAAAGGGCGGTGAATTCGCTGAACTGGTCGAGGCCAATATCGAGCTTTCGGCCGCCTGCGCATCGACGGGCTGGGTGGCCGGCCTGCTTTCCGCCCATCAATGGCTGCTGGCGATGTTTCCGGAAGAGGCGCAGGCCGATGTCTGGGGTGAAAACCCTGACGCGCTGCTATGTGGTTCCTACGCACCGGTGAAAAAGGCTGACGTCGCCGAGGGCGGTTATCGCCTCAGCGGCAAATGGGCCTTCGCCTCGGGTTGCGAAAATGCGCAATGGTCTCTTTGCGCCGCCATTCTGCCGCCGCAGGGCGAGGGCAGGCCGGTTCCCGCCTTCCTTCTCGTTCCCGCCAGCCACTATGTCATTGAAGATACCTGGCATGTGGTGGGGCTGGCCGGCACGGGCTCCAAGACGCTGGTTCTCGATGATGTCTTCGTTCCCAAACATCGGGTTCTGACCTTCCCGGACGCCACCAGCGGCAAGACGCCCGGCGGGCAATATTATGCCGAGGAAGGCCTGTTCAACATGCCGCTTCTGACCGGCATTCCCTCCTGTCTTGCGGCCGCCGGCGTTGGCGCGGCTAAGGGTGCGCTTGTCGCTTATGTCGACCATGTCGGCGGCCGGGTGACGCGCGGCGCGGTGGCCGGCGGCAACAACCGCATGGCCGAATTCCCGACCATTCAGCTGCGCGTTGCCGAAGCGGCCGCGAGCGTCGATGCGGCCTGCGAAATCCTGCTGCGCGATGTGGCGCGCGCGCAGGTGCTGGCGCAGGCCCGGATTGAAGGTCGGGCGGAATTCACGGTGGATGACCGTCTTCTGAGCCGCCGTGGCCAGGCCTTTGCGGTGTCTCTGGCGCTACGCGCCGTGCAGGCGCTGAACGATTCCACCGGCGGCGTCGGGCTTGATCTTGCCAACCCCGTGCAACGGGCCTGGCGCGATGCCAATGCGGTTGGCCGCCACATCAGCATGAACTGGGATGCCGTGGGCACGATGATCGGCCAGAGCATGCTCGGGCTGGAACCCAAGGGCCAGTATTGACCGCGCATCGAGCGGCACATGAACAGCAATTTCGGAGGAAACAACATGCAAGGCAAGGTCGCTCTCGAGGAGCATTTCGCAATCCCGGAAACACTTCAGGATTCGGCCGGTTTCGTACCCGGTGACTACTGGAAGGAGCTGCAGCACCGCCTGCTCGACATTCAGGATACACGCCTGAAGCTGATGGATGCGCATGGCATCGAAACCATGATCCTGTCGCTGAATGCGCCGGCGGTGCAGGCTATTCCGGATAAGAAGAAGGCGATCGAGATTGCGCAGCGCGCCAATGACGTGCTTGCCGAAGAATGCGCCAAGCGGCCGGATCGTTTCCTGGGCTTCGCCGCCCTGCCGTTACAGGACCCGGATGCGGCGACGGAGGAACTTCAGCGCTGCGTCAAGGATCTCGGTTTCGTCGGTGCGCTCGTCAACGGTTTCAGCCAGGAGGGCGACGGCCAGACGCCGCTTTATTACGACCTGCCGCAATATCGCCCCTTCTGGGGAGCGGTCGAGAAGCTCGACGTGCCGTTTTACCTGCATCCGCGCAATCCGCTGCCGCAGGATTCGCGCATCTATGACGGCCATCCCTGGCTGCTCGGCCCCACCTGGGCCTTTGCACAGGAAACGGCTGTTCACGCGCTGCGTCTCATGGCGTCCGGCCTGTTCGACGAGCATCCGCGCCTCAACATCATTCTCGGCCACATGGGTGAGGGGCTGCCTTACATGATGTGGCGTATCGACCACCGCAATGCCTGGGTGAAGCTGCCACCGCGTTATCCGGCCAAGCGCCGTTTCGTGGATTATTTCAACGAGAATTTCCACATCACGACGTCAGGCAATTTCCGTACCCAGACGCTGATCGACGCCATTCTGGAAATCGGTGCCGACCGCATCCTGTTTTCCACCGACTGGCCGTTCGAGAATATCGACCATGCCTCCGACTGGTTCAATGCGACAAGTATCGCCGAGGCCGACCGGGTGAAGATCGGCCGCACCAATGCGCGTCGCCTGTTCAAGCTCGACGGGGCCTGAGCCATGCAGCCCTTTGTCTACATGGCAGCTCCAGCCCGCATCGTCTTCGGAGCGGGCAGCTCGGCGGGCGTGGCGGAGGAAATCCGCCGCCTTGGCCTGTCGCGGGCGCTGGTGCTCTCCACACCACAGCAGAAGGGCGATGCGGAAGCGCTCGCCGCCCGGCTCGGCCAGCTTGCCGTGGGTGTCTTCTCCGAGGCTGCCATGCACACGCCGGTCGAGGTGACGAAAAGGGCGGTCGATGCCTATCGCGCCACTGGTGCGGATTGTGTCGTGGCGCTGGGCGGCGGCTCGACCACCGGTCTCGGCAAGGCGATTGCACTGCGCACCGATGCGGCGCAGATCGTCATTCCCACCACCTATGCCGGCTCCGAGGTGACGCCCATTCTCGGCCAGACGGAAAACGGGGTGAAGACCACCATGCGGGGCCCGGAAATCCTGCCTGAGGTTGTGATTTACGATGCGGAGCTGACACTCGGTTTGCCTGTGGCCATCAGCATGACCAGTGGGCTGAACGCCATGGCCCATGCGGCCGAGGCGCTTTATGCTCGGGATCGCAATCCCATCGCCAGCCTGATGGCGGTGGAGGGATTGCGGGCAATGGTCGAGGCGCTTCCTGGCGTGAAGGCCGAGCCGCAGGATATTACGGCGCGCGAGACGGCACTTTATGGCGCGTGGCTGTGCGGCACTGTGCTCGGTGCTGTCGGCATGTCCCTGCATCACAAGCTTTGCCACACGCTGGGCGGCAGTCTCGATCTGCCACATGCCGAAACCCATGCGGTGCTCTTGCCGCACACCGTTGCCTATGTGGAACAGGCGGTGCCCGATCTGCTCGCGCCGCTTGCCGCACGTGTCGGCGGCAGGGCCGGGGCCGGGCTTTTCGACTTTGCCGCCCGGCTCGGCGCGCCAGCGAGCCTCGTAGCGCTTGGTGTGCAGCAGGGTGATCTCGACCCCATGGCCGAGCTTGCGACCGCCAATCCCTATTGGTGCCCGCGGCCAATCGAAAAAACCGCGATCCGCGACCTGTTGCAGCGCGCCTTTGACGGCGCGCGGCCGGAGTGATGGGAGGAAGACATGACGGATACGAAGATGACCAGTGATGATGGCTATTTCGTTGAGGAGCGTTCGGCGGAGACGGTGATTGCCCGTATGCGCGACTGTGACGATCCGCGCCTGAAGGAGATCATGGCGGTCGTTACCCGCAAGCTGCACGAGGCGGTGAAGGAAATCGAACCGACCGAGGAGGAATGGATGAAAGCCATCCATTTTCTCACCGAAGTCGGCCAGATCTGCAATGAATGGCGGCAGGAGTGGATCCTGTTTTCCGATATTCTCGGTGTTTCCATGCTGGTCGACGCCATCAACCACCGCAAGCCGAGTGGGGCTTCAGAATCCACTGTTCTCGGGCCTTTCCATGTGGCTGATGCGCCGGAAATGCCGATGGGCGCCAATATCTGCCTCGATGGCAAGGGTGAGGATATGGTCGTGACTGGCCGCATTCTCGACACCGACGGTACACCGGTTGCCGGCGCGCGCATCGATGTCTGGCAGGCCAATGACGAAGGTTTCTACGACGTGCAGCAGAAGGGCATCCAGCCCGATTTCAACCTGCGCGGCGTTTTCATCACCGGCGAGGACGGACGTTACTGGTTCCGGGCGGCGAAACCGAAATATTATCCGATCCCGGATGACGGCCCGGTCGGGCAATTGCTGCGGGCCATGGGGCGCCATCCTTACCGGCCGGCGCATCTGCATTACATCGTCTCGGCAGAAGGTTATGGCACGCTCGTCACGCATATTTTCGATCCCGACGATCCCTACATCCGTTCGGATGCGGTCTTTGGTGTGAAGGAGAGCCTGCTGGCCGATTTCCAGCGCGTGGAGGATGCGCAAAAGGCGCATGATCTGGGCTTCCTCGGCGGCTGGTTCTGGTCGGTGAACCACGACTTCGTGCTGGCGCGATGAGCAGCGGTGGCCAGATGGAACTCTATGTGCGTTTTGCCGAAAGCGATCCGGCCGCTATCGAGCAACGCACGGCGCAGATGGAAGCTCACAAGGCCCATTTGCGCGATGAAAAGGCCGCGCCCGAGGGTTTCAGGATTCTGGCCTCCGGTCCCATGCGGGTGGAAAGCGGTAAGACCACCGCCGCGCTCATCATCGCCGAGGCCCGTTGCATCGAGGATATGACCGCTTTCAGCGATGCCGATCCTTTTGTCATTCACGGTGTCTACAGGCAGGTTCGTATCCTGCGCTGGGCACCGACATTGTCGAGGATTTCCGGGCTGAAGCCTGACTGACATTTCGGCCAGGTCTCGCATCTGGCAATCGTCAATATTGCATTTGCAAAAATTGCATTTGCAATATTTAATCGAAGACGGGTGATATCGGCGGCATGTGTCTTGACAGGAGCAAGACACATAGCAGGGTGGAGCAAGCCGGGCACTCGCGGAGCTATCGCATGAACGGGAGACGTCAATCCATACCGGATGGCGCGTTCACGCGTGAAAGGGAGGAACATGTCCACGAATTATATGAGCGCCGCTTCGGCGCGGACGAAGAACCCGGCTGGCGTCATCGCGACATGCGGTCTTATGATCATGTTCGACGGTTACGATCTGGTCGTTTATGGCGCGGTTGCGCCGGCATTGCTGAAAGAGGGGGCGTGGGCGCTCAATCCCGCCATGGTCGGGCGGGCCGCTGCGCTGACGCTGGTGGGCATGCTGCTCGGCGCGCTTTTCGCCGGCACGATGGCTGATCGTATCGGCCGCCGCAAGGTTGTCCTCATCAGCCTTGCCGGATTTTCGGCGATGATGATCGCCTCTGCCATGACACCGAATTTTCGTGCCTTTGAAACCACCCGCTTCTTCGCCGGTCTCGGGCTCGGCGCGCTTTTGCCGACGGTGACGGCGCTGGTGCTGGAATTTTCACCGCCCAAGCGCAGGGCGCAGGCCAATTCCCTGTCCTTCCTCGGTTATCTGATCGGCGGCATCATCTCCGGCGTCATGGGTATCCTTCTGCTGGAGACCTATGGCTGGCGGCCGCTGATGCTGATCGGCGGACTGCCGCTCGTGCTTTTGCCGATCTTCATGCGGTTTCTGCCGGAATCGCCGGAATGGCTGGCAAGCAAGGGCCGGCAGGCGGAGGCAGACGGCATCTGCGACAGCTACGGCCTGCAACGCATCGTGCCGCATGCGAAAATCCAGAAGGGTGGCGTCGGCGCGCTGTTTTCGGAAGGCCGGCTGATTTCGACGCTGAATGCCTGGGGCATTCACTTCTGCTCGCTGCTTCTCACCTTCGGCATGGTCAACTGGCTGCCCACCATCATGAACAAGATGGGTTACGATATCAGTTCGGCGCTCAGCTTTTCCGTCATGCTCAATGTCGGCGCGGCAATCGGCATCCTCGTGGGCGGACGTTTTGCCGACAGGGGCAACGTCAAGGTGGTCGTTGCGGTTCTGTTCGCCATCGGTGCGGCCTCTATCTGGGCTCTGACGGTGAATAAGGGACCGTTGCTCTATGCTTTTGTCGCGCTTGCCGGTGCCGGAACCATCGGAACCCAGATCCTTGCCAATGTTCTGGTCGGCCGGCTCTATCCCGTCCATATTCGCGGTACGGGTCTCGGTTTCTCGCTCGCGGTCGGTCGTTTGGGCGGTATTGCCGGCCCGATGATTGGCGGCCTCGTCCTGCAGCGGGGGCTGGCCCCGGAGTGGAATTTCTACATTTTCGGTTCGGTCGCACTGGTGGGTCTGTTGCTGACCGTGTTGACCCTGCTTTACCGCACATCCGGTGACGAGCGGGTTTGATGAATGAAGTCGCGAGCCGTGGGACTGAAAACCCGCGGCTCGCCCGTCACGCCTTGCGGGAAACCGGCGTGACCGTTGCCATTTGCTGCAATGTCCGCTCGTTGATGCGTCTGGCGCGGGCCAGCGCATCGTCGCGATCTTCGGGCAGCGTGTAGGTCATGTAGGACAGCGAGGTTTCGAGGTCGTTGTTATTGTGCCCCAGAATGGCGGCGAAGTAGCTGTTCTTGGTGACGTGGGGTGGCGCGAAATTGTGATAGGCGACCTCGGCATAAAGGTGCCGCAGGCCATAGGGCTTGGGAAGCTCTTCCTTCGGCCAGAAATCCTCGAACAGGTTAAAAACCGTGTCCCTGAGCAGCAGGCGGGTTTCCGACGAAAAATCGTCGATCGACATGCCGTGCCACAGTTTTCCCTGTCCGCTTTCGCGCAGGCGCCTGTAGGCGGAGAGGATGGCTTCGGACCGGGCAAGGACCGGAATTTCGTAGGTCACGCCAAATTTCGTTCCTTCGCCCTGCTTCGTTTTGGCCTGACCGTTGAACAGGATGCTCCATTTGGAAACGCCCCTGCCATAGGGGGCGGGTGAAAACTCGGCCTGGGTGAAAACCTCGTATGGGCGCCGTCCCGTCATGCCGATCAGGCCGATGCCGATCATCAGCGGATCGGCGGACTGGAGGCAATCGGCGCAAATCTTCAGAACCTGCCGGTAATTCTCGAATGTGATCAGGGCGCCGTGCTTGTTGGCGATCTTTTCCATCTTGACCCGGCGGGCGTCGTCATACATCGCCGCATCGCCCGTCGCGATCTTCAGCATCGGGTGGTCGTCGCCGAAGGCTTCGCGGATCGCATTGCGATATCTGGTGATGTAGGAGATGATCGTCGTCTGCGCCCTGTCCTTCATGGTGCCGAGTTCGGCGTTCCACAGGGCCTGCATTTCCTCTTTCGTGGCCACGCCGTTCATCGCCGCAATGAAATCCGCTATGCGCAGAAGAACCGTCGGCTTGCGGCCGGCGGTGTTGAATTCAGCCCGCTCGATTTTTTCGACGATCGATGTGGCGACGCCGGTTTTCGGATAGTCGGCCCGCTCGATATAGGTCTTCAGCCGCTCGCGCAGTTTCTTCATGTTGCAGATGGCGAGCGGGGTGCTCTTGACGCCGAATTCGGCCTTCAGAGCGTAACGGTATTTCATGATATAGAGTTCGAGTGTCTTTTCCGTGCGGCCATTGTCGAAATGGTAGCGGACCTCGGCGTCCCACAGGTCGCGGATCTTTCTGTTGCGTACCGCATCGTCGCTCTTCATCGCCTCCCTGACGCGGGCGACAAACTGGTCGATACGTTCCACGAGGACGGGTGTTTTTGTCTTTCGCTTTAAGGCGGGCATGCGGCGGCTCCCTGAACCGGTCCGAAAATATAAAATCCATGGTTGGCAATCAACTGAAGCACGGTTGAGGAAATGCCATGATCATTCGCCGCCGGCCGGTTTCTTTTGAATAATAGTTTAATTGATTCCGCAAGCACGGCGGTGATGCGGGAAACCATGAGAGAGGGTTTCCGGCGCGGGTCGCCCGCTTGGAAGCCGCCAAATACTGCCGGCTTCCATGGTTCACGCGGACGAGGCCCGACGGGATTGTTCGCGCGGCTTCGAAATGTCTGCGAAGCCTGTCGGGACAGGGAGGCTTATTTCGGCAGCCGGGTCTTCAGTGCCGCCACGATCTTGTTGGCCAGTGCCTCGTAATCCTCATCGAAATGATGGCCGCCCTCGATACCGAGCGTTTCCACGCCTTTCGCCTTCAGGCCGGGGCAGGGGTCTTCATCTTCCTCTTCCGTGCCGTAGATGCATTGCACCAGTTTCGGATCGATCTTGGCGATATCATCCACGGTCTTTCCGCCCTTGCCTTCTCCGGCAACGCCGAGCCAGCCCTGCACGGAGATTTCGAAATCCACCTCCGTGGACAATCCCATGAGGGTGAGCTGCACGACATGTGATTTCGCGCGGTCGGGCAGGAGGTTGTAGGTCGCAGGAATGATATCGGCACCGAAGGAATAGCCGATCAATACGACGTTTCGAACCTTCCATTGCTTGCGATAGGTGTCGATGATGCGGGCAAGGTCGCCCGCCACTTCCTGCGGCTGCTTTTCCTTCCAGAAATAACGCAGGGCATCGACGCCGATTACGGGAATGCCCTGTTTCTGCAGCGCGCCGCCCACTTCCTCGTCAAGATCGCGCCAGCCGCCGTCGCCGGAATAGATCACCGCCATGGTGTCCATGACAGGGCTCGTTTCCAGAACCTTGATCGGCAGGCCAAGCGGGCTGTTGGTGTCACCCGCGGCATCGATCTGGTCGGAAAGGGTCTGGGTCAGAACCTCGTCCGCCTTGTCCTCCACGTCCGTCACGTCGATGTCAGGATGCAGCTTGACGAGCGCGCTGACGTGGTCGCGACCCTTCTGATCCGCGCCGGGCGTGAACAGCACGCTGACCGGCGCGGGCAGCGGGCCGTCGGTGAGGCCATAGACCGTTTCGCCGTCCACCTTGTCCTTGGTGGCGGGGGTGCAGAGTATCTTCTCAAGTGGCAGGCCTGCCTTGGGGTCGACGGCGATGGCTTCCCGCACGGTGGAGACCGGGCTCTGCGCGATCATCGCCAGCGCCAGCGTTCCGCCCTTGCCGATGCCGGTAAGGATCGGCTGGCGATAGCTGCTGGTACCGGCGGTGCGCTGGATCTGCTGCGACAGCGACTCGATATCCGAGATCATGTAGATGCACTCGTCGTCATCGGCCTCGAGCGCCTTCAGATATTCCTTGAAGTCGATGCCGACCACGGCGGCGCCCTTTTCCACCAGCGCCTTGGCGTGGGTCTCGTCGGCGGCTGTCCAGCCGTCGGCGTCGGAAATCAGGAAGACGCTGGCGCGAATATCGCCGTCCGGCACCATGATGTGCTCGGCAGGGATCATGCCGGTCTCATAGGCGGGCTTGTCCTGCGCAAAAACAGGGGTGGAAGCGAACAGGGCGGAGGCGGCAAGGGCTGCCCTCAGCATGGTGGATTTTCTCATTTTCCGATCACTCCTCTGACACCGCCACTGATCAGAACCGTCGCATCCATCAGCGCCAGAGCAGCGTCCGCGCCGTTCTGAACTGCGAGATAACGCGGTTCCCATTTCGGGTGGAACTTCGCCTTGAAAGCGCGAAGTCCCTTGAAGTTGTAGAAACGTTCGCCGTGTTCGAACAGCGTGCTGCCGATGCGGTCCCAGACGGGGGCCGCGTCGCGCCTCGACATGCCGGACATGGGCGCCATGCCGAGGTTGAAGCTCTCATAGCCCGCCTCCCGCAAATATTGCATGATGCTGACGAAGAGGAAATCCATCGCGCCGCGCGGCGCATCCGGCGAAAAACGCATGAGATCGACGGTTGCTTCCTTTTTCGTGTCCGTCACCATCAGATTGGCGAAGGCGGTGATCTTTCCATCCTTGCGCAGCACGGCGACGGGCTGCGACAGGATGTAGTCCGGCTCGAAAGCGCCGAGCGAGAAGCGTTTTTCCCGCGTATTGTGGTGCGCGAGCCAACCGTCGGAGACCTGTTTCAGGTCGTCCAGAACATCCGCCACATGCGCTTTTTCGACCACTTCAAAGGTCAGCCCGTCGCGTGCGCCACGGCTCAGCGACTGGCGGAGGGTTGCGAGCTTGCCGCCCTTCAGTTCGAAGGCGGTAAGATCCACCAGCGCCAATTCACCGAGTTTGAAGGCGCGAAGACCCGCATCGGCGCAATGGGACAGAAGATAAGGCGAAATCTGGTAGAAGGCGGCGCGTGCGCCCGCCGAACGGGCGGCTTCCACGAATTGCCAGACGAGATCGGGGAAATCGTCCTCATCGCCGACCGGATCGGCGAAGGCGATCCAGGAGCGGCCCTGAATGCCGTACATGATGAAGGCGTTGCCGCTTTCGGAAAACATCACGTGCTTGTCGCCCATGCGCACCAGATTGGCGTCGGCCGCATCCTGTGTCATGACGATGCCGGTTGCGCTGGCGACGTCATCGGCCTTGATGGCATCCGGCCGGTAGGCCACCGGCCGCATCAGGCTGAAGATGGCGATGGTGGACGACGCAAGCACGAGGCCGAGAAGCGCGCGCAGGCCGCGCGGGGCTTCCTCGGAGAATTCGAACTGCCACCACAGCGTATGGCTGTAATCCGTATCGCGATAGACGAAGAGCAGGATCGTGGCCGCGCCGGCGATGATGACGGCCATGGCGGCGAGCCAGCTTGGTCCCAGCGCCTGTTTCACCAGCGAGGCATGGCGGTTGAAGCTGCGCATATTGGCGGCGAGGGCGGCGATGAAGACGCCGAGGATGGCGGCTTCGAAGACCGCGATCGCCTTGAGTATGGAGAGAACCAGCGCCACGGAGGCGGCGACGAGGGCGATCCACCAGGCGCCGTCCAGCCGCTGCCCGAGACCACGTGAGGCGACGACCAGCACCAGGCCGAGAATGCTGGTGAGAAAATGCGCGGCTTCGATGATCGGCAGCGGCACGAAATTCGACAGGAAATCCAGATTGCCGTCCGGGGTGGGCGTCACGCTGGAAAAGATCAGCATGGTGCCGAGGATCATCGCGAAGGTTGACAGCAGCGGCGGGGCGAGCCGCACGGCAAGCTGGCTGATGTCGGAGACCACGGGTTTTGCCGCGAACTGCTTCATTTCGGAAACGAGCATCACCAGAATGGCAACAAGCAGCGGCAGGACGTGGTAGATCACGCGGTAGAGAACGAGGCTTCCGAGCAGCTGGTCGACGCTGATCGCATTGCCGAGACCCGCGACCATCACCGTTTCAAAGACACCGAGACCGGCCGGCACATGGCTGAGAACGCCAAGGCCGACGGCGGTGGCGTAGATGGCGAAGAATGTCGGCCAGCCGAGATGCGTCTCGGGCAGCAGCACATAAAGCACGGAGGCGGAGGCGGCGATGTCGAAGGCGGAAACGAGGAACTGCCGCGACGATGTCCGGCTGTCCGGCAGGCGAAGCCGCCATGCGCCAAGCCGGATGGCGTGGCCGTTGCGCCCGACATAGGCCGCCACGACGAGGACCGCGATGACGGCCAGTGCCGCCCCGCGCAGGATCAGGGCGTCGACACCGATGATGGCGGCGATGCGCGGCGCGACGATGAAGGTGGAGATGGCGCTGACCGAAAGCAGCCCAAGCCCGAAGGACAGGGTGACGAAGGCGATGACGCGGGCGATCTCGCCGGGCGACAGCCCAAGCCGCGAATAGGCGCGAAAGCGGATCGCGCCGCCGCTCAAGGGGCCGAAACCGGCGGTATTGCCGATGGCATAGGCGGCAAAGGCGGTTGCCGCCATGGGCGGAAAGGGCAGCTTGCGGCCAATATATTCGATGGCATTGGCGTCATAGAATATCAGCGCCAGAAAGCTGAGCGCCGTGAAGAGGATGGCAAGCAGGACGGCGGAAGCCGAGGTCTGCGTAAGCGCGTCGATGACGTCATCGTAGCGGACTTCGGACGTCAGGTGATAGATGGCAAATGTCATCATCACGAAGACGAGCGTGATGGCGATCGCAGTCAGATAGGGGCGGTTTCTGGCAAAAAAGCTCTCAACCGCGGATTCCGTGACATCGATTTGTGTGGTTTCGCTCTTGTCTGCCATTTGCCTTGTCCAGCGCCCGTTCCCAAGCTTGGCGAACCACAGGAATGTGTCGCTAATTCGTTTCGGTTGAGGAAATGTGATTAGCAGAAAAGCATGAAGTGTCGATGTGAACTTTGTCTCCGGTTATTCGGGAATTACGCGCAGTTTAACGGCGGAAATGCAACTAAAGAATGCATGATTTTGGGGATTGTTCCCAAAGGGACAAAATTGACCGCTGCGGTTGCCTGGTGGTGGCGTTTGATGCCATTACACGCTCCTTTTGATTGAAGGAGATGCAGATGAACACGCCTACAAGAATAGCGCTTTCGCTCGTCGTCGCCCTCGTGGCGGGCGGCGGATACATGGCGGTGGACAAGATGCGCGGTGCCGAATGGGTCGTTTCGCCGCAGCAGATTGCGGAGGCCAAGGCAAAGGGGCAGATGGGGTATGAATCCCGTCCGGGCACCGTGACCGTGCTGCCGATCCGCAGCGAGACGGCGGATGTGCTGCCGATGAAATGGGCGATGATCGGTGTCGTCGCCGGGCTTCTGGCCTTCCGGGCGAGCGGCAGGAAAAAAGCGGCAAAGGCTTAAGGGCCTGCCGCTTCGTGTCTCCGGCGCCTTGCGCCGGAGATGAAATGCAATTTATGCCTCACGCACCCCAGGTTTTTTCGAGTACGCGGACCCAGTTGCCGTGGCAAATCCTGGCAAGCGCCTCGTCGTCATAACCGCCCTTGCGCAGGGCTTCGACCAGCAATTGCAAATCGGCTGCGTCCTTCATGGCGGCGGGAATGGTGGTGCCGTCGAAATCCGAACCGAGCGCGACATGCTCGATGCCGATGCGGTTGACGATGTAATCCACATGGCGGACGAGTTCGCTCAGGTCGGTATCCGGGTTCTTCACGCCGTCCTGGCGCAGGAAAAGCACGCCGAAATTGATGCCGGCAAGGCCGCCCGTATCGCGGATGGCGTCCAGCTGCCGGTCCGTCAGGTTACGGCTGTGGTTGCACACGGCATAGGCGTTGGAATGCGAGGCGACGAGCGGCGCGTCTGAAATCCTGGCGATGTCCCAGAAACCCTGCTCATTCATGTGCGACAGGTCGACCATGATCTTCAGTTCGTTGCAGGTCTTTATCAGCCGCTTGCCGGCATCGGTGAGGCCGGGGCCGATATCCGGCGTCGAGGGGAAACGGAAGGGAACGCCATAAGCGAAAATGTTCGGGCGGCTCCAGACCGGTCCGAGCGTGCGAAGGCCCGCCTCGTAGAGCACATGCAGCGCATCGAGATCAGCGCCGATCGCTTCCGCGCCCTCGATATGGAAGACGGAGGCGAAAGCGCCTTTCGCCATGGCGTCGCGGATATCGGCGGCCGTGCGGCAGACCTTCAGCGCGCCCTTCGACTGCTTCTCGGCACGGAACAAAAGAGCGGCCATGGCAAGCGTTGCCTTCAGCGCATCTGCCTCATCGGGTGTCGGGTAGTCGCCGTTGGCGTCCTTGTCCATGCTGGGCGAAGGTACGTAGATGGCGCAGAGGCCGCCGGCCAACCCACCCTTCCTGGCGCGTGGCAGGTCGATGTGGCCAACCGTGTCACCTTCGATGAGCAGGGTTTCGGGAGAGGCATTGCCCGACCGCCATAACCGCAGAAGCACATCGTTGTGGCCGTCGAAGACGGGTACGGTTTTTTCATCGGTCATGGTCATTCACCTTCGGATAGGGGGAGGGCGCGGATGCGCGCCTATTCAGACTTTTGGGAATTGGTAGAGGAAAGGTCAAGGCGGGAGCAAATGCAATCCGTGCATAGGCTCTGCCAAATTTGGAATTGGTCGGGCCTCGTTTGCTCGTGGTAATCGCGGGAAAACATAAAAAAAATGACTGGATTGGGGCAAACCCACCGTTTTCCGAAAAATAAGGTCCGAAAGGGGATTTTCGATGATTTCAAGACGCAACCTGCTGATTGCCGGCACTGCCGTTCCGTTCCTGTCCTATGCACGCATTCCGGCATTTGCCGCGACACCGAAGGACATTCTTGTCGTCGCGCAGCAGCTGGACAATATGACGAGCCTTGACCCGCATGAAGGTTTCGAAGCCGTCGGCGGTGAAATCATCTCCAACATGTATCAGAAGCTGGTGCGCGCCAACCGCGAGGATTCCACCAAGGTTGATCCCGTCATCGCGAAATCCTGGGAAGCCGATGCGGACAGCAGGGTCTTCACCTTCGTCATCGGTGACGAAGCGACCTTCGCGAGCGGTGCGAAAGTGACCGCGGAAGACGTCGCCTTCTCGCTGCAGCGCGCCATCAAGATGAACAAGAGCCCGGCCTTCATCATCAGCCAGTTCGGCTTCACGCCCGACAATGCCGAGACGACCATCGTTGCCGCCGACGACAAGACGGTGAAGCTGACGACGGCAAAGCCGACCGCCATCTCCTTCCTGCTTTATTGCCTCTCCGCCAATATTGGTGCGATCGTTGAAAAGAAGGCGGTTCTTGCCAATGCTTCGGGTGAAGACCTCGGCAATGGCTGGCTGCAGAAGAACAGCGCCGGTTCCGGCGACTTCATGCTGCAGGCCTGGAAGCCGAGCGAAAGCGTCGCGCTGACGGTCAATCCGAACGGTCCTTACAAGGGCAATATCAAGCGTATCGTGCTGCGCCATGTCACCGATCCGTCTTCCCAGCTGCTGATGCTGCAGAAGGGCGATATCGACATTGCCCGCGACCTGACCTCGGAGCAGCTGCGTACAGTCAAGGACGATGCCAATATCGAACTGGAGCGCAAGTCCATCGCCTCGCTGGTGCTGATCTCGCTCAACCAGGGCAATGAGAACCTTGCCAAGCCACAGGTCTGGCAGGCGATCAAGTGGGCGCTGGACTACAAGGGCATGCAGGAAAACATCGTGCCGCTGACGCACGAGATCCACCAGAGCTTCGAGCCGAAGGGCTTCCCCGGCGCCGTTAACGACATTCCGTTCCAGCGCGATGTCGAAAAGGCGAAGGCGCTGATGGCCGAAGCCGGTCTTGCCGACGGTTTCGAGATCAGCATGGACCACTATTCCGCCCAGCCTTACCCGGATCTGGCGCAGGCCATTCAGGCCAACCTTGCCGATATCGGCATCAAGGTGCGTCTGCAATCGGCTGAAAACCGTCAGGTTCTGACCAAGATGCGCGCCCGCGAACACCAGATGGCGCTGTCCGCATGGGGCACGGATTATTTCGATCCGCATTCCAACGCCGATGTCTTCAACATCAACAAGGACAATGGCGACGACGCCAAGTCGAAGCCCTTCCTGTGGCGTTCGCGCTTCAAGAACGACGACTTCGCCGCCAAGGCGGAAGCCGCCCGTGACGAGAAGGACCCGGCAAAGCGCGTGGAGCTTTATGAAGCCCTGCAGCGCGAGCACATGGAAAACAGCCCGTTCGTGTTCATGTTCCAGACCACGAAGACGGCAGCCTTCCGCAAGGGTGTTTCCGGTTTCGAACTCGGCGTTCTCTCCGAGGGCAATTCCTACCACGATGCGAAGAAAGCGTGACATTGAACAAGCGCGTTAAAAGCATATCGTCGATACTGAGCAGCGTCCTCCTGACGCTGTTCGGTTTGATGGTCATCACCTTCATGATCGGGCGCGTCATGCCCGTCGATCCCGTCATCGCGGCGGTCGGCGACAACGCGCCCGAAGACGTCATCGTGCGGGTGCGGGCCGAAATGGGCCTCGACCAGCCGCTGGTCGTGCAGTTCTTCCACTATGTCACGCAGGTCCTGCATGGCGATTTCGGCAATTCGATCCTGACCCGCAATCCGGTCTGGATCGATATCAAGCGCGTTTTCCCCGCCACGTTCGAACTTGCCACCGCGGCTCTCATTCTGGCCGCGCTGATCGGCATTCCGCTCGGCGTCTGGGCCGCCGTGAAGCAGGGCAAGCTGACGGATCAGGTGATCCGCGTCGTCTGCCTTGCCGGTCACTCCGTGCCTGTTTTCATGCTGGCGCTGATTTCGCTGCTCGTCTTTTACGCCACGCTTGGCGTCGCACCGGGACCGGGCCGGCAGGACATCATCTATGACGGCATGATCACGCAGGTCACTGGCCTGATGACGGTCGACACGCTGCTTGCCGGTGACTGGGACGCCTTTTACGACGCCATCGCCCATATGGTGCAGCCCGTCTGCATCCTCGCCTATTTCAGCATGGCCTATATCACCCGCATGACGCGCGCCTTCATGATCGATGCGCTGAAGGGTGAATATGTCATCACCGCCCGCGCCAAGGGGCTGTCCGCCATGACCGTGATCTGGGGACACGCCTTCCCGACGGTCGCCGTGCAGCTCGTCACGGTTCTGGCGCTCACCTATGCCGGCCTTCTCGAAGGTGCCGTGGTGACGGAAACCGTCTTCAGCTGGCCGGGCCTTGGTCAATACCTCACCGTCTCGCTCATGAACGCGGACATGAACCCGGTCGTCGGAGCAACCCTGTTGATCGGCTTCATCTATGTCGCCCTCAACCTGCTCGCAGACGTGCTTTACAGAGTTATGGATCCTCGCGTTCGATGATGTTAGCTAATTTCAGAAACTGGGCTCTGGATGAGACGCCGCATTCCCGCACACAGGCTGCCTGGGGAAACCGGTATCGCATCTGGCTCAACCTCAAGTCCAATCCGCTGGCGGTGGTCGGTCTGACCATCATCGTCCTGTTCATCGCGCTGTCGCTTCTGGCGCCGCTGCTCGCGCCCTATGATCCGGCGACGCAGAATCTCGGCAATCGCCTGGCATTCCCCAGCGCCGAACACTGGTTCGGCACGGATGAGCTGGGCCGCGACATTCTCTCGCGCATTCTTTACGGTGGCCGCGTCACGCTCGGCATGGTCATTGCCGTCGTCGTTCTCGTGGCACCCATCGGCCTCGCCATCGGCTGCATCGCCGGTTATTTCGGCGGCATTGTCGATACGGTGCTGATGCGGGTGACGGATGTGTTTCTGGCTTTCCCGCGCCTCATCCTCGCGCTCGCCTTCGTCGCGGCGCTGAAGCCCGGCGTTGAAAGCGCCATTCTCGCCATCGCGCTCACCGCATGGCCGCCCTATGCGCGTCTGGCGCGCGCCGAGACCATGACGGTGCGCGGCAGCGACTTCGTCGCGGCCTATAGGCTGACCGGCGCTTCCGCCTGGCGCATCATTGCGCGTCACATTGCGCCGCTCTGCGTGCCGAGCCTTATCGTGCGCATCACGCTCGACATGAGCTCGATCATCATCACCGCCGCCAGCCTCGGCTTCCTCGGCATGGGCGCACAGCCGCCTTCGCCGGAATGGGGTGCGATGATTGCGACGGCCAAGCGCTTCATCTTCGAACAATGGTGGGTCGCCACCATTCCCGGCATCGCCATCTTCCTTGTTTCGCTCGCCTTCAACTTCCTTGGTGATGGCCTGCGCGACGTTCTCGACCCGAAGGGACATTGAGCCATGCTGGTCGAAATCGAAAATCTGAAGATCGCTTTCCAAACCCGCACCAGCCGTTTCGAGGCGGTGCGCGGTGTCTCCATGAAGCTTGGCACTGAAAAGCTCGGCATTGTCGGTGAATCCGGTTCGGGCAAGAGCCTGACGGCGCGGGCGCTGATGAAGCTTCTGCCTTCCAATGCGGATATCCGCGCTGACAAGCTCGCCTTCGACGGCATCGACGTGCTGTCCGCAAGCGAAAGGCAGATGCGCCAGATCCGCGGCAAGCGGGCGGGTTTCATTCTGCAGGACCCGAAATATTCGCTGAACCCGGTCAAGACCATGGGTGCGCAGATCGCCGAAGCCTGGCGCGCCCATAAGGGCGGCAGCAAGCGGGCCGCCATGGAAGCGGCCATCGGCCTGCTCGATCAGGTGAAGATCCGCAATCCGCGTCAGGTCGCCTCGTCCTATGCGCATGAGGTTTCCGGCGGCATGGGCCAGCGCGTGATGATCGCCATGATGCTGGCGCCCGATCCGGAATTGCTGATCGCCGACGAGCCGACCAGCGCACTCGATGCCACGGTGCAGGCGGAAATCCTGCGGCTGATCGAGGAGCTGGTGTCGGAACGCGGCATGGGCCTTATCCTCATTAGCCACGACCTGCCGCTCGTTTCGCATTTCTGCGACCGCGTCGCCGTGATGTATTCCGGCCGGGTGATGGAGGAGCTGAAGGCGTCCGAGCTTCTGAAAGCCGAACATCCCTATACAAAGGGACTTCTGAACTGCATTCCCTCGCTGACGCATCCGCGCGAGCGTCTTCCCGTTCTCAACCGTGATGCAGCGTGGTCCAGCCAATGATCGACGTCGATAATCTCCGTATCAAGTTCGGCGACCGCGAAGTGGTGAAGGGCGTGTCCTTTTCAGTAGAGAAGGGCGGCAGCTTCGGCATCGTCGGCGAAAGCGGCTCGGGCAAGTCCACCATCCTGCGCGCCATGGCCGGCCTCAACGAAAGCTGGGAAGGGCGCATTGCCTTTGCCGGCAAGGATGCACCGCTGAAGCGCACGCCGGAATTCTTCCGGCAGGTGCAGATGGTGTTTCAGGACCCCTATGGCTCGCTGCATCCGCGCCAGACCATCGACCGTATTCTCAGCGAATTGCCGCTGGTGCACGGCATGGACAATATCGAAAAACGCATCCAGCAGGCCTTATCCGATGTGGCGCTGCCGCAGGCGGTGCGGTTCCGTTTTCCGCACCAGCTCTCCGGCGGCCAGCGCCAGCGCGTGGCGATTGCGCGTGCGCTGATTGCCGATCCGCAGGTGCTGCTGCTCGATGAACCGACTTCGGCGCTCGATGTCTCGGTGCAGGCGGAAATCCTGAACCTGTTGCAGGACCTGCGCGCGGCGCGCAACCTCACCTATATTCTCGTCAGCCACAATCTCGCGGTCATTGCGCATCTGTGCCCGCAGGTTGGCGTGATGCTGAATGGGGACATGGTGGAGCAGCTGAGTGCCGGCGATCTGCGAGATGGCCGGACCAAACATCCGCATACGGAAGAGTTGCGTAGCCTGAGTATCCGGCTGGAAGAACCGGCCTGAGGGCTGGGTCGTACGTCTTCCTGTTGATCGAGCGGGCACCGCGCATTTCTTCTCCCCGAGGGGGAGAAGGTCGCGGCAGCGGGATGAGGGGGCAAGCTCTTCGAAATCCGGCAACGGTGCCCCCTCACCCGACCCTTCGGGCCACCTTCTCCCCGGTGGGGAGAAGAAACGAGCCGCAACGTCGAGGCTTGTCCATCCGTAACTGAGCCGAAAGACGAGATCGAACAATGTCACAGCAATTCGACTGGAACGCCGCTTCAACCCTTTCGCAAAGCTTCGTCTCACAATGGGCGGACAATGAGCCGGGCGGGGCGGTCATCGGTTTTGATCTCGATGGCATCCGTTTCGCCCATGCCGGCGGTGTCGAAAGCCTCTCGACCTTCGCGCCCTTCACGCCGCAGAGCGTGGTCCGGTACGCCTCGGTCACCAAGCATGCCTTCTGCGCCATGGTGCTTGCGCATTCCGATCTGATCGGCCTCGATGACCCACTCGGCAAACATCTGCCGGAGTTGCAGTCGCCGCTCCGCGACGTCACGGTGGGGCAGGCGCTGGATATGAGCGGCGGCCTGCCGGATACGCGTGAATGCCTCTCGCTGCTTGGCCTTTCCGTTTATACCGAAACGAAGGCCGGACCGCTTCTCGATTATCTCTCGCGGCTCACCCGGCTGAATTTTCCTGCCGGCAGTGAGGTATCCTATTCCAATACCGGCTACCGGCTGGTGGAGGCGGCGCTGGAGCGTCGCGGTTTCCGTTTCGATGATTTCGTGCAGACGCAGATTGCCGGTCCCTTTGGCGTGTTTCTGAAGGCGCCGGATGTCTGGAACGATCCGGTCGACGGGCTGGTGCCGGGTTACTGGAAGTCCGAAGACAACTGGCAGCTTTCGGCCGCCGGCCTGCATATCTCCGCTTCCGGCAGTCTTGCCGGCAGCGCCGAAGCACTTACCCGTTGGTTGCAGGGTCTGATGCGCGGCGAGGGAAGCTTCGCGGGTATTCTTGACGCGCTTTCGGCTGAGCGGCCGCTCGCCGATGGGCGGATGAGCGAATATGGTCTCGGCCTGCGCTGGTCGCATCTCGGCGACAGGCGTTTTGTCGGTCACGGCGGTTCGCATCCCGGCTACAAGACCTATTTCCTGCTTGATCCGGAAAACGGCACTGGCTTCGTCGTGGTGTCGAACCGCGAGGATACCAACGGTTTCAAGATCGCGCTGGAAGGCATGGCGGCTTTGACCGGCCTGCCTTTGCCCAAGCCCGCCGCCAGCCTGCCGGAAGGCCTCTATGTCACCGAAAGCGGGCCGTGGTGGCTGGAGATCAAGGGCAGCACATCCACCTTCATCGATGGCGACGACACGCTTTATGAAGGTGCCGATGGCTGGGTCTCCTCCCGTTCCGCATCCTCTCCGATGCGTCTCAGGCTGGATGGTGCCGCCATTGTCGGCGAGGCCGGTCACGCCGCCCGCCGCTTCCTGCCGGTCGGCCAGCATGTCGTGCCGGGTGATCTTTCGGGCTTGTGGCGCTCGGATGAGGGTGCGGAGTTTATCATCAGCGGTTCGTCGCTGACGATGGGCATCGGCCCCACACGCCGGAGCATGCCCTTGACGGCGCTCGGCAATGGCCGTTTCCTTTTCACGCTCATCGATGGGCCTTGGACGAAGCGCGTCTGCCTCAACCGGCTGGGTGACGACCGGATCGAGCTGGTGTCCAGCCGGGCGCGGATGATCGAATATTCCCGCGCGCGGTAAAGGGGATTTCAAAGACGCCTGAATGCTCCTAATAAAGACCCGTGTTCCCGGCAGGCCGGGACAACATCTTTGTGGGAGAACAGGCCCTTGGAAGTCAAATGGCTTGAGGATTTCCTGGCGCTGGCCGGAACGCTCAATTTCTCGAAGGCGGCGGATGAGCGGCATGTGACGCAATCCGCCTTCAGCCGGCGCATCAAGCAGCTGGAAGCCTGGGTGGGGGCGACGCTGGTCGACCGCGCTTCCTATCCTTCCCGGCTGACCGAAGCGGGGGTGAAGTTCGTGCCGGTGGCGCAGGAGACACTGAAGCAGCTTTACCATGCACGGCGCACTCTGCTGCAAGAAGAGGGCGCCGACGCCAGAACCGTTCGGCTGACGGCGCTGCATACCCTGTCCTTCACCTTCTTTCCCGACTGGCTGAAACGGGTGAACGAGACGGCCGGACCGCTGTTTTCAGTTCTGCGGCCGGACTCTGGCAGCATGGAGGAAAACCTCAATTCGCTGGTGGACGGGCAGAGCGATTTTCTGCTGACCTATGCCCATCCGGAAGTGCCGATGCTGCTCGATGCGCAGACCTTCGAGTTCCGCGTGCTTGGTGCGGAAAACATCATTCCGGTTTCCGCGCCGGCGAAAGATGGTTCACCGCTGCATGCGCTGGTGGAAAATGCGCGAAAACCCTTTGCTTATCTGGATTATGAAAAGGCCTCGTTTTTCGGGCCGCTGCTGCGCGATCTCCTGAGCGCGCGGTTGCCGCAATTCGAGCGGGTGCATGAGGGCAGCATGTCGGTGGGGCTGAAAGCCATGGCGATGGCCGGCTGGGGTGTCGCCTGGGTGCCGGAAAGCCTGATGCGGCACGAGCTGGATAGCGGCGCTCTGGTGCGCGCCGCTGATTCAAGTTTCGATATTGCCGTCGATATCAGACTTTATCGTTCCAAGGAGAACCGCCGGCCCGTGGTTGAGCGCATCTGGGCGGTTCTCGAAGGTTAGAGCATTTCCGGGAAAAGTGAGTTCCGGTTTTCCGTCCGGAAATGCGACAAACAAAACGCTTTCGATCAGATCGCCGTGCGGCGGGCGTTTTCGAGGTAGAGCGCGCGCAGGCGGCTCACCATCGGGCCGGGCTTGCCGTTACCCACCGGCTTGCCGTCGATCTTCGTGACTGAAACCACGAAGTTGGAGGCGCTGGTCAGGCAGGCCTCGTCGGCATTCAGCGCCTCTTCCAGCGTGAAGGGGCGTTCTTCCAGCGTAAAGCCGGCTTCCTTGGCCAGTTGCAGGGCGGCAAGACGGGTGCAGCCGGGCAGGGTCTTGTTGCTGTTGCCGCGGGTGATGATCTTCTTGTCGGCGGTGACGATATAGGCGGTCGAGGACGCGCCTTCGGTGACGAAACCATCCTCGATCATCCACGCCTCGTCGCAGCCTTCGGCCTTGGCGATGCGTTTTGCCATGACCTGCGGCAGAAGGCAGACGGTCTTGATGTCGCGACGTTCCCAGCGCTGGTCGGGAACGGATTTGACGGCGATGCCGGCTTCTTCGACCGGGGTGCCGATCAGCTTCTTGGCCTGGGTGAACATGACAAGCGTCGGCTTCAGATCGGCGGAGAACAGGAAATTGCGGTCTTCGGCGCCACGCGTCAGTTGCAGATAGATCATGCCTTCGACGAGGTTGTTGTCGGCAATCAGGCGGCGTTCTGCCTCGACGATCTCTTTCGTGGTGACCGGCAGCGGCACGTCGATTTCACGGGCGCTGCGCTCCAGCCGGGCCATGTGCAGGTCGCTGTCGATCAGCTTGCCTTCCAGAACGGAGGTAACTTCATAAATGCCGTCGCCAAACAGGAAACCGCGGTCGAAGATGGAGAGGCGGGCGTCCGCTTCGGGCAGGAATTCGCCGTTGACGTAAACGATGCGACCGGATGGGCTAGTCATGAAAACTCCGTCTGGAAAAGTCAGGCTGAAAGAAGGGTTTTAAGGGCGTCGATGGAAATGGCCTCGACCGTGGAGGCCTTGCCGGTGCCGGCATTGAAGCCCGTGGTCGTGGTTGCTGCGCAGAGCGAATTGAGGATCGCCTCCTCCGTCGCCTCTATCGCGGCTTCGAAGAGCGGCGAAATCGCATCGTTGGAAAGTTCCGGATAGTCTGCGACGGCCTTGCGGCGCGCAGGCGTGCGGCGGAGCCGCTCATCGGTGGAAAAGGCCAGAGCGTAATCGCCGGAGCCATTGCTGAGTGCTGCACCCGTGCGCGCCAGCCCGCCGAAGCTTCTGGCCGCCAAACGCTTCAGATTGCGGGAGGAGAGCGGCGCGTCGGTGGCGACAATGATGACGATCGAGCCGTCCTTATCCTTATGGGCAGGGCTGACATAGGGTTTGCCGCAGACCAGCAGATGGCCGCCGTAATTGGACTGGACAAGAATGCCGAGCGTATAGGTCATTCCGGCGATGGTGACGACGCGGGATGCGGTGCCGATGCCGCCTTTCATGCCGAAAGCGACCGTACCGGTTCCGGCGCCCACGCCGCCCTCGGCCACCGGGCCTGCGCCCGCGTTTTTGAGCGCGGCCGAGATTTCCTCGACCGTCGGGCGGCCGGCGCGGATGTCGTTCAGGCGGGAATCGTTGGTTTCGCCGACGACGGCATTGATCGAGACGACTTTCTCATTGCCCGGCTGTGCCAGCGTATGGTGGTTGATCGCCTCGATGGCCCGGCCTGTCGCCAGCGTATTGGTGAGGATAACAGGTGTTTCGAGTTCGCCGAGTTCCTCGATCTGGGTGGAGCCGGCAAATTTGCCGAAGCCGTTATAGACGGCAAAGGCGGCGGGCACCTTGTCCTGAAAGAGATTGCCGCCATGCGGCAGGATCGCGGTTGCGCCGGTGCGGATCGTGTCACCTTCGATGACGGTCGAATGGCCGATGGTCACGCCTTCGACATCGGTGATGGCGTTGAGTGGGCCGGTCTCGAAATGGCCGGGCCGGAAACCGATATCGCGCAGTCTCGGGCGGGTCGTCTGATGCATCGGGCGATCACTTTTGTGGAATGCAGGCTCAAGGTGGAACAGGCGCGGCTTCATGAAAAGCTTTGCTCTGACTTGACGTTAGACTACTTCGCCGGGAAACGGCATCGCAAAAATGGAATAGTTTTATGCGGGCAATGGATGCGCTCAGGAGGCGCGTAGCGCGGCTTCGCCTTCACGCTCCAGCCATTGGCGTATCGCGTCTTCCGTCTCCTCGCGCGTCGGTGCGCCGATGCGGCCGCCGAAGATCGTGCATTTCAGCGCGGCGGCTACGGAGGAGAGGCGGATGGCGGCGCGGCTTTGCATGCCTTCAGCCATCGCCAGTGCAAAGGTGCCGTGGAAGATATCGCCCGCCGCCAGCGTGTCCACCGCCTCGACCTGCATCGTTGATTGGAAATGCACCGTGGGATCACCGGCCTCCGTCCACCAGCAGCCTTGCGGACCGGCGGTGACGGCGATGAAGGTCTGTGGGTAGCGGGAATGCAGCACCGGCAGCATGTCCTTCACCGTTTCAAGTCCGGTCAGCCGGGCGGCGGCGGGTTCGGAAAAGACGATATGGGTTGCGGCGGGCGCAAGCTTCTCCAGCGTTTCCACCGGCGCCACATCACCATCCAGAATGGCCGGTTTGCCAAGCGCGCGCGCCACGGTGAGCACATCAAGCGCCAGTTCCGGCCAGCGCACATCCACCAGAACGGCATCGAATGGGGCAATATCTTCCCGTGTGCAGGAGCGTTTTTTCTCATGCAGACGATGATCGTAAAAAGGCACGATCAGCCGTTCTCCCCGGTCATCGATGATGATCGTCGACAGGGCCGAGCGCGCGCCGGCGGCGATGGTCATGCCGGTAACATCGATGCCGCTTTCGGCGAGATCGCGCAGGATGCGGGCGCCGGTTTCGTCATCACCCACCGCACCCCAGAGGCTGGCGCGGCCGCCCATGCGATGCACGGCATAGGCAGCGCTCGACGCCATGCCTTCGGCGATCTGCAGCATCTCATAGGGCAGGACCTTGCCTTCGCCCTTCGGCATGTCATGCACACGAAACAGGGTGTCCAGCACGGCGGCACCCACGCAGAGCACATGCTTGCCGCCCGCTTCCTCTACCATTCTCTTCGCTCCTGCGCTGTTCAGATGCGCTTGCCACTGTCCTTGTCGAACAGATGCACGGTTGCCGGATCGATGGCAATGTGGATCGTATCGCCGAAGCGGACATTGAGGCGCTCGCGGAACAGGCAGGCGATCTCGTCACCCTTGCAGTTCAGCTTGGCGTAGATTTCCGAGCCGGTACCTTCGACCAGTTCTACCCGGCCTTCAATGCCGGTCTCCGCGGCCCGGATGTGTTCCGGCCGCACGCCGTAGACGAGGTCGCGGCCGCCCAGTTTGCCGATATCGGCATTGGCGGGCAGCGGCAGGCTGAGACCCTTTGCGGTGCGGAACACGCCTTCCTCCACCCGACCGCGAATGAAATTCATGGCTGGCGAACCGATGAAACCGGCAACGAAGAGATTGGCGGGATTGTCGTAAAGCTCGAGCGGCGCGCCGATCTGCTCGATCACGCCATCATGCAGCACCACGATCTTGTCGGCCATGGTCATGGCTTCCACCTGGTCGTGGGTGACATAGATGGTGGTGGTGCCGATGCGCTGGTGCATGGCCTTGATCTCACCGCGCATCTGCACGCGCAGCTTGGCGTCGAGGTTGGAAAGCGGCTCGTCGAACAGGAAAACCTGCGGATCGCGCACCAGCGCGCGGCCCATGGCGACACGCTGGCGCTGGCCGCCGGAAAGCTGGCGCGGATAACGGTCCAGCAGCTTTTCCAGTCCCAGAATGGCGGCGGCCCTGTCCACCTTGGCCCTGGTTTCCTCGGCGCTGACCTTCTTCAGCTTCAGCGCGAAGCCCATATTATCCTTGACCGTCATATGCGGATAAAGCGCGTAGTTCTGGAAGACCATGGCGATATCGCGGTCACGGGCGGGCAGGTGGCTCACCTCCCGCGCGCCGATATGGATTTCGCCATCGCTCAGCTCTTCCAGTCCGGCTATCATGCGCAGCAGGGTGGACTTGCCGCAGCCGGAAGGGCCGACGAGGACGACGAATTCTCCGTCCTTGATGTCGATATCGATACCGTGGATGACGTTGACCGAGCCGAAGCGCTTCTGGACGTTTTGAATATTGACCGGTGCCATGTTTTGGTTCCCGTTATAATTTGAATTCAGCCGCCCTTGACGGCGCCGGCGGTGAGACCCGCCACGATCTGTTTCTGTGCGAACATGGTGAGCAGCAGCACCGGCAGCGTCACGATGAGCGCGGCTGCGGCCAGCGGCCCCCAGCTGACCTGTTCGAAGGACAGCATGTTGTAGACCGCGACCGGCAGGGTGCGCGTTTCACGGCTGGCCAGCACGATGCCGAAGACGAAGTTGTTCCACGAGAAGATGACCGCGAGGATGAAGGAGACGACGATGCCGGGCTTGGCAATCGGCAGCGCCACCAGCCGGAACACCTGCCAGGAGGATGCGCCATCGATGCTTGCTGCCTCTTCCAGTTCCTTCGGCGTGGTCTCGAAATAACCGATCATGATCCAGACGACGATCGGCACCGTCACGACAAGATGGATGATGATCTGCGGCCAGAGTGTGCCCAAGAGGTTCAGCCATTGGAACAGCAGGAACAGCGGAATGAGGAATGAGAGGCCCGGCGTCATGCGGGCGATCATGATGACGACGGCGGATTTTTCCGCCTTCAGCCGGGCGATGCCATAACCGGCGGGTACGCCGATGACGAGCGCCAGAATGGTGGCCGCACCGGTGACGAGGACCGAGTTCCAGAAATAGAGGAAGAAATTATTCTCCTCGAACACCTTCACATAGTTCGACCAGGCGAAACGTTCGGGAATGAGGATCGGCGGATAGGCGCCGTTGTCGATCTCATATTTCAGCGAGAGCGAGATCATCCAGATGAAGAACAGGATGACCGGCGAGATCATCACCAGTGCCACGAAGAAAAGGCCGATGCGATCGAGGTTTTTGCGTTTCAGGATTTTTCCAGACATCAGCGATCCTCCATCTCGTTCCATTGCGAGCGCTGGCGCACCATCAAAAGCACGAAGGACAGCGCCACGATGATGATGAAAAAGACGACGGCCATGGCCGAGCCGTAACCGATGTCGTAATAGGAAAACGCCGTATTATAGAGATAGATGTTGATGGTTTCAGATGCCGTGCCGGGCCCGCCTTGAGTCATCGCATAGATGATGTCGAAGCTTTTGACGGCATCGATGGAGCGGATGATGACGGCGATCATCAGAAACGGCGCAATCATCGGCATGGTCAGGTAACGGAATTTCTGCCAGGCATTGGCGCCGTCGATTTCAGCACTTTCATAGGGTTCGCGTGGCACTGCGGCCAGCCCGCCGAGCACGATCAGCATGACGAGCGGCGTCCACTGCCAGGTTTCCACCAGCACCAGCGAGGGAATGACGGTCGACTGGTTGTAGATCCATTCCAGCGGCCCGATGCCGATGAGCGACAGCAGATAGTTCAGGACGCCGAGCTGCGGGTGGAACATCATGGTCCAGACGAGCGCGATGGCGACCGGGGTCGCCATCATCGGCATGACGAAGACGCCGCGCAGAAAACCGCGCAGCGGAAACTGCGCATCGAAAACCAGTGCCGCCAATGTTCCGAGGAACAGCGGGGCGACCACCGACAGCACGGTATAAATGAGCGTGTGCCAGAGCGATTCCCAGAACCTGATATCGCCGGCGAGCCGGATATAGTTCTCGAAACCGATAAAGCTCTGCTCCTGTCCGAGCGTCCAGCGGTGCACGCTCATCCACAGGGTAAAGACCCATGGAAAAACGATGACAGCCAGAATGACGATAAGTGCCGGTATGACGAAGGGCCAGTAGTTGGGAGCAAGCCTTGCCGGCCTGCTCCCTTCTCTACGACTGACGCCTGTCTTGGTGTTTTCGATGCTCACGGAGGCCATTATCCCTCGCTACGTGCCAGAACGGGTGCGAACTGTTCCGTCGCCTTTTTCAGCTCGGCCGCCGGGTCCGCGCCGCCGATCATGTTGGTGAGGCCGACGCCGTAGATGTCGCGGAACTCCGTCACCGGAATGATGACGGGAAGCGCAAGCTGCGAGACCTTGCCGGAACCGACAACGGCGTCCAGCCAGGCGGCCGGCATCTTCACGCCTTCGCGGACCTTCTGGTCTTCGAGGATGGACTGCCGGAATGGAACGCCGGCACCGGCCTGCAACAGACGCGCGCCCATTTCATGTGAGATCGCCCATTGGCAGAAGAGGTAAGCGGCTTCCTTCTTGCTGCTGGCTTCGACGACGCCGAGACCATCGCCGAACGTGCCGGCGGCCTGAACTGCCGGGCCTTTCGGCATGACGCCGTAACCGACCTTGCCGACGACGCGGGATTTTTCCGGGTTCTCGATCGGCGGTGCAAAACCGACGCCATCGAACCACATGCCGATCTTGCCCTGCAGGAAGGCCGATTGCGCTTCCGCCCAGTTGAAGCCGGAGACGCCGGGAGGGGCTGCCTTGGTCATCAGGCGCTGGTAAAGCGCTGCCGCTTCCACCGCTTCCTTGGATTCGGTGTCGATCTTTCCATCCGCACCGATCGGCTTTGCGCCATAACCCAGCATCAGCGAGGTCCAGACCGGGGTATTGGCGTTCTTCAGGCCACGGGCGACGAAACCATAGGTGTTGGTGGCGGGATCGGTGATCTTTTCCGCCGCCGTTACCAGTTCCTCGAAGGTTTCAGGGTATTTCAGGCCCTTGGCCTCGAAGAGTTCCTTGTTCCAGTAAACGATCCAGTAATCCACCGAGAAGGGCAGCGAGCGCAGCACGCCGTCGCTATCCTTGGCAAACAACATGCCGGCTTCGGCGAAATCCTTTTCGACGAGCGACGGATCGGTGAGCGACGGGTCCTTGAGGAAGCCGCTGATATCGGCGAGCCACTTGCCCTTTTCGAACTGGCGCTTCTGGACGTGGTAGCTCAGATGCACGACGTCGAAGCTCGGCTTGCCGGAGGAAAGCTCGATGACGACTTTCTGGCGCTGCTGCTGTTCCGGGGTTGCCTCGGCATTGACCTTGATGCCGGTCAGTTCTTCGAATTCGCCGAGATATTTGATCAGCGTTTCGCTGCGCGGGCTTTTGACAAGATTGACCTCAAGCGTGGTGCCGGCGTGTTTTTTCCAGTTCACCGCCGCCGATGCCGGGCGAATGCCGAGCATCGCGCTGCCGCCAATCGCGGCCGTGCCTGCCAGAAAGGCGCGACGCGTGGGGTTGAGCAATGAATGCGTCATGTCAGTTCTCCTCCAGATTAGCCGGAAATTCTCCTCACCCCGGCTTGTTGCTTATTTTCCTGCAATCCCGGCGCAGGACCGTTTTTTACCCTGCCGGAATTGCCTTACACCGCCAGCGCCCTGTCCCTTGCGTTGCGGATATGGGCGGTCAGCCGTTCCACGGCGTCTTCCACGGATCGTTTCTCGATGGCTTCGAGAATGGCGAGATGTTCCTTCATCACCGACTTCACATGGCCGGCGATGCGAAACCGCTCCTGGTTGATGAGGCGCATCTTGATGGAATTGACGCGGTAGGCATTCGAGATGATCGAATTGCCGAGACTATCGATGAAGGCATCGTGCATGCCCCAGTCCACCTGCTGGGCATGCTGATCGAGCTCCGGCGATTCTCCGCTATTTTCAGCCGCTTCGGCAATATCGCGATGCTGTTTCAAAAGCTTGGCGATGGCCTCATCGGAAGCCGAGCGGGTGAACAGCGCCACGGCCTCCTTTTCAAGGAAGATGCGGAACTGGAATGCTTCACGGATAAGGTTGATGTCGATATGGGCGACCTGCAAGCCCCGCTGCGGCACGGTCTTGATCAGCCCTTCCGCCTCCAGCCGTGGAATTGCCTCCCGGATCGCCCCTAGCGGCAGACCCGTCAATTCCACGAGGCGGCGTTGCGAGATGAATTGCCCCGGGCGAACGTCGCGCGAGAGAAGGTGATGCGTAAAGCTCTCATACGCCCGTTCCCGCAATGTCTGTTCGCCGGTCTCTTCCATGCTCAACCTTTCAAGGTCTGTTCAGGCGGCCTGTTTGCGAAACAGCGCATCGAATGCGCCTTCGATCTGCCGCCGGTCCTCCGGCGAAATGGCGACGAGCGGTGCGCGCACGTCCGGCCAGATATTTTCCCCTGTCGTGTGTGATACCAGCACCTTGACGGCAGGCGTAACCGGAAATTTCAGAAGTTCCACAACAAGATCGACGATGCGCTTGTCGTCCTTGCCGTCAACGGCCATGGCGCGGACTTCCTGCGTCAGGAAATTGGCGACGCCCGAGATTGCGCCCTGGCCGCCGAGGCGAACGCCCCTCGCCAGATCGCGCTCATCGCCGATCAGGATGACGAGGTCGCCATGCTCTTTCAGCAGGCGCTCGGTATGGCTCCAGTTGCCGGAGGAATCCTTGACGCCGGTGACGATGCCGGGGAATGCCTTTTTCAGCCTTCCCACCAGCTCGACCGACAGTGTCACCATGGTCACGGAAGGAATGTTATAGACGAGGATGTCACGGGCGCCCTTGCCGATCTTTGCGAAAACCGCCGAAAACCAGGCGAACAGGCCGTCATCGCTGACATTCTTGAAATAGGAGGGCGGGGCGAGAAGAATATTGCGGGCGCCGGCTTCCAGGGCCTCGGCCGACTGGTCCGCCGCATCCTCGATGGAATCCACGAGAACGCCGGTGACAAGGCGGGACGGCGCAATACCGGCTTCGATGAAACGGGAGAGGATAACCTGCCGTTCGCGGCTACCGACGGAGCATCCCTCACCGGTGGTGCCGAACAGTGTCACGCTGTCACAACCGTTTTGAAGGCAGCGGCGGGCATGAGCGATCATGGCGTCGATATCGACGGTTCCGTCCGTCTTGAACGGGGTTGTCAGGGCTGCCGAAAGGCCAAATTTCTGGGTCAATTAAGATGCTCCTCCAAGGTGACCACGGATTGATAGCGTACTGACATGTTAGTTGTAAATATCTAATTACAGAATGACTGTTTGAGGTATCGGGCGGAGGGAGATTCGGATTTCGGATCGCGTGGCGCATTGTCTGCCTGCCGTGACGCATGGAGCCATCGCAGGGAATTGAAGCGGATGCCCTTTCGTGCCGCTTCTCTCAGGGCACATTCCTTGTCAGGGCTTGCGAAAAAATGCGAAAATAAAATTTGACTGTTCGAGTAAAGATTTTTATCAGGCAATCTGAATATAGGGATAAAGGGACCATCACCATGACTATTGCGGAGCCTTCAGCGCCTGTAGCCGAGATCGAACAGAGCCGCGTCAAGAGACTGAAAGCAGCGACGCGCGAGGCGCATGGTGAACTCGATGCCTTCATCATGGCTTCGAAGCCGTTCGAGAGCCGGGAGAACTTCGGCAAATTCGTTGAAACGCAATATCTTTTCCATCGCGACCTCGACGTTTTCTTTTCCAACGCCACGCTTGATGGTCTGCTTCCCGATCTCAAAGGCCGCCGCCGTCTTGCCATGATCGAGCAGGACCTTGCCGATCTCGGTCTTGCTATTCCGGAAGCCAAGGCTGCGCGTTTCACCGGCGAAACGCCGTTCGATCTGCCGGAGGCGATGGGCTGGCTTTATGTGGTCGAAGGTTCCAATCTCGGTGCGGCTTTCCTGCTGAAAGATGCGGCGAAGCTCGGTCTTGGCGAAGAATTCGGCGCGCGCCATCTGGCCGGCGCCCCGGAAGGACGCGGCCTGCACTGGCGCACGTTCACCGTAGCGCTTGATGAAATTGCGCTGACGGTTGAAGAGGAAGAGCGGGTTGTCGCGGGCGCCGAGGCTGCGTTCCGGGCCGTCCATGCCTACGCGCAGCAGCGGCTGGGTTGAGGTTTTGGCATAGCTGCGCGATTGTTGTCCTCATCGCACAGAAGTGCCCCGTCGCGCGTGCGCGTTTGATTGAGTGTTAACACCCCAGCGCCGTCACCCCGGACTTGATCCGGGGTCCAGCGCGATCAAGTCCTTGATCACGAAAGACTCTATTCACGGCGCAGACGCGTCGTGGCTGGATGCCGGATCGCGTCCGGCATGACGAAGGAGAGCCTTCGGATTTCCCACATCGGTCTGGGATTGTGGTGAGGGCCGCTCGCCTTTGACGTATCGCTCTCCATATTTGCCGAATAAACAGGCAAATATTTTTACCAAATGATAAAAATTTTGCCTTCTGATCAAGGCTCGATGCGCCCCAAAATTTTATCCATTTGATAAAATTATTTTATTTGGTCTGGCACGGAACCTGCTACTCTTTTGCCAAGTCAGGAGACACCTGACGTAAAAAGGGAACAGCAAAATGGAAGTTGGTGTTTTTATCCCGATCGGGAACAATGGGTGGCTTCTTTCTGAAAACGCGCCGCAATACAAGCCGAGCTTCGACTTGAACAAGGCGATCACACTGAAGGCGGAGAAATACGGTTTCGACTTTGCGCTGTCGATGATCAAGCTGCGCGGCTTTGGCGGCAAGACAGAGTTCTGGGATTACAATCTGGAATCCTTCACGCTGATGGCAGGCCTTGCCGCCGTCACCTCCAAGATCAAGCTTTTCGGCACAGCCGCCACGCTGGTCATGCCGCCGGCCATTGTTGCGCGCATGGCAACGACGATCGATTCGATTTCTGGCGGACGTTTCGGCATCAACCTGATTACCGGCTGGCAGCGTCCAGAATATAGCCAGATGGGGCTGTGGCCGGGCGATGATTATTTCGGTGATCGCTACGAATATCTCGGCGAATATACTTCCATCTTGAAAGAGCTGCTGACAGACGGACAATCGGACTACAAGGGCAAGTTCTTCCAGATGGAGGATTGCCGCATGAAGCCGGTTCCGCAGGGTGATGTGAAGCTCATCTGCGCCGGCTCCTCCAATTCCGGCATGGCGTTTTCGGCCAAGTTTGCCGATTACAGCTTCTGCTTCGGTGTTGGCGTCAATACACCGAAGGCCTTCGCGCCCACCAATGAACGGCTTTTGGCGGCAACGGAAAAGTCCGGCCGCGAGGTCAAGTCCGTGGTGCTGACGATGGTGCTTGCCGAGGAAAAATCCGAAGACGCCTGGGCGAAGTGGGAGCATTACAAGGCGGGTGCGGATGAGGATGCGATCAAGTGGCTCGGCCTGCAAAGTGCCGTCGATACCAAATCCGGCTCCGACACCAATGTCCGGCACATGTCCAATCCCGTCTCGGCGGTCAACATCAACATGGGAACGTTGATCGGTTCCTATGAGGAAGTGGCGGCCATGCTGGATGAGATGAGCGAAGTGCCGGGAACGGGCGGCGTGATGCTGACTTTCGACGACTTCCTCGAGGGCGTCGAAAAATTCGGCAAATATGTGCAGCCGCTGATGAAGAGCCGGGCGCATGTTCAGGCTGAACTGGAGGCAGCGGAATGAGCGAAGCCGTTGTGGCGGGTTACAAGGGGCCGGAAAGCCGTTCGGAAAGCGTCACGCTTCCCGCAAGGCCGGAGCCGATTACCCTAAAACCCAGCGAGACCGCCGTTGTCGTGGTCGATATGCAGAACGCCTATTCGACCGAGGGCGGTTACGTCGATCTGGCCGGGTTCGATATATCCGGGGCCAAGGGCACCATCGCCAACATCAAGAAGACGCTGGATGCGGCGCGCGCAGCGGGTGTTCAGGTCATCTATTTCCAGAATGGCTGGGACAAGAATTATGTCGAGGCGGGCGGCCCGGGTTCGCCCAACTGGCACAAATCCAATGCCTTGAAGACCATGCGCAAACGCCCGGAATTGCAGGGTCAGCTCTTGGCCAAAGGCACATGGGATTATGCCATCGTCGACGAGTTGCAGCCGCAGCCCGGCGATATTCTGGTGCCGAAGACGCGTTACAGCGGTTTCTTCAACACCAATATGGACAGCGTTCTGCGCGCTCGCGGCATCCGCAATCTGGTGTTCGTCGGCATCGCCACCAATGTCTGCGTCGAAAGCTCGCTGCGCGACGCCTTTCACCTCGAATATTTCGGGGTGATGCTGGAAGATGCCACGCATCATCTGGGTCCGGACTTTATCCAGCAGGCGACGGTCTACAATGTCGAGAAGTTTTTCGGCTGGGTCGCCACCGTCAATGATTTCTGCGGTGTCATCTCGCAGGCCGCACCCGTCAGCGCTTGATATTCAACACAAGAGGAGAACGAAATGCCGAAAAAGATTATCGTGCCTGCCGGTACCAGCAAACCCATCGCTCCCTTTTCGCCGGGAACCCTTGCCGACGGCGTGGTTTACGTGTCCGGCACGCTGCCCTTCGACAAGGACAATAACGTCGTGCATGTGGGCGATGCGAGCGCCCAGACCCGCCATGTTCTGGAAACCATCAAGTCTGTCATCGAAACCGCCGGCGGCACGATGGAGGACGTGACCATGAACCACATCTTCATCACCGACTGGGCGAATTACCAGGCCGTCAACACGGTCTATGCAGAATATTTCCCCGGCGACAAGCCGGCGCGATATTGCATCCAGTGCGGCCTCGTAAAGCCCGATGCGCTGGTGGAAATCGCCACCGTCGCCCATATCGGCAAATAGGGCGAAGCGGCAGATGATGCATTTCGAGGTTCATGGCCGGACCGATCCTGAGGCGGCAACCATATTGCTGTCTTCGGGGCTGGGTGGATCGGGCACTTACTGGACGCCGCAGATCGATGCCCTTTCCGACCATTTCCGCATCGTCACCTATGACCATCGCGGAACCGGCAGGACCGGCGGCGAGGTGCCGGCAGAGGGCGGCATATCGGCGATGGCGGATGACGTGCTGGAGATTGTCTCGACGCTGAACCTCGAAACATTCCACTTCATGGGCCATGCGCTCGGCGGTCTGATCGGTCTCGATATCGCGCTGCGCAAGCCTGATCTGATCGACAGGCTCGTTCTTATCAATGCCTGGAGCAAGGCCGATCCGCATTCGGGGCGCTGCTTCGATGTGCGGATCGAGCTTCTGGAAAAATCCGGCGTCGAGGCATTCGTGAAAGCCCAGCCGCTGTTTCTCTATCCGGCCGCCTGGATGTCGGGGCATCAGGAGCGTCTGGCGCGGGACGATGCCCATGGCGTTTCGCATTTTCAGGGCAAGGCAAATGTGCTGCGGCGTATTGCGGCGCTTCGGGCTTTCGATGTCGATAGCCGGCTTGGCGAGATCGACAATCCGGTGCTGGTGGTGGCGACGAAGGACGATCTTCTGGTGCCTTATACCCGTTCGCTGCGGCTGGCGGAGGGCCTGCGGCAGAGCGAACTTTGCCTTCTCGATTTCGGCGCGCATGCGGTGAATATCACCGAAACAGACCTTTTCAACACAAGGCTTCTGCAGTTCCTGCTGCCGGCCACCCGAACATTCTGACAGGATTTTAGAGCAAGATGACGAAAGCACTCGATGACGCGGCACTGGCAACGCTTTTCACCGAAGCACGCACCCACAATGGCTGGGCGGACAAGCCGGTCAGCGATGAAACGCTGAGGGCGCTGTACGACCTGACGAAGATGGGGCCGACCTCGGCCAATTGCTCGCCGGCGCGTTTCGTCTTCGTGCGCAGCGCGGAAGCCAAGGAGAAGCTGAAGCCCGCGCTGTCTTCCGGCAATCTGGAAAAGACCATGGCCGCGCCGGTGACTGTTATTGCCGCCATCGACGCTGAATTTTACGAAAAGCTGCCGGAACTGTTTCCCCATGCCGATGCGCGTTCATGGTTCACTTCCAGCCCGGCTGTGGCCGAAGAAACCGCCTTCCGCAATGCCACGCTTCAGGCGGGGTATCTCATCCTCGCCGCCCGCGCACTGGGACTGGATACCGGGGCCATGTCGGGTTTCGACAAGGCCAGGGTGGATGCGGCGTTTTTTGCGGGCACGACGTGGAAATCCAATTTCCTGATCAATCTCGGTCATGGCGATCCGTCCAAGCTTTTCGGACGCCTGCCGCGGCTTGCCTTCGAAGAGGCCTGCGTGCTGGCTTGATGGCCTGTTAAGGAAGGATGGGTTAGATGCAGATGAAGTCTCTTGAAAAGGAAGCGGAAATGGAGACGAAGACTGCACAGGAGCGCAGCCTCGAATACAGAAACGCCATGGCGCGGCTCGGTGCGGCGGTCAATATCGTCACCACCAACGGTGCGGCAGGCCGCGCGGGCTTTGCCGCGACGGCCGTTTGCAGCGTTTCCGACAATCCGCCCACGCTTCTCGTCTGCCTCAACCGCAATGCTTCCGCCTACAGGGTGGTGAAGGCCAATGGCGTCATCTGCGTCAATACGCTTGCCGCACATCACGAGGTGCTGAGCACGCTTTTCGGTGGCAAGACGCCCGCCGATGAACGCTTTGCCGCCGGAAGCTGGGGCGTGCTCGAAACCGGTGCCCCGGTTCTCGAAGATGCGCTCGTTTCCTTCGATTGCCGTATCCGCGAAGCGCATGACGGTGGCACGCATGACATCCTCATCTGCGATGTCGTCGATATGAGGATCAATGAGGGCGAAGAAGCGCTGATGTATTTCAACCGGCGTTACCGGGTGCTTTGAAGGCGGTCTATCGACAATATCCCGCGGAACGGTTCTGTTTGGCGCGGCCATAGCATCCGCACACTGTCACCCCGGACTAGATCCGGGGTCCAGCGCGATCAAGTCCTTGATCGCGTAAGACCTATTTCTCACGTCGCAGACGCGCCGTGGCTGGATGTCGGATCAAGTCCGGCATGACGGACGAAACGTATCGTCGTTTCTCAGAAATTCGAAGGGCGTTTCCGGTTTCCCGGAAACGCCCTTTTCGTTACTTGATCAGCGGCAGGAGGTCGTTGATCGACTTCTTGGCGTCACCGTAGAACATGCGGGTATTGTCCTTGTAGAACAACGGGTTCTCGATACCGGAATAACCCGTTCCCTGGCCGCGCTTGGAGACGATGACGAGCTTCGACTTCCACACTTCCAGTACCGGCATGCCGGCAATCGGCGAATTCGGATCGTCCTGGGCCGCCGGGTTGACGATGTCGTTGGAGCCGATGACGATGACGACGTCGGTATTGGGGAAGTCGTCGTTGATCTCGTCCATTTCCAGCACGATGTCGTAGGGCACCTTGGCTTCGGCCAAGAGCACGTTCATGTGGCCGGGAAGACGGCCAGCGACGGGGTGGATGGCGAAGCGCACGGTCTTGCCGTCGGCGCGCAGCTTGCGGGTCAGTTCGGAGACTGCGCCTTGAGCCTGTGCCACCGCCATGCCGTAACCCGGTACGATGATGATGCTGTCAGCGTCATTCAGAGCAGCCGCCACGCCTTCGGCGTCGATTGCCACCTGCTCGCCCTCGATTTCCATCGCCGGACCCGTGGTGCCGCCGAAGCCGCCGAGGATGACGGAGACGAAGGAGCGGTTCATGGCTTTACACATGATGTAGGACAGGATCGCACCCGAGGAGCCGACCAGCGCGCCGGTGACGATCAGGAGATCGTTGCCGAGCGTGAAGCCGATGGCCGCCGCCGCCCAGCCGGAATAGCTGTTCAGCATCGAGACCACCACCGGCATATCGGCGCCGCCGATGCCCATGATCAGGTGGTAACCGATGAAGAATGCGGCAAGCGTCATCAGCACCAGCGTCCAGGCGCCGGCACCGTTGCAATACATGATGAGCAGCACGAGCGAGAGGATCGCGGCGCCGGCATTGAGGATGTGTCCGCCCGGCAGTTTCTTCGCCTTGCCGTCCACCTTGCCGGCAAGCTTGCCGAAGGCGACAACCGAGCCGGTGAAGGTGACCGCGCCGATGAAGACGCCGAGGAAGACCTCGACCTTCATGATCGCCAGTTCCACCGGCGTTTTATGGGCGAGGATGGCGGAAAAGCCTGTCAGCAGCGAGCGCGCCGCCTCATCGAGCGAGGCGACATGCGCTTCCTCGATATGGGCGTTGAAGCCGATGAAGACGGCGGCGAGGCCAACGAAGGAGTGAAGGGCGGCCACAAGCTGCGGCATTTCGGTCATCTGTACGCGGTTTGCGACGTAATAACCGAGGACGGAGCCACCCGCGATCATCAACAGGACGATGAAGCCTATGCCGACATCAGGCCCGAAGACCGTTGCGACAACGGCAAGACCCATGCCCGTTATGCCGTACCAGACGGCGCGTTTGGCACTTTCCTGTCCGGAAAGACCGCCAAGAGAAAGGATGAAGAGAACGGCTGCGGCAACATAGGCCGCGGAAACGATACCAATGGTCATGAAATGTCCCCCACCCGGCTCAGGACTTCTGGAACATGGCGAGCATGCGCCGTGTCACGAGGAAACCGCCGACGATGTTGATCGTCGCGATCAGGACGGAAAGCGAAGCGAGGATCACCACCAGCCAGTTACCGGAACCGATCTGCAGCAGCGCACCGAGGATGACGATGCCGGAAATCGCATTGGTCACCGCCATCAGCGGCGTGTGCAGCGAATGGCTGACACTCCAGATGACCTGGAAACCGACGAAGCAGGCCAGTACGAAGACGATGAAGTGGCTCATGAAGCTTGCCGGCGCATAAAGACCGACGAGAAGCAGGATGGCCGTGCCGGCGACGAGCAGGCCGACCTGGTTCTTCGTCTGCGCCTTGAATTCGGCCCGTTCCTTGGCGTGCTTTTCCTCGGGTGTCAGCTCCCTGGCCTTTTCCTTCGGCTTCTGCGCGGCGATCGCCTGGATTTTCGGCGGTGGCGGCGGGAAGGTTATCTCACCCTGATAGGCAACGGTCGCACCGCGGATGACGTCGTCTTCCATGTTGTGAACGACCTTGCCGTCCTTAGCCGGTGTCAGATCGGTCATCATGTGGCGGATATTGGTGGAATAGAGCGTCGAAGCCTGCGCCGCCATGCGGCTCGGGAAATCCGTGTAGCCGATGACGATGACGCCATTGTCCGACACGACGCGCTGGTCGGGAACCGTCAAATCGCAATTGCCGCCGCGCTCGGCCGCAAGGTCGATGATGACAGAACCGGGCTTCATCATCGCGACCATGTCGGCCAGCCACAGCTTCGGGGCGTCGCGACCCGGAATGAGCGCCGTGGTGATGACGATATCGATCTGCGGTGCGAGCTCGCGGAACTTCTCCAGCTGCTTCTCGCGGAATTCCGGCGAGGAGGGGGCGGCGTAACCGCCGGTGGCGGCGCCGTCCTGCTGCTGGTCGGCGAAATCGAGATAGACGAACTCAGCGCCCATGGATTCGATCTGCTCGGCCACTTCCGGGCGAACGTCGAAGGCATATGTGATGGCGCCGAGCGAGGTGGCCGTGCCGATGGCAGCAAGACCGGCGACGCCTGCGCCGATCACCAGAACCTTGGCGGGCGGCACCTTGCCGGCGGCTGTGACCTGGCCGGTGAAGAAGCGGCCGAAATTATTGCCGGCCTCGATCACCGCGCGATAACCGGCGATATTGGCCATGGAGGACAGTGCGTCCATCTTCTGGGCGCGGGAAATGCGCGGCACCATGTCCATGGCGATGACGTTTGCGCCCTTTTCCTTGGCCTGCTCCAGAAGGTCCTTGTTCTGGGCGGGATAGAAGAACGAGATCAGCGTCTTGTCCGAAGACAGGCGATCAATCTCCGACGTTTCCGGCGGACGAACCTTGGCGATGATGTCGGATCCGGCGTAAAGCGCATCCGCGCTATCGACGACGGTGACGCCGGCTGTGCGATAGGCGTCGTCGGAAAATCCCGCCGCCTTGCCCGCACCGGCCTCAACGATGCAATCATATCCGAGTTTCTGCAATGCCTGGGCGCTGTCGGGCGTCATGCCGACGCGCGCCTCGCCCTCATATAATTCCTTAGGCGTCCCGATTCTCAAAATGGCTCTCCCTCTGCCTGATAATATAGGGGGGTCATATCCTATTCAGGGGGGCTTTGTCTCCATATTGATTTTGTCTTGCCTGCGACGGAATGACAGCCCGCTGCGACAGGCTCTTTCGACATTCCGGCCCGCTGCGCAATAAAAAAACCCGGCGCCTGCGCGCCGGGTTTCGAAAATGTCGATTGGTATATGGCTCAATCCATGGCGTGGATATCGCGGTCCTTGGTTTCCGGCAGGAACAGCAGGCCAACGACCAGCGTGATGCCCGCGAAGATGATCGGGTACCAGAGGCCATAATAGATGTCGCCCTTCGCCGCGCTCATCGCAAAGGCGGTGGCGGGCAGAAGGCCGCCGAACCAGCCATTGCCGATGTGGTAGGGCAGCGACATGCCGGAGTAGCGGATGCGGGTCGGGAACAGTTCGACCAGCAGGGCCGCGATCGGGCCATAGACCATCGTCACATAGATCACGAGGACGGTCAGGACCGCGATGATGACGATCCAGTTCACGGCTGCCGGGTCGGCCACCATGGAGAAGGCGCCGCCGCCGGCAATGGTGTAGACGGCCATTTCCGCCGCACCACCGGTCTCGGACGAGGTCAGCAGCTTGTCCGCCACCAGCTTGTCGGTTGCAACCATCTTCTTGTCGGTGGCGCGAACCGCGTCGGCGTTCAGGCCGAGTTCCGGGTTGGCGGCAATGAAGGCGTCCAGTTTCGCATCCGGCACCTGTGCCGCGCCACGCACCAGCGGATAACCGCCGTCATGCAGGGCGATGTTGACCTGCTTCTGGAAGGCCTTGTCCTGTGCCGCCGCATCCGCGCCGGCTGCGATCGCATCGTAGCTGGCGATGGTTGCATCGCCGATCTTGACGCTGGCCGGCTGGCCGGCCGTTCCGGCAACCACGTCATAGGGGACGGAGTTGCGGGTCAGGAACGAGGTGGCGATATCGCAGGATGTGGTGAATTTCGCAGTCCCCGTCGGGTTGAACTGGAACTTGCAGTCGCCGGGTGCCGCGGTCACGGTGGCGCGGACAGTGGACTGGGCTTGCGCCAGCGCCGGGTTGCCTGCCCATGTCAGTGCCTTGAACAGCGGGAAGTAGGTCAGCATGGCAAGGACGAGGCCGGCCATGATGATCGGCTTGCGGCCGATCTTGTCGGAAAGCCAGCCGAAGATCACGAAGAAGCTGGTGCCGAGGATGAGCGCTGCCGCGACCATGATGTTGGCCGACTGCCCGTCCACCTTCAGGATGCTCTGCAGGAAGAACAGCGCGTAGAACTGTCCGGTGTACCAGACGACGGCCTGACCGATGACGGCGCCGATAAGGGCGAGCAGGGCGATCTTGGCGTTTTTCCACTGGCCGAAAGCTTCGCTGAGCGGAGCCTTGGAAGTCTTGCCCTCTTCCTTCATCTTCTTGAAGGCGGGGGATTCGTTCATTTTCAGACGAATCCAGACCGATACGCCAAGCAGCAGAACCGAAACGAGGAAAGGTATGCGCCAGCCCCAGGCCGCGAAGGCTTCCTTGCCGAGTGCGAACTGCACGCCGAGGATGACAACCAGCGAAAGGAACAGGCCAAGCGTCGCGGTCGTCTGGATCCACGAGGTGTAATAACCCCTGCGGCCGTTCGGCGCGTGTTCGGCGACGTAAGTTGCCGCACCGCCATATTCACCGCCAAGCGCCAGACCCTGCAGCATGCGCAGCGCGATCAGGATGATCGGGGCGGCAATGCCGATCTGCGATGCACTCGGCAGGACGCCGACGAGGAAGGTCGAAACGCCCATGATCAGGATCGTGACGAGGAAGGTATATTTGCGGCCGACAATGTCGCCGAGGCGGCCGAACACCAGCGCGCCGAAGGGGCGCACGAGGAAGCCGGCGGCAAAGGCCAGAAGCGCGAAGATGTTGCGTGTCGTTTCCGGATACTGGCTGAAGAAATTCGCGCCAATATAGATCGCAAGCGAGCCGTACAGATAAAAATCATACCATTCGAAGACTGTTCCGAGAGAAGAGGCGAAAATCACCTTCTTCTCCTCACCCGTCATGGGACGGGCGGCGCCGCTTGCGGCTGCAACATTTGCCATTTTCTGTCCTCCACAGATGTCCAATCGACGCATTGCAGAGCCCATCTCTCTCCTCCGGGCTCGCCTTGCGGCTGCAATGCGCAGAGTGTCAGAGTGACAGAAAATTAACCCCAATAAGAGCGATGCTTTCGGATTATGACTTTAGTCTAATGTATAATGTGCAAAAATGTCGCAGGGCCGTTCTGGTCCGTCCGCATCGACGGGCAGCAGGCTCGCCTTTTTTCTTGACACAAACAAGAAACCTTCTAATAGCTTCTCGCGAAGAAGGAGCATCACCTTGCGCATGCATGTTGCAGACATGTTCGTCATGGAAGGACCGGCACGATTGGCCGGCGATGATCCGCGCCTTTCTCATTCTACCCGAATTACGGCCAAAACGACGATTAAAACCGTCTAACGTCTCTGGCCACCGCTCTCTCCCCGGTTTGGCTGGGGATCGAGGAAGCCGCGATCTGATGCGGGTTCCCACCTCACCAAAAAGAGGAGAGACAGAAAGAGAGCTTGATCATGGGTTTCAAAGTTGCAATTGCAGGCGCTACCGGCAACGTCGGTCGCGAAATGCTCAATATCCTGGCCGAACGCGGTTTCCCCGCCGATGAAGTCGTGCCGCTCGCTTCCGCCCGCTCCCAGGGCACGGAAGTCTCCTACGGCGATCGCACGCTGAAGGTCTCGAACCTCGAGAACTACGATTTTTCCGACACGGATATTTGCCTGATGTCGGCCGGCGGCGATGTTTCCAAGAAGTGGTCGCCGAAGATCGGCCAGCAGGGTTGCGTCGTCATCGATAACTCTTCCGCATGGCGCTACGACCAGGACGTTCCGCTGATCGTTCCGGAAGTCAATGCCGATGCGGTTGCGGGCTTCACCAAGAAGAACATCATCGCCAACCCGAATTGCTCCACGGCCCAGCTCGTTGTCGCGCTGAAGCCGCTGCATGACTTCGCCAAGATCAAGCGCGTCGTCGTCTCCACCTACCAGTCGGTTTCCGGCGCCGGCAAGGAAGGCATGGACGAACTGTTCCAGCAGACCCGCGCCGTCTTCGTGGCTGACCCGGTCGAGGCCAAGAAGTTCACCAAGCGCATCGCCTTCAACGTCATTCCGCACATCGACGTCTTCATGGAAGACGGCTACACCAAGGAAGAGTGGAAGGTTCTGGCCGAAACCAAGAAGATGCTCGATCCGAAGATCAAGGTCACCTGCACGGCCGTGCGCGTTCCCGTCTTCATCGGCCATTCGGAATCGGTCAATATCGAGTTCGAAAATGAGATCACCGCCGATCAGGCCCGTGACATCCTGCGCGAAGCGCCGGGTTGCCTCGTCATCGACAAGCGTGAAAACGGCGGCTACATCACCCCGGTTGAATCCGCCGGTGAGGACGCGACCTATATTTCGCGTATCCGCGAAGATGCGACGGTCGAAAACGGCCTCAACCTGTGGGTTGTTTCCGACAATCTGCGCAAGGGTGCGGCTCTCAACGCCGTCCAGATCGCCGAACTTCTGATCAATCGTGGTTTCATCAAGCCCCGCAAGGCGGCTGCCTGATACCATTTTTTAAGGTTCGTTAAGTATAACCCGTCTGTTCTGTGTGGGGCAGGCGGGTTTTTCGATTGGCGATGATCACAGCCAGTTTATTTGCAGGCCTTGCTGCCGAAAGGCAATTTAGGCCGCCAAAAGGCAATTTGGCACCTGAATCATACAGCAGCGATGGTTTGGTTCTCGGGATGAATTCCCCAAAGGATATCGAAGGCAGATTTTGATGCGGGCAATGAAGGCAATTCTGGCTGGTGTGGCCATGGTCTCGGTTCTGGCAGCGACGCCGGTTATGGCTGCGCAATGCGGCAACACTTCGGCAGGCTTCGATGCCTGGGTCGGCGCTTTCAAGAAGGAAGCGGCGGGCCGTGGCGTCAGCGCTTCGGTGCTCGACCGTGCTTTCTCCGGCGTCTCCTACAATCAGGCGACGATCCGCGCCGATCGCGGCCAGCACAGTTTCAAGCTGTCCTTCGAACAGTTCATGCAGAAGCGCGGCGGTCAGACGATCATCTCGCGCGGCAAGACCATGAAGAAGAACAATGCCGCTCTCTTTGCATCCATCGAGCGCGCCTATGGCGTGCCGGCCGGTCCGCTGCTCGCCATCTGGGGCATGGAAACCGGCTTTGGCGGCTTCATGGGCAACCAGCATACGCTTTCCGCCGTCGCGACGCTCTCCTTCGACTGCCGCCGGTCGGATTATTTCACCGAGCAGCTTTATGCGGCGCTGAAGCTTGTCGGCAGCGGTTCGCTCAACGTCAACGCCAAGGGTGCGGCTCATGGTGAAATCGGCCAGACGCAGTTCCTGCCGCTCAATGTCGTGCGTTATGGCGTGGATTTCGACCGCGACGGCCGCATCGATCTCGTCGGCTCGCGCGCCGATGCGCTGGCCTCCACGGCGAACTTCCTTGTCGGCCATGGCTGGCAGCGCGGTGCGGGTTACCAGCAGGGACAGGCAAATTACGCCGCCATTCAGGGCTGGAACGCCGCAAGCGTCTATCAGCAGGCCATTGCCTTCATCGGCAAGGCGATCGACGGCCAATAAGGTCGCTTTCCAAGGACTAGAGGCCCACTTTCGTCATGCCGGACTGGATCCGGCATCCAGCCACGGCGCGTCTGCGCCGTGAAAGAGTCCTACGCGATCAAGGATTTGATCGCACTGGACCCCGGATCAAGTCCGGGGTGACGAAGCTGAATGTCATTGGCGGCGACTATGCGTCTCAATCACAGATCCGGGCGGCGGAAGTCGCCCGTTTTGCCGTCCATCACCCACAATTCGCCGGTCGAGATATCGAACCAGGCGCCATGCAGCTTCACCTTGCCGGCGGTTTCCTGCGCCTTGACGAAGGGGAAGCCGCGCAGGTTGGCGATGGAGGTGCGGATGGAGACGCGTTCCAGCGCCGTCTGCCGCTCGGAAGCGGTCATCACGTCATTGCTCTGAATCTGCTCGGCCGCCGACTTGACCATGTTCATCCACTTGCCGATGAAATCGCCGGGAGACAGCGGCTCGAGATTGGGATCGAGCGCTGCCTGAATGCCGCCGCAGCGGCCATGGCCCATGACGACGATGTCCTTCACCTTCAAGACCTGTACGGCATATTCGATGGCTGCCGAGGTGGCGTGGTACTGGCCGTCAGGCTCGAAGGGCGGCACCATGTTGGCGACGTTGCGGACAACGAAAAGCTCTCCCGGTCCGCAGTCGAAAATGGTTTCCGGCGCCGAACGGGAGTCACAACAGGCAATGAACAGGGTCTGCGGTTTCTGTCCGGTGTCGGCCAGAACGCGATATCTTTCGCGTTCGTCGACATAGCGGCCGCTCATGAAGTTCTTGTAGCCGTTGAGAAGGGTTTCCGGAAAATCTTTCATCTATCGCAGTACCGTTATGCTTGGACCAAGATCACGGGGCGAACCTGGCGCGTTGAAGACCAATCCTTTAGAGCATTTTCGCTTTCCTTCGAACCGCGAAACCGCTCCAACTTCCTGTTGCCGCATTTCCGGACGGAAAACCGAGGGCCACTTTTCCTGGAAATGCTTTAGCCGCTATTTGCGCTTGCTGCGTGAAGGATGCAAGAGATGACGCATCTGCACCATGGCCATGGGTGTGGAGAGGCTTGAAGAGTCTGTCTCCAGCGTCAGTTCGTTCATGTCGCGTTTTTTCGTGCGCGCCAGAATTTCGAAAACGCTGGCGGTTGCCAGTTGCAGCGCCTTTTCGTCGTCCATGCCTTCCAGCAGGCGGGCGAGGAACAGCGCCGACATCAGGTCGCCAAGGCCGTTCGGCGCATTCTCGATGGCACGGTGTTCGGCAAGCAGTGCGTGGCGGCCGCTGAGGTAGAGATTGCCGGTGCCGCCCGTCATCATCGGCACGGCCGAGGTGACCAGCATTTTCGGCGGGCCGAGTGCGAGCGCCGCATCCATGATGGCGTTGTTGGTTTCAAGCTCGGCGCCGCTCATCCAGGCCAGTTCATAACGGTTCGGTGTCGCGACGGTCGCAAGCGGGATGAGGTGGTCGCGGATGGCTTCGGCGGTCTCAAGGGGAATGTAAAGCCCGCCCAGATCGCCCATGACCGGGTCACAGGCATAAATCAGCCCCGGGTTCTTTTCCCTGAGGTTGCGGATCAGCCTTGCGACGGAGCGAACCTGCGCCGCGCTTCCGAAATAACCGGTCAGAACAGCCTTGACCTCGCCGACCCATTTGGCGTTTTCAAGGTCGGTCATGGCCTTGTCGAAGTCATCGTCCTGAAAGCGCATGCGGGTGGAGGGGCCGTGGCCGGGATGCCAGGGCATGACGATGGTGGGTACCGCCCAGACGGGATAACCGAGTGTCTCCAGCGCAAAGACTGCCGCCCGGTTACCGACCGAACCACGCATGACGTGGCTGGAAATGACGATGACAGCGCCCTGTGTATTTTCCTGCATCACGGCCTTCTTGCTTTCAAATGTCGCAGAAGCGCGCAAGCGCCCCTGCCTAGAGATCAAGATGCGCTCTCATGACATATCGCAAGGCCGGTTTCCACCGTTAATCCCGCAAGGGTCTGTCCCGCAAAAGGATGGGCGGGGCCGGGCGTTCCTGCCTGCCGGGTTGCCTTCCTGTCATTGCGTGATGGGCGAGGTGCCTTTTATTGGCGCGCTGGGTTCTCGCAAAAGCGCGTTACACTTTTCGGTCCGATGCCCTATAGTTGTAATATGCTCGATCTCGTCATCGCCTATTGGCCCCATATCCTTGCCGTCCTTTCCATTTTGATGGGGACCGTGGCGGCCGTACATGCCACGATGACGAAGGAGGAGGTCCGCTCCGCACTCGGCTGGGTCGGCGTCATCGTGCTGTCGCCGATCGTCGGCGCGGTCATCTATGCCATTGCCGGCATCAACCGCATTCGCCGGTCGAATATCACGCAGCAACGGTCTTTCATGCAGGACGAGATCATGGACCGCGTGGCGCGTTTCGATGCGGACGGGGAACTGGTCGCCACCCGGTTCGGCCGTCGTTTCGAGGCGATGAAGACGCTGGGTGACCGGGTGACGCGCCACGCGCTGACAACAGGCAACACCATCGAGCCGCTGGTGACGGGTGATGTCGCCTATGCCGCCATGCTGGAGGCGATCGGGGAAGCGAAGCGGTCGATCATTCTCGAAACATATATTTTCGACAATGACAGGATCGGCGCCCGCTTCGTCGACGCGCTCGCGCGGGCAAAATTGCGAGGTGTGGAAGTCAGGGTGCTCATCGATGCCGTGGGTGCGCGTTATTCCGTGCCGAGCATCCTGCCGACGCTCAGGGAAAAGGGCATCATCGCCGATGTCTTCAACGGTAATGTCATCATGGGGCTGCGGCTGCCCTATGCCAATCTGCGCACCCACCGCAAGATTCTCGTGGTGGACGGGCGCATCGTGTTTAGCGGCGGCATGAATATCCGCGAGGGCTTCACCGTGGAATTCGGCGGCGAGAAGCAGTCGCACGACACGCATTTCAGGATCACCGGGCCGGTGGTGTCGGATTTTTTCTCCATCGCGGCGGAGGACTGGCGCTTCACCACGAAAGAACTTCTGGATGCCCCGGTCTGGGATATCGCCATTCCCGATGGCGTGCCGGGTTCGCAGATCGTCGCACGCGTCTCCTCTTCGGGGCCAGACAAGAGCATCGAGACCAGTCACAAGATGCTGATGGGCGCCTTTTCGGTGGCGCGCTCCTCCATTCTTATCATGTCGCCCTATTTTCTCCCCGATCGGGAGCTTATTTCGGCGCTGATTACCGCAGCGAGGCGGGGTGTTGTGGTGGATATCATCGTGCCGCAAAGCAACAATCTGGTGCTTGTGGACAGGGCGATGACGGCGCAGTTCGACCAGATGCTGAAGAATTATTGCCGCATCTGGCGGGCGACGGGGGCTTTCAATCATTCCAAGCTTCTGGTGATCGACGGGCGCTGGACCTATATCGGTTCTTCCAATCTCGATCCGCGTTCGCTGCGGCTGAATTTCGAGATCGATCTCGAAGTTATGGATGAGGCGTTTGCCGGGGTGATCGGGGAGCGCATCCGGGATGCGCGTGCAACCGCTTTGCCGGTGCGGCTCAGCGAACTGAATGCGCGCCCATTCGTTGTTCGTTTCGTGGAGCGTGTCCTGTGGCTCGCTTCGCCCTATCTTTAGAGCCTTGGATGTGCGGAGACATTGACGCGTGAAGAAAAACGGTTTGCTGAACAGCGAAAAAACGGCCCTGGCGGCAAATAGCAGTTTGCCCGCCTTTGTCATGCAGTCGCTGCGCGACCGCCGCCAGCGGCAGAACGTGATGCCGGCGGCGAAAGACCATTCCTTCCCCGTCATCGCTTCTTACAATGTGCATAAATGTGTCGGCCGCGACCGCAAGTTCGACCCTGATCGCACCAGCCGCGTCATTCAGGAAATCGGCGCTGATATCATTGCCCTTCAGGAGGCGGACAGCCGTTTTGGCGAGCGAACGGGCCTGCTCGATCTTGCCCGGCTGGAACGGGAAAGCGGCCTCATTCCCGTGCCGGTGCAGGCAGGGGTGAAGGCGCATGGCTGGCATGGCAATGTCGTGCTGTTCAGGGAAGGCGCCGTCAGGGACGTGCATACGCTGAAACTGCCGGGGCTGGAGCCGCGCGGGGCGCTTGTCGTGGAGCTGGATCTGAAAAGCGGTGGCACGCTGCGGGTCATCGCCGCCCATTTCGGCCTTCTCAGGCATTCCCGTGCCCAGCAGGCGAAGGCGCTGATCGGGCTGCTGGAAGCGCGCAACGAATGCGCGACCGTCCTCATGGGAGACCTGAACGAATGGCGCCTCGGCAACGGCTCGTCGCTCAACACGTTCCGGGATGCTTTCGGCGCGCTACCGCCGGCGGTGCCGAGTTTTCCCTCCAACCTGCCGGTGCTGGCGCTCGACAGGATCATCGCCAATCGGGAAGGTCTGGTCGAGCAGGTGGAGGCGCATGACAGCGCGCTGGCGCGGATCGCTTCTGATCACCTGCCGCTGAAGGCCGCAGTCCGGACCGATCTTCTTCAGGCCTGATTTCGCCGGGGTCTGGTGTGCGGCAGGCGCCAGCACTGGCGGGGCCGGATTAAAGCCGTTGCGCCGCCGTCAGGTGGCTGCGTGAGCGGGCCTCGAGCAATGACGTGCGAATGGCTTCCATCAGCCGCTCACGATTGTTTCTGGTCTTGCCCCTGTCCAGATTCTGCGCGGAAAGCGCGAGATCAAGACCCTCATGCATCACTATCGAATAGGCAACGGTGGTTGCCCAGCTTTCGTCGTCCTGCTCCATCATGTCGCCCCTGAACTAAATCATTTAGTCCGAATCACCCTGTTCTTTACAATTACCACAAAATACAAAGCATAAAATAGCGTTGTTTCTTTCCTGCCTTGTCTGCTGAGATGGATATATTGTTTTTTAGCGGATTGTACGTACAGCAATATAGGCATGTTTGCCGCCTAAGCATTTGAAACTGATTCCATTTCAGGAGGCTCGCATGGATGTTTCCGCCCATGAAAAACGCCGCGCATCTGATGATGCGCGGCGGCCTTGCGTCGAAGGTTGCGGTGGATGGGAGTAGGGCTTCAGCCGGCCTTTTCGAGCTTGTAGTCCGAATTGGCCGGTTCTTCCTGCTTGTGCTGGATGAGCGGGCGGTTGCCCGCCAGCTTGCGCACCAGCACGTAGAAGACCGGTGTCATGAAGATGCCGAAGAAGGTCACGCCGATCATGCCGGAGAATACCGCCACACCCATGGCGGCGCGCATTTCAGCACCCGCACCGGTGGAGATGACCAGCGGCACCACGCCCATGATGAAGGCGAGCGAGGTCATCAGGATCGGGCGGAGACGAAGCCGGCTTGCCTCGATGGCCGCCTGAAGCGGCGTTCGACCCTCGAATTCCAGCTCCCGGGCGAATTCCACGATCAGGATCGCGTTCTTCGCCGAAAGGCCGACAAGGACGACAAGGCCGATCTGCGTAAAGATGTTGTTATCCCCTCCTGTCAGCCAGACGCCGGTGAGGGCCGCGAGCACACCGAGCGGGACGATCAGGATGATCGCGATCGGCAAGGTGAGGCTTTCATATTGCGCGGCGAGCACGAGATAGACGAGCAGCAGCGCCAGGGGGAAGACCACGATGCTGGAATTGCCGGCCAGGATCTGCTGGTAGGTCAGGTCCGTCCATTCGTAGTCGATGCCTGCGGGCAGGGTTTCAGCAAGGATTTTTTCAATCGCCGCCTGTGCCTGTCCCGAGGAGAAGCCCGGTGCCGGCCCGCCGTTGATATCGGCCGCAAGGAAGCCGTTATAACGGTTGGTGCGTTCCGGTCCCGTCGTCGCATTCACCTTCAGCAGTGTCGAAAGCGGGATCATCTGACCCGTTGCCGAACGAACCTTCAGGCGGCCGATGTCTTCCGCATGGGCGCGGAATTGCGCATCGGCCTGAACGCGCACGCTGTATGTGCGCCCGAAGGCGTTGAAGTCGTTGACATACAGCGAGCCCAGATAGATTTGCAGCGTCTGGAAGACGTCGCTGACGGAGACGCCAAGCTGTTCGGCCTTGGCGCGGTCGAGATCGGCGAAGAGCTGCGGCACGTTGATCTGGTAGCTGGAGAAGATACCCGCCAGCTCCGGCGTCTGGTATGCCTTGGCGATCACGGCTTTCGCCGCCTCGTCGAGCGTCTGGTAACCGTAGCCGGCGCGATCCTCGATCTGCAGCTTGAAGCCGCCCGTCTGGCCGAGACCGTTGACCGGCGGCGGCGGGAACATGGCGATGAAGGCATCCTGAATGCCCGCATATTTCTGGTTCAGCTGCATGGCGATGGCGCCGCCGGACAGTTCCGGTGTCTTGCGCTTTTCGAAGTCGTCGAGAACCGCAAAGACGATGCCGGAATTGGAGCCGATGGTGAAGCCGTTGATCGACAGGCCGGGGAAGGCGATGGCGTGGCTGACGCCCGGCTGTTCCATGGCGATATCGCTCATCCGCTTGATGACGCTTTCCGTGCGGTCAAGCGTCGCACCATCCGGCAGCTGAGCAAAACCGATCAGGTACTGCTTGTCCTGCGCCGGCACGAAGCCGCTCGGCACTGTCGTGAACATGCTGTAGGTGGCGGCGACCAGCGCCATATAGACCAGCATCACCAGGCTCTTGCGTGTCACCAGCCCGCCCACGGTCTTGCCGTAGCCGTTGGAGGCGGCGCCGAAGGCGCGGTTAAAGCCGCGGAAGAACCAGCCGAATGCCCGGTCCATGAAGCGGGTCAGCCAGTCTTTCGGCGCGCCGTGTTCCTTCAGCAGCAGGGCCGAAAGCGCGGGAGACAGCGTCAGCGAGTTGATTGCCGAAATGACGGTGGAGATGGCGATGGTCAGCGCGAACTGCCGGTAGAACTGCCCGGACAGGCCCGAGATGAAGGCGAGCGGCACGAAGACCGCGACCAGAACCAGCGCAATCGCGATGATCGGCCCGGACACTTCGCGCATCGCCTTGTAGGTGGCGTCACGCGGTGAGAGCCCGTTTTCGATGTTTCGCTCGACGTTTTCGACGACCACGATCGCGTCATCCACCACGATGCCGATGGCGAGCACGAGCCCGAACAGGGTCAACGCGTTGATGGAGAAACCGAAGGCATACATGACGGCGAAGGTGCCGATGATCGAGACCGGAACGGCGATCAGCGGAATGATCGAAGCGCGCCAGGTCTGCAGGAACAGGATGACGACAAGCACCACGAGGCCAACGGCCTCGAGGAGTGTGTCAACGACCTTCTCGATGGAGGAGCGCACGAATTTCGTCGTATCGTAGACGATCTCGTATTTCACACCATCAGGCATTGCCAGCTGCAGATTGTCCATCGTGGCGCGGACATTGTCGGCGATTTCGATGGCGTTGGAGCCCGGAGCCTGAAGCACGGCGACAGCCACGGCGGGTTCGCCGTCGAGCAGCGAACGCAGCGTGTAATCGGCCGCACCCAGTTCAATGCGGGCGACATCGCGCAGGCGGGTGATTTCGCCATTGGCGCCGCTCTTGACGATGATGTTGCCGAATTCTTCCGGCGTCGTCAGACGGCCCTGCGCATTGACGTTGAGCTGCAGGTCGACACCATTCGGGCTTGGGGAAGCGCCGATGACGCCGGCTGCGGCCTGCACGTTCTGCTGGCGGATGGCGTCGGAGACGTCGCTGGCGGCCAGATCATGCTCTGCCACCTTCTGCGGGTCGAGCCAGACGCGCATGGAATAGTCACCGGCGCCGAAGACCTGCACCTGGCCAACACCTTCGATGCGGGCGAGGCGATCCTTGACGTTCAGCGTCGCATAGTTGCGCAGATAGGTGATGTCATAGGCGTCGGTCTTCGAGACGAGGTTGACGACCATGATGAAGTCGGGCGAGCTCTTCACTGTCGTGATGCCGAGCGCGCGGACTTCCGCCGGCAGGCGCGGTTCGGCCTGCGACACGCGGTTCTGCACCAGCTGCTGCGCCTTGTCAGGGTCGGTGCCGAGCTTGAAGGTGACGGTCAGCGTCAGCACGCCGTCAGACGTCGCCTGGCTGCCCATGTAGAGCATGTCCTCGACGCCGTTGATCTGTTCTTCCAGCGGTGTCGCGACGGTTTCGGCGATAACGGTCGGGTTCGCACCGGGATAGGTGGCGCGCACGACGACGGATGGCGGAACGACTTCGGGATATTCCGAAATCGGCAGGGCGCGCATGCCGAGAAGGCCTGCCACCACAATCAGGACCGAAAGCACGGCAGCGAATACCGGCCGGTCGACAAAAAATCTGGAAATATTCATATCCAGTCCCTCTCCGGGTCTTTGGGAATGCGAAGGCCATTCCGGCGGCAATCCTGCCGCCGGTGAAGGCCGGTTCTGTCTGAAGGGGCGTCTCGCGGGAGGCGGGACGCTTACTGATCAAAGAGGCGGGTTACTGCGAGGCAACCTTGTCTTCTGCCTGCGGTGCGATGGTGGCGCCGGGGCGAATGCGCTGCAGGCCGTTGACGACGATCGTATCACCGGCGGCAAGGCCGCTTTCGATGATGCGCTGGCCATCAGCCGGCGCACCGGGCTTGACCTGGCGGTAGCTTACCTTGTTTTCGGCGTCGACCACGAAGACGAAGCGCTTGTCCTGATCCGTGCCGATGGCGCGGTCGCTGATGACGATGCGGTTTTCCGGCTTCGGTTCGCCCATGCGCACCCGCACGAACTGGCCCGGAATGAGCCTGCCATCCGGATTTTCGAAGACGGCGCGGACACCGATGGTGCCGCTTGCCGAATCCACCTGGTTGTCGATCAGGTGCAGCGTGCCCTTGATCGGTGTGCCTTCATCCGAAAGCGTGCCGATTTCCACCGGGATCTGTTCGAGAGCCGGCAGGGCGCCGTCCGTCTGCGGCAGTTCGGCAAGGGCCTTGGCCACCACGCCTTCGCTGGCATTGAAGCTGGCATAGATCGGGTTGACCGATACCAGTGTCGTCAGCGCCGGCGATGTGGAGCCCGCGGCGACGAGGTTGCCGGCGGTGATTTCGATGCGGCCGACACGACCGGAAACCGGGGCGAGGATTTCGGTGTAACCAAGATCGAGCTGCGCCGTGGTCAGCGCTGCGCGGGCGGCGCGAAGCTGGGCTTCGGCATCCGCAAACGAGCTTTGACGCTGGTCGAGATCGCTCTGGGAGATGGTGCGGTTATCGGAAAGCCTGCGGCCACGGTCGAGTTCCGTCTTCGCAAGGCTGACCTTGGCTTCAGCGGAAGCGACCTGGCCCTCAGCGCCGGCAACGGCCGCCTGATAGGGGGCGGGATCGATGGTGAAGAGGGGGTCGCCTTCCTTCACCAGCGCGCCTTCGCGGAAATGCACGGCCTTGATCTGGCCGGCGACACGGGAGCGGATCTGCACCCGGTCAACGGCTTCGAGACGGCCGGAAAATTCTTCCCAGCGCATGACGTCGCGGCTTTCCACCTTGGCGACGGTGACCGGGATAGCCGGCGTTTCGGCGGGCGTGGAAGCCGCCGTCGCGTCACGGCTGGTGGGCAGGTCGAAAAACAGCGCTGCGGCTGCAACGGACATAGCAAGCCCGATACCGGCGCCCGTCAGGGCCCGGCGCTTTGTGTTCAGCGTCATGGGTATCTCCTTGGCTCGGATCACGAGCCGGTCAGTTTCTCTATCTCTTTGTTTCGTCGCATGATCGGTGCGTAAAACCGCTACGCACTTTTACTGGACATGCTCAAACTCTTTAGTTCTGTCGCATTTCCGGACGGAAAACCGGTGGCCACTTTTCCTGGAAATGCTCTCGATGCGGTATTCAGTGTTTCAACTGGTCAACGAAGGTCCTGAACTCCGAACAGACGGATGAGACCCATCCGCCGCCCTCTCCTTGATAAAGCCCCGTCCAGCCGGCGCCGGCGGGGAAAACATGCTGCCGGACGCTGACACCGGAGGCGATGAGCCTGTCGGCATAACCGACCGTTTCGTCGCGCAGAGGGTCGTCCTCGGCGGTAAAGATCAGCGCCGGCGCCACCCGGTTCAGCCGCGTACACTGGCAGGGCGCGGCATAGGGGTGGAAGAACCCGCACGCCTTGGCGAGATAATGGCTCCAGCCATCCGCCCAGCGCTCACGCATGCCGATCCTGTCCGCGTCGCGAAAGGATTCCGTCGTCATCATCGGATCGATCATGGGCGACAGAAGAATCTGGCCTGCGAGCTTGCCCGGCATGCGGTCACGGGCCTTTAACGCAAGCCCCGCCGCCACATTACCGCCAGCCTCTTCGCCGGCCACGAACAGCAGCGATTTCGCGCTGCCGTAATGCTTGAGGTCCCTGCTCAGGTGATCGAGCGCTTCGAAAGCACAGTCGATCACCATCGGGAATTCGTTGCCGGACGGCCTGCTGTAATCGGCCTCGACGACGATAGCACCGCTTTCCGCCAGCGCCCGCGCCACCGGTAGTTCGGGGCAATTGCCGCCCGGTTCGACGCCGGGTTCCAGAAACGAGCCGCCGCGCAGATAAAGCACGACCGGCGGATGGCTGCACGGGCACGGCCCCTCATATCGGCGCACGGATAGCTTCGGCGCGGACGCCTCGCTGCTGCCCATGTTTTCCCAATGCGCCTTCATGAATCCAGATCCTTTGCGCCGCCACCAATAGGCGGATCATATTGCAAAATCTGAAATGCATATTATTGTTCGGATCGAAACGATCAAGTACGTCAAATTGAATACACTATTCCGAAATTAGGGATAATCATTCCTCCTGAGGCAACCAATGGATCAGCTTTCCGCCATGCGGGTTTTCACGCGCGTCGTCGAGACCGGCAATTTCAGCCGCGCCGCCACCGCGCTGAACATGCCCAAAACTACTGTTACCAATATGGTGCAGGCGCTGGAGGCGCATCTGCAGACCACGCTTCTCAACCGCACCACGCGGCGGGTGATGCTGACGACAGACGGCGCTCTCTATTACGAGCGGGCCTCACAGATTTTGTCGGAAATCGAAGAACTTGATGGCAGTATGTCCAGCGCGCAGGTGCAGCCATCCGGTCGATTGCGTGTGGAAATGGCGGGTGTCTTTGCGGACTTGGTGGTTATCCCACATCTTTGCGAATTTTACCAGCGTTATCCGCAAATCCGTCTCGATCTCGGCGTCGGCGACCGGCTGGTCGACTATATTGCCGAGAATGTCGACTGTGCGCTCCGGGTTGGCGTGCTGCGCGATCAGTCGCTGATTGCCCGTAAAGTGGGCGAACTCCGGTTCGAGACATTCGCCTCGCCATCCTACATCGAAAACTTCGGCATGCCGCGCGTGCCGGAGGATCTGGAGACGGATCATTATTCGGTGGGTTATCTCAATGCCACCACCGGCCAGATCATGCCGGCTTCCTTCGACAATGGCGTGCGCAGCGTCGAACTGACCCCGAATTATGTCGTCTCGGTCAATGACAGCCGTACCTATCTCAATGCCGCGCTGGCAGGCATGGGCATCGTGCAGCTTCCCGTCTTCATGGTGAAGGACGCGCTTTCGCGAGGTGAACTGGTGCCGGTGCTTTCCGAATGGCGGCGCGAAGCGATGCCGATCTATGTGGTCTATCCGCAGACGCGGCATGTGACCAACAAGGTGCGCGTTTTTGTCGACTGGCTGGCCAAGCTGGTGCACGGTCTGGTCTGAGGCGGCCAGTCACCGCCCGACCCTTGCCGCGACAAAGTCGATAAAGGCGCGCACACGCGCGGCCAGGTGTTCGTGGCCGGCATAAACCGCGTGGATCACTTCCATCTCCTCGGCATTATAGTCTTCCAGCACCGGCACCAGCAGGCCGGCCTCGATATCCGGCTCGATATGAAACTCGCCGACCCTTCCGAGCCCCAAGCCCATCAGGCAGAGCCTTCGCATGGCCATGCCGCTGTTGACCGCGACATTGCCGGTGACGGGAAGGCGATAGACTTCCGCCGAGCCGGGGTCGCGAAACGGCCATTCGTTGAGGCTGCGGCTGAAATTGAAGCTGAAGCAATTGTGCTGCGCCAGATCCTGCGGTGTTTCCGGCATGCCGTGTTTTTCGATATAAGCGGGGGAGGCGACGATGATCCGGCGCACCTCCTTCAGCTTTCTCGCCTTCAGGGACGAATCTCCCATCGCGCCGGAGCGGATGGCGATATCGGTGCGTTCCTCGATCAGGCTGATGACGCCGTCGGTCAGTGAGATATCCAGCTCGATTTCGGGATAAAGCGACAGGAATTCCGGTGCGAGCGGCAGGAGGTAACGTTCGCCGAAGCCCAGCGTGGCGTTGACGCGCAGCAGGCCGCGCGGCACCACCTTGCCGCCGCTTGCCACGATCTGTTCCGTTTCGGCGATGTCGGCCAGAATGCGTCTTGCGCGGAAAAGGTAGACTTCCCCCTCCGGCGTCAGCGTCACCACACGCGTGGAGCGGGCAAGAAGACGGGTGCCGAGGCGGTCTTCTATCCGCGTCACCAGCTTGCTCACAGCCGAGGGTGAAAGCTTGAGCCTGCGCCCGGCAGCCGAAAAACTGCCGAGTTCAGCCGCTGCCACGAAGACTTCCATTTCTCCGGCCCGATTGTCCATCGCCGCTCTGCCTGTGAAACTAATTCAAAGGTATTTATCCATCTTTGCCGATTATCATGCAAGTCCCCTTCGCTCATATTGCGGTCCATAGATTTGATCCAACCGGACAGCACCGCTGTCCAAACGATCCAACCAGACAGCATCGCTGTCCAGAACGCCCGCGATCCCGCTGGGCGAAGAGGTATTCGTCATGCCATTGGCCATATTTGCCCTGACGATCGCGGCCTATGCGATCGGCACCACGGAGTTCGTCATTGTCGGCCTTCTGCCGACGGTGGCGACCGATCTCAACATTACCCTGCCGCTCGCCGGCCTTATCGTCAGCGTCTACGCGCTGGGCGTCACCTTTGGCGCACCGATCCTGACGGCGCTGACCGGCAGGATCGAAAGAAAGCCGCTGCTGCTCGGCCTCATGGCCCTGTTCATCATCGGCAACAGTGCCGCGGCGCTGTCACCCAGCTATGAGATGCTGCTTGTCGCCCGCGTCATCGCTGCTTTCGCCCACGGCGTCTTCTTCTCCGTCGGCGCGACCATCGCCGCCGATCTCGTGCCGGAAAACCGCCGCGCCTCGGCGATTGCCATGATGTTCATGGGGCTGACGGTCGCCATCGTCACCGGCGTTCCGCTCGGCACCTATATCGGCCAGGTCTTCGGTTGGCGTGCGACCTTCTGGGCCGTTGCCGGGCTTGGCGTCATCGCCTTCTTCGGCATTGCCGCCCTTCTGCCAAACACGCTCAAGAAGGCCCCGCCTGCCAGCCTGCTCGATCAGGTCCGCGTTCTCGGTTCCGGCCGCCTGCTCATCGTCTTTGCCATGACCGCGCTTGGTTACGGCGGCACCTTCGTCGCCTTCACCTTCCTTGCGCCGATCCTGCAGGATGTGACCGGCTTTTCGGAAAAGAGCGTCAGCCTGATCCTCGTACTTTACGGCATCGCCATTGCCGCCGGCAATATTGGCGGCGGCAGGATCGCCAACCATAACCCGGTCAAGGCGCTGATCGGCCTCTTCCTGGCGCAGGCCATCGTGCTGCTCGTCTTTTCCTTCACGGCCTTCTCGCCGGTGCTGACACTCATCACGCTTGCCGCGCTCGGTTTCCTGTCCTTCGCCAATGTTCCCGGCCTGCAGCTTTATGTGGTGCAGCTTGCCAAGGAACATCGCCCCGGTGCCGTCGATGTCGCCTCGGCGCTCAACATCGCCGCCTTCAATCTCGGCATCGCCATTGGCGCATGGCTTGGCGGTCTGGTGGTGGAATCGCCGATGGGCCTTGCCGCAACCCCGTGGGTCGGCGCCATCCTCGTCGCCGTGGCCCTGCTCTTGACCCTCTGGAGCAGCGCGCTCGACCGCCGCGCCGCGCTGACGCTGAAAACCGCCTGAACTTTTCATGAAATTCCTGGCCGCTCCCAAGTCGGCCGGGTCATCTCAAAGGAGAAAATATATGTTTGATGTTACCGCAAATGGCGCTTCCATTCCTGCCCTCGGCTTCGGCACCTTCCGCATTCCCGGCCCGGATGTCCTGCGCATCGTTCCCCATGCGCTGAAAGCCGGTTTTCGCCATATCGACACGGCCCAGATTTACGGCAATGAGGCCGAGGTCGGAGAGGCCATCGCCGCCTCCGGCATTGCGCGGGGCGATATCTTCCTCACCACCAAGGTCTGGGTCGAGAACTACAAACATGATGCTTTCCTCGCTTCCGTCGATGAGAGCCTGAAAAAGCTGAAGACCGATTATGTCGATCTGCTGCTGCTGCACTGGCCGAACGAGGCGGTTTCGCTTGCGGAACAGATCGGTGCGCTGAACGCGGTAAAGGAAGCGGGCAAGGTCCGCCATATCGGCGTCTCCAACTTCAATACGGCGCTGATGGCCGAGGCGGTGAAGCTCTCCAAAGCTCCGATCGTCACGAACCAGATCGAATACCACCCCTATATCGATCAGGACGTGGTGATGGCGGCCGCCAGAGAAGCGGGCATGTCGGTGACGGGTTATTACGGCATGGCTGACGGCAAGGTGTTCGCCGATCCGGTTCTGAAGGAGATTGCCGCAGGCCGTGGCAAGTCGGTGGCGCAGGTGGTTCTGCGCTGGCTGGTACAGCAGCAGGGTGTCGTTGCCCTTTCGAAAACGGTCAGCGAAGCCCGTGTCGATGAAAATCTCGCCATCTTCGATTTCGAGCTTTCCGCCGATGAAATGGCGGCGATCCGTGCGCTCGCCAGGCCGGATGGCCGCATCGTTTCGCCGGATGGGCTGGCGCCCGTCTGGGATCAGGCTGCCTGATGATGACGACCGGGGAGGGAACGCTCTTCCCGGTTTCCTCTTGCGTGGGAAACTCCGTACATTCGGCACGGCGATACATTTCTACAGCCGCAAAAACGACGCGTCTCACATCCGGGACGGTGAAAATCTATCTGTCTGATCTGGAAGACTGGAGCGGGCGAAGGGATTTGAACCCTCGACCCCAACCTTGGCAAGGTTGTGCTCTACCCCTGAGCTACACCCGCTCAAAAACCGCTGGTCCGGGGTAGTTCGCTGGACTGCGGACCGCCGAAGTTCGGCGACGGGTGCTATATCGCTCAATCGATTTTGGAATGCAACAGTTTCTTTTGTGGTTTCGGTGGAAATCCTTCTGTCTGGGGCTTTATTCGAAACGGGTGGCCCGCTGCGGCCTCAGGAAGCCCCATGGCGGCGGAAGGCATTGTTTCGGCAGGCCTTTATTGTGGCGGCGAAAGGCGAATCGCCTGCCAAAGGGCCAGAAAATTACCTGTTTACATTTGGTTAAAATCTGATTCGACAAGTGATTCGTTCGGGTGTACAAATTTCATGTCCACGAAAAGAAGAAACGATACTTGGCATATCATCAGGAGGATGAGCCTTGTCGTATGCAGCTTTTGAACGGGTTGGCGCACAGTTGTCGCCGGAGCAGATCACCGATCTGCAGAATATTTTCGATGGCGTATGTTTCGAGTGCCTTCAAGATCGCAGCAGCCACGTTGCCAACGAGTGCGCAGCGGTTCTGATCCGCAGCGCCCAGCGCGGCATTCTCGATCATGAGATGCTGCGGGACATCGGGCTTGCCGTTCTGCGGCGCCACTGACGCTTGAATATGAAAAAAAAGCGCCCGGATGATCCGGGCGCTTTGCTGTTTGGCGGGCGGATTTCCGCTCAGCTCTTTTCCTGCACATGCGCTTCGAGGAACCACAGCGCCTTGTCGAGATCGCGCGAGGCGGCGGTGAAGATGTCGGCCGTTGTCGGATCGCCGGCCTCGTCGGAATCGTCGATCGCCTTGCGGATCATGTTCGCCACCTCGCCATAACGCTCGATCAATTCGTCGAGGTGATCGTGGATTTTATAGATGTCGGTTGGGTAGGCCTTGAGCTTCGTCGTCGAGGAGACGGCCTGCAGGCTGCCGAGTGCGGTACCGCCAAGCTGCACGACGCGTTCGGCAATCGTGTCGCCGTGATTGTCGAGCTGGGCGCGGAACGTGTCGAGAAGTTCGTGGACGGCGATGAATTGCGGGCCCTTCAGGTTCCAGTGCGCCTGCTTGGTGACGAGCGCGAGATCGATAACCGAGGCCAGAGATTCGTTCAAAATGCCGATCACGGTCGATTTCGCGTTGGAAGGCAGGTCGTTCTTCGTCTTGTGCGTCTTCATCGATGTCTCCTGAAGTTGCGGACGGAATGCCGCGTTGGAAAAGTCCGTCGTTTAACGTCCGGGCCGTAGCCCTGTTCCATGTTAGGCAATGCGACAGTGAAAATCCTGCACAATCATCATGTCATTCGTAAAACAGGCAGATGCGCCGGCCGTCTATGTCCTCGACGCGGATGGGCATGTCGTAGATATCCCCGAGGATATCCGGGCGAATGATCTCCTGCGCCGGTCCCTGATGGCAGATGCGGCCCTCGCGCATGGCGATGATGGTGTCGGAATACCAGGAGGCGAAGTTGATGTCGTGCAGCACCAGAACCACGGTCTTCTTCAATTCGTCGGCTGCCTTGCGCATGATCTTCATCATGCTGGAGGCATGTTTCATGTCGAGATTGTTGAGTGGCTCGTCGAGCAGCACATAATCCGTGTCCTGACACAGAACCATGGCCACGAAGGCGCGCTGGCGCTGGCCGCCGGAAAGCTCATCCAGAAAGCGGCCAGCCAGGGGTTCCAGATGCAGATACTCCAGTGCCCGGTCGATGTGGACCTTGTCCTCAATGGTGGGGCGGCCCTTGGAATAGGGGTAACGGCCAAAACCGACGAGATCGCGCACCGTCAGGCGCGAGGAAATGTGGTTGTCTTGCCGCAGGATCGAGAGGCGTTTTGCCAGCGTGTCGGAAGCGGTCTTGCTCACATCCAGCCCATCGACCGTCACGGTTCCGGCATCCATGGACATAAGCCGCGCGACGATGGAGAGCAGCGTCGATTTTCCCGCCCCGTTCGGGCCGATGATCGAGGTGACGCCGCCTGCCGGAATGGAGACGGAGACGCCGTCGACGACGAGCGTATCGCCATAGGATTTGCTGATCTGACTGGCGATGATCATCGCGCACCCCGCTTCAAAATAAGACCGATAAAGACGATGCCGCCCAGAAATTCGATGATGATGGAAAGCGCCGTATCGAAGGCGAAGACCCGCTCCAGCACCACCTGGCCACCGACGAGGCAGATTATGGCGATGAGGATCGCCGCCGGCAGCACATAGGCGTGTTTGTTGTTGCCGGTGAGATAATGGGCAAGGGCGGCGACCAGCAGGCCGAAGAACATGACCGGGCCGACGAGCGCGGTTGAGACGGCGACGAGCACGGAGACCAGCACGAGGATGACCGTGACCGTGCGTTTATAGTCGACCCCGAGGCTGATGGCCGTCGCCCGGCCAAGCGAGAGGACGTCGAGCGTGTGCATGAGGCACAGCCCGATGATGGTCACGACACCGATGATGATCGCCGAGATCGTCAGAAGCGTGGAATCGATGGAGTTGAAGCTGGCGAAGAGCACATCCTGCAGCACCGTATATTCGTTCGGATCGAGCACGCGCTGCATGAAACCCGAGAGGCTGCGGAAAAAGACGCCGAAGACGATGCCGACCAGTACGAGAAGATGCAGGCTGCGTTCCGCGCCGACGAAAAGCCAGCGGTAGAGCAGGGCGGAAAAGGTGACGAGCAGCGCGGTTTCAACGATGAACTTCAGCTGCGGATCGATCATGACAACGGTTGCCGAGCCGAAGACGAAGATCAGCCCGGTCTGCATCAGCACGTAAAGCGAATCGAAACCCATCACCGAAGGGGTGAGGATGCGGTTGTTGGTGACCGTCTGGAACAGCACGGTGGAGACGGCGATGGCATAGGCCACCAGCAAGAGCGATAGAAGCTTGATGCCGCGAAAGGGCAGCACGAAACTCCAGCTGCCTTTTGCGCCGAGCGTCATGAAGGCGGCCATGGAGATCAATGCCAATGCCGCAAGCACGAGCAGAACGGTTCTTGCACGCCGGTCGGGATGTCTCTCACGCATGGTGGCGTTTCCGCAGCAGGAGATAGAGGAACAGCGCGCTGCCGATGACGCCGACCACGGTGCCGATCGGTATTTCGTAAGGCGCGCGCACGGTCCGGCCGATGATGTCGCAGGAAAGCACGAAGACCGCGCCAAGCGTTGCCACCCAGGGCACGGAGCGGCGCATATTGTCGCCGATCATCAGGCTGACGACATTCGGTACGATCAGGCCGAGAAAGGGGATCATGCCGACGGTGACGACGACGACGGCGCTGACCAGCGAAACGATGGTGAGGCCGAGCGCCATCACCCGGCGGTAGTTGAGACCGAGATTGGTGGTGAAGTCGCGCCCCATGCCGGCCACGGTGAAGCGGTCGGCGGCGAGATAGGCGGCAATGGCGAAGATGAAACCGACCCACAGCAATTCATACCGGCCGCGCAGCACGCCGGAAAAATCCCCCGTCATCCATGCGCCGAGCGATTGCAGCAGGTCGAAACGATAGGCGAAGAATGTGGTGACGGCGGAAATGACGCCGCCGAGCATGATGCCGATCAACGGCACCAGCAGCACATCGCGCAGCGGCACCTGTCTCAGGATACGCAGGAAAAGCGCCGTGCCGGCGAGCGCGAAAACGGCTGCCACCAGCATCTTGCCGAAGATCGGCGTTTCGGGTGCAAACAGGGTGACGACGAGAAGGCCGAGACCGGCGGATTCGGTCGTGCCGGCCGTCGAAGGTTCCACGAAGCGGTTGCGCACCAGCATCTGCATGATGAGACCGGCAATCGCCATCGAGCTGCCGGCCAAGATGAGCGCCAGCGTGCGTGGAATGCGGCTGACGAGCAGCACGCGCAGCGCATCCGCGCTCGTATCAGGCGCGAAGAGCGTTGTGAGCGAAACGTTGCTCACGCCGACGAACAGGCTGGTGATGGCGAGCACCAGGGCGAGCAACAGGGCAAGGATGAGGGACAGAGATTTCACTTCGGCGATTTTTCGAAAATGGTGAAAGCTCCCGGTGGCTTCGCAGGCTGTCGAAACAGTTGTGCGACCTCTCCTTTGTCATCCTCGGGCTTGACCCGAGGATCCACAACCTGACGCGCGATGGATCCTCGGGTCAAGCCCGAGGATGACAAAGGGTGTGGAGCAGCCTTCAGGATTGGATGCCCGGCAGTCTTTACGACTTCTTCTCGGAGACGGCCTTGTAGACCTGATCGAGCAGGGTGTTGAGCGCCGTATAACCGCTGCTGACGATATAGGCCGCCTGCGGATCGAGATAGACGATCTGCTTTTTCTTCCAGGCATTGGTCTGGTGGATCAGTTCGTTGTCCAGCACCTGTGCGGCGGCCTTGCCGGGGTCGGTGGCGCGGCCGATGCCGGCGTCACGGTCGATCACGAACAGCCACTCGGGATTGACCTCGGCCAGATATTCGAAGGATACGACGTCGCCGCGGTCGAAGCGGTCATCAATGTCGGCGGCGACCGGCTTGAAGCCGATTTCGGTGTGCAGCCAGCCCGTGCGCGAGCTCGGGCCATACACGCCGACCTTGCCGGCATTGGTCAGGAGGATCATCGCCGTGCCGGAATTCGGGGCGATCTCTTTCAGCCTGGCGACTTTTTCGTCGAGGGCGGCATCGAGCTTCTTTGCCTCTTCCTGCTTGCCGAAGATATCGCCGAGCTTGGTGATGTTGCCTTTGACGCTGTTGATGAATTCCTTGGAATCGATCGACATGTCGATGGCGGGCGTGATCTTCGAAACGTCAGGATATTTCGCCCGCGAACGGCCGCCGACGATGACGAGATCGGCTTCAGCCGCATTGATCGCCTCGTAATCGGGCTCAAACAGCGTGCCGACCTTCAGATATTTGTCGTCGGCATATTTCTGCAGATAGGCCGGCAGGTTGGAGCCGACCACGCCTGTCGGCTCGACGCCCAGCGCATCGAGATTGTCGAGCGAGGGAATATCCAGAACCAGAACCTTCTTCGGTGCCGCTTTCAGCACGGTTTCGCCCTGCGCGTGCTTGATCGTCATTTCCTGCGCGCCCGCGGTCATCGCGCCAAGGCTGAAGGCCGCTGCCGCCAGCAGCCGAACGGGGAAGGTGAAGTTGATGGCCACGAATATGTCCCTTGCAATATGGTTCTGGACCGGCGGAAAGCTTTCCGTCGGGTTAACTTGATGTTCGTTATCAGCTTTATTGACAAGGTCGGCGGAAATCAAAAATATGTTTTAGAACGGTTCTGAATTGCGGTGAGCGGGAAATGTGGAGACGGTGGAGCATGGTTTGCAATCTCTCCGGACGTCATCCTCGGGACAAGCCCGAGCATGACGGACGCACCGTTTTTCACTCGCGTCGCAAACCCGGTCTGTGGCCGCACGCCTCACTCGGGCGGCCAGTCGCCGACGATCTCGCGTCTCTCCAGCTTCAGGGAGCGGTCCGGCTGTATCCGGTAGGTCTCGATCGCCAGCCGCCCGTCGCCCATGACAAATTCATTGCTGAGCGTGCTGCCGATGGGGGATTTGGTCAGTTTGGTGCGGGGCTGGCCACCATAGGTGATGCTGCCGGGAATGGGCTCCACGTCGGGAGCGGCGGTGGCGCAGCCGGCAAGGGCCAGAACCATCATGATCGCGATCTTGCGCATGGTTTTCTCCTGGGGTTGGACCGGAATTATATCATGGTCACGTCTGCGCCAGATATCCCGTTGATGTGAATAAAAAAGCCCCGCATCCGGCAGGATGCGGGGCCAGTTGCCTTGGGAGGTTCCTGGTTTCTCAGTCCTCGTTGGCGGCAAGCTGCGTCAGCACCTCGCCACGGCCGCGGATACGCATGATCAGCGGGATGATGAAGGCGGCTGCCGCAACGATGAACAGGCCAACGGCAATCGGCGAGGTGAACAGCACCGTCGGGTCGCCCTGACCGATGGCAAGCGCGCGGCGCAGCTGCTGTTCGGCAAGCGGACCGAGGATGAGACCAACGACCGCAGGTGCAATCGGATAACCGAAGATGCGCATGATATAGCCGAGGATACCGAAAGCGAGCAGCATGCCGAGTTCGAAGACCGACGGGTTGGCGCCGATGGTGCCGAGCGTCGCAAACAGCAGGATGCCGGCATAAAGCCAGGGCTTCGGAATGGTCAGCAGCTTCACCCACAGGCCAACGAGTGGCAGGTTGAGCACCAGCAGCATCAGGTTGGCGATGAACAGGCTGGCGATCAGGCCCCAGACGAGCTGCGGATTGGTGGCGAAGAGCAGCGGGCCGGGCTGCAGGCCATATTGCTGGAAGCCGGCGAGCATGATGGCGGCGGTTGCCGTGGTCGGCAGGCCGAGCGTGAGCAGTGGCACCAGCGTGCCGGCGGCGGACGCATTGTTGGCGGCTTCCGGACCGGCGACGCCTTCGATGGCGCCATGACCGAATTCTTCCGGATATTTGGTCAGCTTCTTTTCGGTGGCATAGGACAGGAAGGTGCCGATTTCAGCACCGCCCGCCGGCATGGCGCCGATGGGGAAGCCGATCAGCGTACCACGCAACCAGGCTTTCCAGGAGCGTGCCCAGTCCTGCGCGCTCATCCAGACCGAGCCCTTGACGGCTTCGACCTTGTCGGGGCCGGTGCTGCCCTGCGCGACGATGAACAGCGTTTCGCCGATGGCGAACATGGCAACCGCGAGCGTCGTCACTTCCACACCGTCGAGCAGATCGGGAACGCCGAAGCTCATGCGGGTCTGGCCGGTCAGCTGGTCGATGCCGACGATGGCAAGCGCAAAACCGATGAACAGCGAGGTGAGGCCGCGCAGTGCCGAATCCCCGAAAGCGGAGGAAACGGTGACGAAGGCGAGCACCATCAGCGCGAAATATTCACGCGGGCCGAAGACCAGCGCCAGCTTGACGATATAGGGCGCGATGAAGGCGAGCGCGATGGTGGCGATGAGGCCGGCGACGAAGGAGCCGATGGCGGCGGTGGCAAGGGCCGGGCCGCCTCTGCCCTTGCGGGCCATCTTGTTGCCTTCGAGCGCTGTGACGATCGAGGCGCTTTCGCCCGGCGTGTTGAGCAGGATCGAGGTGGTCGATCCGCCATACATGCCGCCATAATAGATGCCCGCGAACATGATGAGCGAGCCGGCGGGATCGAGCCGGTAGGTGACAGGCAGAAGCAGCGCGACCGTCAGCGCCGGGCCGATACCGGGCAGAACGCCGACGGCGGTGCCGAGCGTGACGCCGATCAGCGCATAGAGCAGGTTCATGGGTTGGGCAGCAACCTCAAGACCGTGCAGCAGGAATTCAAACGTACTCATGGACAGATGTCCCCCAAAGTGGACCCGATGGGCGGGCGGAACGGCTGGCGTGCGTCATCGCGCGCCTGCGGTTTCCTGTGATCTCGAATTTGGCTGGAATGGCTGTTAGAAGAACAGCCGTTCCAGAGGTCCGGCGGGCAGCGAAAGCTGCAGCAGGCGCGCAAAAATGAACCAGATGGCAAAGCTCAGGACGACGCCGATGGGGATCGAATACCAGAGCTTGCGTTTGCCGAAGGCGCGCGCCGTGAAGGCGAAAAGCAGACCCGTGGCAATGGAGAAACCCGCTACGTTCAACAGCAGCATCTGCGCGGCAAGGCCGGCGACGACCCAGACGACCGGGGCGATTTCCTGCCTGTCGCGTTCGGGAAAATCGCCGCGCCAGGCCTCAACGGCCGTCCACAGCGCCAGGCCGACAAGACAGAAGCCGATGGCATAAGGCACCGTTGCCGGGCCAACCGGCGAATAGCCGGTGACGCTGGCGAGACGGGCGCTGTCCCAGAAGATCACGCAGGCGATGGCGACGAGGGCGATGGCAATCACCAGCGCCGCCCAGTCAGGGCGGCGCTTTTGATGTTGTGAAGGGTTGGAACCCTGGCTCATTTTACCAGTCCGATGTCTTTGAGGATCGTTTCGGTGGCGGCAGTGTCCTTGGCAAGCTGTTCCTTGAACTCGTCACCGGCGAGATAGGTGTCCATCCAGCTCTTGGTCTTCAGGGTTTCCTGCCACTTGGCGGACTTCGCCAGCTTTTCGACGTCGGCATTGACGGCCTTTTCCTGTTCCGGCGTCAGGCCGGGAGGAGCGGCGACCATGCGCCAGTTCTGGACGACGACATCGAGGCCGCTTTCCTTCAGCGTCGGCGCGTCGACGCCTTCCAGCTTCTCTTCGCTGGAAACAGCAAGCAGACGCAACGTACCGGCCTTTACCTGGCTTTCGAATTCACCATAGCTCGAAATGCCGGCCGTAACCTGCGAGCCGAGGATCGAGGCAAGTGCTTCGCCGCCGCCGGAGTAAGCGATGTAGTTGATCTTGGTCGGATCGACGCCGGCTGCCTTGGCGATCAGGCCAACCGCGATATGGTCGGTGCCGCCGGCGGAGCCGCCGCCCCAGGACACGCTGCCGGGGTCTTTCTTGAGCTGGTCAACGAGGTCGCCGATGGTCTTCAGCGGCGAGGATGCCGGAACGACGATCGCTTCATATTCGCCGGTGAGGCGGGCAATCGGCGTCACGTCCTTGAGGGTGACCGGTGCATTGTTGGTGAGGATCGCGCCGACCATCACGTAGCCGCCGACGATGAGGGCGTTCGGATTGCCCTTCTGCTGGCTGGCGAACTGCGCAAGGCCGATGGTGCCGCCGGCACCCGGTACGTTCTGTACCTGAACGCTCTTGGAAATGCCTTCTTCCTGCAGCACGGTCTGCAGGGAACGCGCGGTCTGGTCCCAGCCGCCGCCGGGATTTGCCGGAGCAATGATGGTGTAATCAGCTGCAACCGCCGGAAGAGCGATCACGCCCGCCAGAAATGTGCCGATAAGAAAATGTTTCACTTAGAAAACCCTCCTCAGGATGCCCTTTTGGGCGTCGTTTTTCGTTTATGCGGAAGGGGGCTTCAGGGCGCGTCTGTGCCGGCGCTGAGAACTCAGCGCAGGGCCTTGGCAATCCTCAAGGTTTCCTCCCGCATCTTCTTCCGCCTCCACGGAATGAAGAAGGATTGCAGAGCATCACAAAAAGCTGTCATCTAACTGACGCTACGCAAGTCCTTGCGCATTTACTCTCTATTAATTTGTGCCGGACGTCCACAGCGGTGTGTGCAGCCAGTTAGTCTTGAAGGAAAGGCGGGTTCAATGTCATTTACAGAAAGAGACTGGAATGTGGCTCGTTCCGGCTTTACCCTCGGCGGTAGCCTGTGCCTGCCCGCCGGAGACGGTCCCTTTCCCCTTGTCCTCCTTCTTCAGGGAAGCGGCAAGGTGGACCGCGACGGCAATGCGGGCGGGCGTGGTGCCGGCCTTTATCTCAAGCTTGCCAGGGCGCTTGCCGGATGCGGCGTCGCGAGCTACCGCTATGACAAGCGCGGTGTCGGCGCCAGCGGCGGCCATTTTCTTTCCGCCGGTTATCATGACCTTGTTAACGACGCGGAGGCCTGCTGGCAGGCGCTCACCGTTGCGCCATTTGGCAATCCCGCCCGCATGTACATGCTCGGTCACAGCGAAGGCACAGCCATTGCCGCCCAATTGTCTTCGAGGGTGGCCCATTTGCCGCGCGCACTCGTCCAACTCTGCCCCTTCGATGACAGTGCCGAGACGATGCTGATCAATCAGGCTGAGGGAATAGAGCGCGAATTGCCGGGAGTGCCCGGCCTTCTGGGCTTTCTGCTGCGCCTCGGGCGGCGCTTTAGCGGTCCCTACGACAGGCGCATGCGGCGCAAACTCGCGCATGTGCGCACGCTTGACGATGGTACGATCCGTCTTGGCCCCGCGCGTGTCAGCGCCCGCTGGCTGCGCGAGTTGATTGATCTGGACATCAACGGTCTCTACCGCGCCGTGTCTTGCCCGATGCTGTTGATCGCCGGTGAAAAGGGCCTGCAATGCACCTCCGAAAGCGCCGAGCGCCTTGCCCGTCTGGCACATGTGCCGACCGAATTCCATGTGGTGCCGAACATGGTTCACCATCTTTCCATATGTGAAGGGCCACCGGCGCTTCTGGATATGCGCGATATCGACGCGCTTCCGCTTGCGCCGGAACTACTGCGCCTTCTCCAGGACTGGTTGACGCGCGAAGGAATTGAGGCACACGCGTTAGCGGCGCCTGCCTGACGCATGTCCGCTCGAGAGCGTTTCCAGTAAAAGCGGAGACGTTTTTACGTCGGGAAAATGTGTGCAAACAAAGAGATAGAGAACGGCAAACAATTCCGTTTAAGCAGGACGTGCTCTATTGCGAGCGCAACGCCTCGTTCCAGCGCTCGATCAGCCGGCTGCGCTTGACCTGGTCCAGATAGACCATCAGGCCGGGGCTGACGGGGACCGGGCGCAATTGTGCGCCGTGAATGGCCTGCATGGTGTTGGCGGTGTTTTCGCCCGCCACTTCCGGGCTGACGGCCGGGATCTGCAATTGCCGGGCCATGATCGTCTGGCCTTCCTTGGACATGAAGAATTCGAGGTAACGGCGGCCGAGTTCGGGATTGGCGGCGGCTTCCGGCACCAGCCCGATGCGCGACATGACCACGGTATAATCCTTGGGCAAGACGATGCCGACATCGGGGTGGCGTGAGGCCCAGTCCGCCGCATAGGAGCCGAGAATATTGTAGCCCAGCACGAAACGGCCGTCGGAAACGCGCTCCAGAATGGCCGAGGAGGTGGAATAGACCTTCACGCCCGCCGCGCCCATGGCCTTGATGACACTCCATATATCGCCGAACTGCTCCTGATCCCGCGACATGAACAGGAACCCGACACCGGAGCGTTCGATGTCATAGGTGGCGATGCGGCCATGTACCTCCTTGGCGTGGTGCTCGAGATAATTGACGAATTCGGCGCGGGTGGCGGGCGGCTTTTCGGTGGTGAAACTCGGCTTGTGATACACGAAGACCGCCGGCTCGAAGGTCAGCGCATAGGCGGTGTTGCGCCAGTTGGCCCAGGCGGGCCAGCGGGCGCTCATGGCGAGATCCGAGCGCTGGGCGTAACCGTCATTGCTCAGTTTTACCTGCAGATCCATGGCGGAAGAGAAGGCGAAATCGGCGGTTTTTTTGCCGGCATCGGTTTCCTTGACGATGCGGTCATAGATTTCGCCGGTCAGCATATCCTCGTAATGGACGGCGATATCGGGATTGGCCTTCTGGAAACCTTCGATCATCGGCGTTGCCAAAGGTTCATCCAGAGAGGAATAGACCACCAGCGTTTCGGCATCCGCCTTGCCTGAGGGGGCCGGAAAAACGGCAACCTGCGCAAGCGCGGGTGAAGCCATGCAGAGACAGAGGCAAAGAAGAAGACAGATACGCATGGAAAAGATCATGCCGCAGGCGCTTGCCATTCACAAGCGGTAAGGGCTTGGTTAAACTCGGGAATGCTGCAGGAGGAAGATTTGCGTATTTTGCTGGTCGAGGACAATCAGGTGCTGTCGGAGGGTCTTTCGGCGCTGCTGCGCGGCAGTGGCTATGCGGTGGACGTGGTTTCCGACGGTGCTTCCGCCGATGCGGCGATTGCGGCTGAAAGTTTCGATCTGGTCATTCTCGATCTCAACTTGCCGGAAATGGATGGTATCGAGGTGCTGCGCTCCATGCGTTCGCGCCAGGACAAGGCGGCGGTGCTGATCCTGACGGCGCGTGGCACGCCGGAGGAAAAGGTCAAGGGGCTTGATCTCGGCGCCGACGACTACATGATCAAGCCGTTCGATATCACCGAATTCGAGGCAAGGGTGCGGGTGCTGCTGCGCCGCAATGCCGGCCTGCGCTCCTCGGCGCTCAGTTTCGGCAAGGTGCTGTTCGATCTCACATCGCGCACCTTTTCGGCCGATGGGCGTCCGCTCGATATTCCGGCGCGCGAGGTGGCGCTGCTGGAAGTGCTGTTCATGCGGGCCGGCAAGGTCGTCGCCAAGGAGGCGATCGTGCAGTCGCTGACCGGCTTCGACGACGATATTTCCGCCAATGCCATCGAGCAATATGTCAGCCGCCTGCGCAAGCGGCTCGCTCCCCACGGGCTGACGGTGAAGACCGCGCGCGGCATCGGTTATTATCTGGAAAAGCTGCCGGAGATGGCTGAATGAGACAGGCCGCCTATTCGCTCAGGCGGCGACTTTTAGGCTGGCTTCTCATTTCCACCGCCATCATCGGCTGCATTGCGCTGACCGATACCTGGCGCGAGGCGGTCAACACCGCCAATGTCGTCTCCGACCGGGTGCTTTCCGGTTCCGCGCTTGCCATTGCCGAGCGGGTGGTGGTGGCCGAAGACGGCTCGCTGGAAGTCGACATTCCCTATGTCGCGCTGGAAATGCTGACATCTGCGGCGCAGGATCGGGTGTTTTACCGGGTCGACGGGCCGAACGGGCAATTCCTCACTGGTTACCAGAACCTGCCGACGGTGGAGAACACGAATGGCGATACGCCCGCCTATCGTGATGCGGTGTTTCGCGACGAGCCGATCCGTATTGCCGCTATCAGGCGTTTCGCTTCCACCGGCATCAATTCCGTGCCGTTTTCCGTAACGGTTGCCGAAACCACCATTGCCCGCAGCCAGCTGGCGCAGGCCATCATTCTGCGTTCGGCGCTGCGGCTGCTTTTGATGATTGTGGGGGCGGCGATCATCGTCTGGATCGCGGTGACGATTTCGCTCAGGCCGCTTTACCGGCTCAGCGAAGCCATTGCCGAGCGCAGCCCGAATGACCTGCACCCCATCCGTCAATCCGTGCCGGTGGAGGTGGAAAATCTGGTGGAGACCGTCAATTCCTTCATGGTGCGGCTGCAATCGGCGCTGGACGCGCTCCGGCATTTCACCGGCAATGCCAGCCACCAGCTGCGCACACCGCTTGCCATCATCAGCACCCAGCTCGCCCTTTCCGCCCGCGCGGGAAGTTTAGAGGAAGCACAGGCGGCGGCGCTGAAGGGCGGCGCGTCAGTGGCGCATGCCGAACATATCCTCGCCCAGCTTCTGCGCATGGCCAATATCGACGCCGCCGGCTCCAGCGAAAAACACGATTTTTCCGCGATAGATCTCGTGGCTGTTGCGCAGAACGTGACTGCCGATTTCGTGCCGCGCGCGGCCGACGCCGGCATTGATCTTGGTTTCGAAGGCGAGGGTGAGGCGACCATTCTTGCCGAACCGCTCCTGATCGGCGAACTGATCGGCAATCTCGTTTCCAATGCCATCAACTATGCCGGGCGCGGCGCGGAAGTCACCGTGCGCGTCGGCGGGGAGACGGGCACGGTCTGGCTGGAAGTGGAAGATAACGGCCCCGGCATCCCACCGGAAAAACGCGCCATGGTGCGCCAGCGCTTCGCCCGAGGCGAAGCCAACGCCGCCCCCGGCGCCGGCCTCGGCCTTGCGATCATCGAGGAGATCGCCGGGCTGTTCGGCGGGCGGCTGACGCTGGAGGATGGTGCGGGCGGGCGCGGGTTGAGGGCGCGGGTGGTGTTTGGTGGGATGAGGTGAGGGGCTTTGTGCCTTCCTGTTTGGCGGGTGCTGCGGCGTTTCAATCCTCGCCCCGGGGGCGACATATTCAGGCGGCCCATCAATTGACCTATGCCCTGTTTTAGCCCAGCCCTCCGCAAGAGAGGCCAGCGTCTGGATGACGTTGTTGACGACGCTAACGCGCTTTCAATTCCCGCCCCGGGTGGGAGGCGACAACGGGCGCATGTGCTGACTTACTCAGACGTGCAGTTTCAATCCACATTGCTGCGAATGAGGCGGCTTGTTTCCTGAATACGTGTATGCGCCAAAGGCATGTTTCAACCTGCTTTCTTGATGGAGCACTTACTAGGTCCCCTGCCACATCCTGCACCTGCGCGGAGTTTCGATCCTCGCCTCCATGTTGGAGGCGACGCGCCTAGGCGAACAGCAGACAGGCGATCTGGATGTTTCAATCCACGCCTCCGCGAAGGAGGCGACCCAAGACGCGCGCCCAGCCATCCGGTGATGGCCTGTTTCAATCCACGCCTCCGCGAAGGAGGCGACGGCTTTGTCGTTTTCCACTCGCCATCAACCGCAGCGTTTCAATCCACGCCTCCGCGAAGGAGGCGACTGCCGGAGTCTGAAGCCCCGGAATTGACTGCGGAAAAAACGCGGATTGCGCGAACGGCGATGCGCGAGGGAAGAGCCTGCGGGGCTGGCAGGTCCTGATTATAAAAAAATCGCTGCGATTTCAAAGAGCGGCCGGTGCGAACCGGCCGGGGAACCATAACACGCTTGTGGTTCGCGCCAAATCCCTGATCACGGGCTCTCTGGCTGGTCTCGGGGCTTATCCCATCCGTTCCGAAGCATAACTTCCAGGGCTTGGCGGGAAGACCACGGTGCGGTTACCGTTGATGAAGGTGCGGTGGTGGATGTGGGCGTGGATGGCGCGGGCCAGCACCTGGCTTTCCACGTCACGGCCGAGTGAGACATAGTCGTCGGCGCTCTGGGCGTGGGTGATGCGCACTGTGTCCTGTTCGATGATCGGGCCTTCGTCGAGATCGGCGGTGACATAGTGCGCCGTTGCGCCGATCAACTTCACGCCGCGCTCATAGGCCTGCTTGTAGGGGTTGGCACCCTTGAAGGAGGGGAGGAAGGAGTGGTGGATGTTGATGATTTTGCCCGACATCGTGCGGCACAGGTCATCGGAGAGAACCTGCATGTAACGGGCGAGTACGACGAGTTCCGTGCCGCTGGTCTCGATCAGGTCCATCAGCTGGGCTTCGGCCTTCGGCTTGTTCTCCTTCGTCACCTTGATGTGGTGGAAGGGGATGTCGTGGTTGACCACCACTTTCTGATAATCGAAATGGTTGGAGACGACGCCGACGATGTCGATCGGCAGCGCGCCGATCTTCCAGCGATAGAGCAGGTCGTTGAGGCAATGGCCGAAACGCGACACCATCAGCATCGTTTTCATGCGCTGGCCATCCGGGTAGATATCAGCCTCCATGCCGAATTTTTTCGCCACCGGCTGAAAGCCCTCGGTGATGGCCTCAAGTGAAGCGCCTTCTTCCGAAATAAAGGAGACGCGCATGAAGAACTTGCCGGTTTCCAGATCGTCGAACTGCGAACTGTCGACGATGTTGCAACCTTTTTCCGCCAGATAACCGGAAATCGCGGCGACGATGCCGCGGGTCGATTTGCAGGCTACGGTCAGAACATAGGATGTCATGCGTTTTCCCTCAGAGGCTTCGCGCCGGCTTGAGCCGACGCGGTTCGGCGCGTTCCATAGCGCAGCTTTGCGGCAGAGCAAAGCGCCAAGACGAACGCAGCCAAAGTCATAAAACGGGAAAGGCACCCGCGCCGTGCCGGAAGCGACATGGAATGTTCCACGGCCAGCACGGCGGCGGCAGGCGTTGCAGCGGGGTCGCTACCGGCCTCAGGCGCGGCGCAGGCGCATGGCCGTGCGGCCACGGCCGTCGATCAGTTCCAGCGTGCCTCGGCGCGGCTCCAGCCTGAAGGAGCGCGCGCCCTCCAGCGCATCGATGAACTGCCGTTCCTGGCGCATGATATCGGGAGCGCAGGCCATCTGGGTGGAAATCATCCGGCCGAAATCGACGCGGTTGCGGCTGATTTTCACTTCGCCGCCGATGCCGTTGCAGCCGACATTGGCTGACACGCGGCCCTCGCGGGAAATTTCAAGCGTTGCCTGGCGGCGGCCGCGAACCCGCTCGCCTCTGATGTCCTGCACCAGCCAGCGCCCGTCAATGCCGGCTTCCGGTTCCGGCCTGCCGGGGCCGGCACCTACACGCTCCAGCATGAGGTCGGTATTATCTCGGCCGCCTGTCAGTACCGAGTAGCGCTGCGTGGTGGTGAAAAGCAGCCGGTCGCGGTCACGGATTTCGGCACTCAGCGCATAGGAGCGGCGGCCCCTGATGTCGCGGTCGTCATAACGCAGCACGAAGGGCACAGGCACCTGGCCGCGCGGGCGAATTGTGGTTTCGGCAATCGTCTGCGACGGCGCATCCGCCCGCGAAACATCGATCAGGCGCACTGTCACGGTTGCGCCCGGCGGCAGGGCGATGCGCTCACGATAGGAGACGGTGCCGCGCAGGCTTGCCGGTGCGGCCGCCGCGCCGCCTGCCGCAAAAAGCGGGGCGAGCGCAACAAGCCCGGCGAAACTGCGGCGCGAAAGAAGAGGCTGGCGATCATTCATGGTGCTTGCTCCGTGCGGTTTCCGTTCGAATTTCAACGGATGATAGAAAACGGCACTGAACGGGCGATGAACCGATGATGTTCCCCTGAATGCTCGAGGAGAGGTTCGGGGTGGGTGATGGCGTGTGCGATTGCGAGAGCCGAGACATCTCCACCCTCATTCCTGTGCTTGTCACAGGAATCCAGCCCCCGCGTGTCCACGCGGCAGAGGAGTCTTTTCAGCCCAAGGACTTGGGCTGACTAGATTCCTGTGACAAGCACAGGAATGAGGGCTAGGAGAGGTCGCCGCAGCCACGGAAAGCAATTCCTCGGAGTGCAGCCTCCGGCTCACCTCAGCCGCGGAAACCGTCCCGCAATGCTTCGAACTTCGCCAGTTGCTCGGCGCGCAATTCCTTGTTTTCGTCGCGGCGGACGAAAATCTTGAACATGGCGCCGCCGGCGGCATTCATGAACCAGACGGAACAGGAGCGGCGGCCATGAAAACCGCGGTCGACGAAGGTGATGCCGGCGCAATTGTCCTTCTTGATGTGACCGCCGATCGGGCTGTCGCCATGGATGTTGAACCAGCCGTGGCTTTCCGTGCCTTCCGGCAGGTGGCCGGGTACTTCCAGCACGATATCGCCGGTCTGGACGATCATGAGGATTTCGCCCCAGCCGCGCATCTCGTTCCAGATCGCGTCGAAACGGTCGGCGGCAGCGGAAACGGCGGCACCTTGCGGCAGGATCGCCAGAATTTCGGCCGGCGTCACCTCGGCCTTGGCGGCGATGGCTTCGACGATACCGTCGGGCTTTTCGGCAAGGGCTGCGGCGGCGCGGGCCTGCCGGTCATCGGTCTTTTGGGCTGCAATGCTCATCGGTGGCCTCAGGCGGCAATCGAACGGCGTTCGCCATTCTTGTCTTCGTGAATGATGACGTCGAAGCCTTCGAAATGCGGACCGGAGAGATATTCGACCTTGCCGCGGTTTTCGCCGGCCCTGGCGTGGGCGGCGCGGAACTGTTCTGACTTCGTCCAGGCAAGGAAATCGTCCTTGGTGGCCCATACGGTGTGCGAGGCATAAAGCGTGTGGTCGTCCGCCTTCGGGCCTTTCAGCATGTGGAATTCGATGTAGCCCGGCAATTCGCTGAGGTGCGACTTGCGCTCGCGCCAGATGGATTCGAAGGTTTCCTCGTAACCCGGCACAACACGAAAGCGGTTCATTGCGATAAACATGAAAGTCTCCCTTTAAGTTTCCTGTTTCAGTCAGGATATCTAGCTCGGTCCGGGTTGGGAAGAGGCTCACGATAAAGCGAACAAATTTACTCCACTTATCGATTGCGCGGCTCATAAACATGTGCAAAGAACTCAAGTTAAATGGCGCGGGCAAACCCGCGCCCGCCCGTGTGCCTTTGTGTTTCAGGATCGCGCCATGTTGAATTTTCGCCTTCGTTCGCTCGCTTTCGCCGCCCTCGTGCCTGCCGCAATCGCCTTTGCGGCGCCGGCTGCCATGGCTTCGGACAAGGGTAATCCGGAAGCGAAACGTATTGTCGCGGTGGGTGGAACGGTGACGGAAATCCTCTATGCGCTGGGTGCGCAGGACCGTGTCGTGGCGCGTGACAGCACCAGCAGCTATCCGGCCGACGCACTGGCCAAGCCGGATATCGGCTATATGCGGGCGCTGTCGTCGGAGGGCATCCTGTCGCAGAAGCCCGATCTCATCCTCTCCGAAGACGGTTCCGGCCCGGCCGATGTCATCGCCATCCTGAAGGCGAGCGCCGTGCCTTTCGTCACCGTCGATACGCCGCCGCGCGGCGACGCCATACCGAAGAAGATCGAGGATATCGGCGCGGCCGTCGGTCTTTCCGACAAGGCGAAGGCGCTGGCCGCGGACACAAGGGCCGGGCTCGATGCGCTGGCGAGAGATGTTTCGGCCGTGCCGGAAAAGGGCCGGAAACGTATTCTCTTTGTGCTCTCCAGCGCCGGTGGCCGCATCATGGCGGCGGGCAAGGATACGGAAGCTGCGGCGATCATCGAAATGGCCGGCGGCATCAACGCGGCTGAGGAGATCAGCGGTTACAAGCCGCTGACGGATGAGGCCGTCATCGCCGCAGCACCCGATGTGGTGCTGACCATGGCGCGCGGCGACCACGCCGCCAAGGCCGCCGAGCTTTTCGCGCTTCCCGCCTTCCAGTCCACACCGGCCGCCGCTGAAAAGGCGCTGATCAGCATGGACGGGCTTTATCTCATCGGCTTTGGTCCCCGCACGCCGGCCGCCGGTCGCGAACTGGCAAACAAGCTGTACCCTGACGTGGTGAAGCCGTGAGCCTTGCCGCCTTGAGTTCCGCCGAAGGCGCCGTTCCGGGCGACAGGTCGCGGCAGGCGGTCATCACGCTTGTCGTGCTCGTCGGCATCCTGCTGTTTGCCTGTGGCGTGTCGCTTGTCAGCGGCCCCACGGGCGTCGGCATTTCCGAACTCTTCGCTTATCTTACCGGTGGCGCGGCCGGGCTCGATGCCCGTGACAGGATCATTCTCGAAGCCGTGCGCCTGCCACGCACCGCGCTTGGCATGCTGATCGGTGCGGCGCTTGGCGTCTCCGGCGCGATGATGCAGGGCCTGTTCCGCAATCCGCTTGCCGATCCCGGCATTGTTGGCGTCACCTCGGGTGCCGCCCTGTTCGCGGTTGCGGCCATTTCCCTCGGGGAAGGCGCGCTTGCCACGGTTGCGGTGTTCTTCGGCCCGCATTTCCTGCCGCTGATGGCGTTTTTTGGCGGGCTCCTGAATACCTGGGTGCTTTATCTGATCGCCACGAAGGATGGCGCCACCTCCACCACCACGCTCATTCTGGCGGGTATCGCGGTTGCGGCAATCAGCGGCGCGCTGACCGGCCTGATGATCTTCGTGGCCGATGACCGGGCATTGCGCGACATTACCTTCTGGTCGCTCGGTTCGCTGGGCGGGGCAACACCCGCCAAGGTGCTGGCCACCTTGCCCTTCATCATCGTCGTGCTGGCCATCATTCCCTTCGTCGCACGCGGGCTGGACGCGCTGATCCTTGGCGATGCGGCGGCTTTCCACATGGGCATTCCGGTGCAGCGGCTGAAGCGGGTCGTCATCCTGGCCGTTGCCGCCGCCTGCGGGGCAAGTGTCGCGGCGGCCGGTTCCATCGGTTTTGTCGGCATCGTCGTGCCGCATCTTCTGCGCCTCGCCATCGGTCCGTCGCATCGCTTCCTGCTGCCGGCCTCGGCGCTGGGCGGCGCCGCGCTTCTGCTTCTGGCCGACAGTTTCGCCCGCACGGTGGCGGCTCCGGCGGAACTGCCGATCGGCGTGGTTACGGCACTCATCGGCGCGCCGGTCTTCCTGTTCCTGCTGCTGGGCCGCGGCGGCTTTTCCATGCGGAACGCGTCATGATCCGGGCCGAAAACCTCACCCTCATCCGTTCCGGCCGCCGCCTGCTGGACGAGGTCAGCGTCGATCTGAAGCCGGGCAGGGTCAATGTCATCATCGGCCCGAACGGTGCCGGCAAGTCCACGCTGATGAAGGTTCTGTCGGGCGAAATGCGCGCCGAGGGCGGCTCAGTGACCTATAATGATGCGGCCCTGGCGCAGTTCACGCCGGTGCAGCTTGCCCGTCTGCGCGCCGTGCTGCCGCAGAGTACCCAGCTTGCGTTTCCCTTTACCGCGCTTGAAATCGTGCGCATGGGGGCGGTGGCGCAGGGGGCACGCGCGCCGGAAGAACAGGCCCGCCGGGCGCTTGCCAAGGCCGGCCTGCGTGGTTTCGAGCAGCGGTCCTATAACATGCTGTCGGGCGGCGAGCAGCAGCGGGTGCAGTTTGCCCGGGCGCTGGCGCAGGTGCCCTTTCCGGTGGAAAACGGCCAGGCACGGGCGCTCTTCCTCGACGAGCCGACGGCCAGCCTCGATATCGGCCACCAGATCTCCGTGCTTGAAACGGCGCGCGATTTTGCGAGCGGCGGCGGGCTGGTGCTTGCCATCCTGCACGATCTCAACCTTGCGGCGGAATTTGCCGATCAACTGATCGTCATGCATGGCGGCCGGGTGACGGCGAGCGGGCCATCGCTGGAAACGATCAGCGACGAGACGATCGCGCGGGTCTATGGCATTGGCGGCGTCGTCGGCCGGTTGCCGGCGCGGCACATTCCTTATGTGTTGCCGCAGTCGCGGCATCGTTAGGAGCGCGCTCAGCTTTCCGGGCGGGTGGCGATGAAGAGCGCGGAACAGAGCATGACGGCACCGACGATGGCCGCGCGCAGAAGCGGCGGGTCGCTCAGGAACCAGAAAGCGGCGTAACTCACCATCATGGCCGACAAGGCCGCGATCTTGGCCTTGCGGGCGATTGCGCCGCGTTCGCGCCATTGCCGAAGCGACGGGCCGAACCTGGGATGGGCCAGAAGCCATGCCTCGAGCTTCGGCGAAGAGCGGGAGAAACACCAGAGCGCCAGAAGCAGAAAGGGCGTGGTGGGCAAAACGGGAAGAAACGCGCCGACAATGCCGGTCGCGACCATAAGCCAGCCAAGACAGAGGTAAACAAGGCGCATGGATATGCCGGTATCATGACTTATCCACTCAGGATAGAGCGGGGCCGTGAAAACCGTGCCCCTTGTTGCCGCAGGCCCTTGCCGCACCGACAAAACCGGAGGGCTTCGCCATCACATTTGGCGTGATCGGAGCGTTACGTTTCGTCGCAAGGCGCCTTTAGGGTTGAAAGCGCGGCGCACTGTCTTTATCCCCTTGGGCCGCGATGTCCGGAGCATAACCGGACCGTCAACAGGAAGAAGAAGGAAAACACCATGGCCAAGCTGATCCACTCGATGGTCCGGGTGCTGGACGAAAAGCGTTCGGTGGAATTTTACACGCAGGCTTTCGGGCTTGAGGTTGCGGAACGCGCCGAGTTCGAGAATTTCACGCTGATCTATCTCAGCAGTGCCGAGGGCGATTTCGAGCTGGAACTGACCGTCAACAAGGGTCGTGAAGTGCCCTATGCGCTGGGGGATGGTTATGGTCATCTTGCCGTCAGTGTTGCCGATGTGGACGGCGAACATCAGCGCTTCACCGAGATCGGTCTTTCTCCCGGCAAGATCATCGAAGCCGATTACAAGGGCCAGCCTTTCGCAAAATACTTTTTCATCTGCGATCCCGATGGTTACAAGATCGAAGTGCTGCAGCGCGGCAACCGGTTCAAATAAGCACCATCATGGGAGAGACGGGCATGGCAGAGGCAGGCGTCAAACTCGAAGACAGCTGGAAACGCGTTCTTTCCAGCGAATTCGCCAGTCCCTACATGCAGAAGCTCAAGGATTTCCTGCTTGCCGAGAAAACCGCCGGCAAGCGCATCTTTCCCAGGGGGCCTGAATATTTCCGGGCGCTGGATCTGACGCCGCTGGATGAGGTCAAGGTCGTCATTCTGGGGCAGGACCCCTATCATGGGCTTGGCCAGGCGCATGGGCTGTGTTTTTCGGTGCGGCCCGGCGTGCGCATTCCGCCGTCACTCGTCAATATCTACAAGGAACTGCAGGCTGATCTGGGCATTCGTCCGGTCAATCACGGTTTTCTGGAAAGCTGGGCGAAACAGGGCGTGCTGCTTCTCAACAGCGTGCTGACGGTGGAAGAATCGCGCGCCGCCTCACATCAGGGGCAGGGCTGGGAAAGGTTCACCGACGCCGTCATCCGCGCCGTCAATGACGAATGCGATCATGTGGTGTTCCTGCTCTGGGGTTCCTATGCCCAGAAGAAGGCGGCCTTCGTGGATCAGAAGAAACATCTGGTGCTGCGCTCGCCGCATCCTTCGCCGCTGTCTGCCCATAACGGCTTTTTCGGCAATGGCCATTTTTCCAAGGCAAATGCCTTTCTCGTCTCCCACGGGCGCCCGCCAATCGACTGGCAATTGCCTGATGTGGCGGAAAGCGATAAAAACCTTCTCTAGACACTCATAAATACCTTTACGCTTTGCCGGTCTCGGGATTAAAGATAACCGGACTATAAAGTGAAGGATTATGCCCGTGTCTCTCCTGTCTGCAGAAACCTCCGTTCCGCTGCCCGATCCGCTGTCGATCGTCGATGCCTTCGAGGATCATTTTTCCGAGCATATGGAGATGGAGCGGGAAGGCCCGACGGTGCGCTTCAAGACGGAATACGGCCATGGCAGCTTCAGCGCCGAAGGCGGCCGGTTCGCAGCCCGGGTCAGCTGCATTTCCGAACATATATTGATGTCGGTCAAGGCCATGGTGGCCGAGCATATTGTCGAGTTTTCCGGTGAGACCGGGCTGGATTTCCGCTGGAGCGGCCATGGGGCCTACCAGCGCGAATTGCCCAATCTCTTCGTCGGCAAGGTTGCCCGCGCCTATAACCTCACGCCGCATATGCGCCGGCTTGTGGTGTCGGTCGAAAGCGGCATCGAAAGGCTGGTAACGGGCGGCATGCATGTGCGCCTGCTGCTGGTGCCGGATCAGGCCCGCGCGCCGGTCTGGCCCTATCTCGCGCCCACCGGGGCCATCGTCTGGCCGGCGGGTGACGATCTTCTGATGCGGCGTGTCTATACCATCCGTTCCGGCGATATCGGTCGCGGCGAGGTGGATATCGACTTCGTCATGCATGAGGGTGAAGATATGCCGGGCGCCACCTTCGGCGCGACGGCGAAGCCGGGCGATGTTCTCGGCATCATCGGCCCGAGCGGCACCTGCCCGGAGGCGGATCGCTACGTCTTTGCCGGTGACGAAACCGCGCTGCCGGTGATGCTGCGCATGGCGGCCGAAATGCCGGCTGGCAAGAAGCTCCACGTCTATGCCGAGATCGACAACGAGGCCGAGCGGCAGGAGATCGTCTGCGCGGCCGATGTCGAGTGGACATGGCTTTATCGCCGCGGCAAGCCCGCCGGGACCTCCGGCCTCCTTGAAAAGGCGCTGCGCGATCATACCTGGAGTGCGGATCATGACGGCCTGCATGTCTTTGTCGCCTGCGAGAAATCCGAGGCACGGGCGGCAAAATCCTTCCTGACCGATGAGATCGCTTTCCCGAAGGCGGCGCTGCGCGCTGTCGGTTACTGGACGATGGGCGCTGCGGACGATCATTGATGCCGCCTTTCGCGGCTGATTGAACAGTCGATTTTATTGTTCACCGATCGGGAACAATCCGTTCCCGTTGCCCACTCTATGCCGGAGGCGGCTCTTACCCCATCTTTACGCCATGAACAGGGCAGGCCCGATTGCGAGGCCTGCCAGGCGAAAAGGGGTTTAATCATGCTCAACCAGATCAAGGGCCTGCACCACGTCACCTCGATGGCGGCCAGCGCGCGCCAGAACAACGGATTTTTCACCGACACGCTCGGCCTGCGCCGGGTGAAGAAGACCGTCAATTTCGACGCGCCCGACGTCTATCATCTCTATTATGGCGATGAGGTCGGCACGCCCGGCTCCGTCATGACCTATTTCCCGTTCCCGCATATCGCCCGTGGCCGTCCCGGCACCGGCGAGGTGGGCGCGACGCTGTTTTCCGTTCCGGAAGGATCGCTCGGCTACTGGCAGGAGCGTCTTTCGAAAGCCGGCGTGGACGGCCTGAAGGCCGATGAGGCCTTCGGCAACAAGCGCCTGCATTTTGCCGGACCTGACGGAGACGGTTTTGCGCTGGTCGAGGTCAGGGACGACAACCGCGCGCAGTGGACCGGCAACGGCGTCGGCGAGGATCAGGCCATCCGTGGCTTTCAGGGCGCGTCGCTGCGACTTCGCGATGAAGGTGCCACCGCCGAGCTTTTGAAATTCATGGGCTATGAGGAAGTGGATCGTCAGGACGGCGTGCTGCGCCTCGGTATTCCCGGCGGCAACGGTGCCGACTTCATCGACATCGAAACCATGCCGAACATCTCCGGCGCCCGGCTGGGTGCAGGCTCCGTGCACCACATCGCCTTTGCGGTCGACAACCGCGAAAAGCAGCTTGAGGTGCGCAAGGCGCTGATGGATACCGGTTATCAGGTGACGCCGGTGATCGACCGCGATTATTTCTGGGCGATCTATTTCCGCACGCCGGGCGGCGTGCTGTTCGAAGTGGCCACCAACGAGCCCGGTTTCGACCGCGACGAGGACACCGCTCATCTCGGTGAGGCACTGAAACTGCCGAGCCAGCATGCGCATCTGCGCCCCATGCTGGAAAAGCAGCTGGAGCCGCTGGGAGACGAGAAGGCGGTTTAACCTCTCGATAGCGTTTGGCAGGACATTGCCTCATATTTCTTCTCCCCGTTCGGGGAGAAGAAACCAGCGGAAGCCCCTCGCTCCACGTGAGATTTTCGCGCTTGGCTGAGAGGCCGCGCGGATGCCGTTGAACCTCTTCCTTCCAGAAAGGATTCTCCCATGACCAGCGACAGCTATTTCCACAAATCCCGCGCCGGTGCTGCCGGTGCTCCGCTTTTCGTTTTGCTGCACGGCACGGGCGGTGATGAGAACCAGTTTTTCGATTTCGGTTCCCGCCTGCTGCCTGAGGCCACCATTCTCTCACCCGTCGGCGATGTTTCCGAACACGGTGCGGCGCGGTTTTTCCGGCGCACGGGAGAGGGCGTCTACGACATGGCCGACCTTCAACGGGCGACCGGCAAGATGGCCGATTTCGTCAAGGCGAACCGGGAGCATTATCAGGCCGGTCCGGTCATCGGCCTCGGCTTTTCCAATGGTGCGAATATTCTCGCCAATGTGCTGATCGAAGAACCCGGGCTTTTCGATGCGGCGGTGCTGATGCATCCGCTCATCCCGTTCGAACCGAAGATTTCCCCCGCCAAGGCCTCGCGCCGGGTGCTGATCACGGCTGGCGAGCGCGATCCGATCTGCCCGGTGCCGCTGACGAAGGCGCTGGGAGAGAGCCTCAAGGCGCAGGGCGGCACGGTGGAAACCGTGTGGCACCCGGGCGGGCATGAAATCCGCTCCGGCGAGATCGATGCGGTCAGGGGTTTTCTGGCGGCTTATAACGCTTAGCTGGATGTCTGCACTATGCCGGCTTTTAAGCCGGCATTCGCCTGTGCTTCCGCCTCAGCGATATCCGCATTGCTGCAGCTGCGCCTCGTAACGCAGCGCCATGTTGGCGGAGCGGCGGGCGGCCTTCTGGACGGCGGAATTGTTGCGCCAGCTGCCCTTGGCATAACCGGCATGGCCGGAATAATAAGCGAGGTAGAGATTATAGGGGTCGTTCAGCGAAATGCCGTTTTCGCGCCGGCTCTTGGCATGATACCAGCCGACGAAGTGGATGGCATCGGTGAAATCGGTGCGGCTTGCCGACCAGCGGCCGGTTTCACGCTGGTAAACGCTCCATGTGCCGTCCAGCGCCTGCGCATAACCATACGCGCTCGACTGGCGTGTCCAGGGAATGAAGCCGAGAAGCTTGGTGCGCGGCGGGCGCGCATAGGGGCGGAAGGCGGATTCGGTATAGATCGTCGCCATCATGACAGGCACGGGCACGCCGAATTCGCGCTCGGCCGCGCGGGCATCGCGCCGCCAGTTGTTGAAGATGCCGTTCCGCTGCTCGAAAATCGCACAGGCATTGGTCACCTGCGACGGTGCGGTGGCGCAGCCGGCCAGAACGAGCATCAGAAAAACTACGGCAAATACGCCACGCATAACGGAACCCTTTCGTTCCGCCATTTTTAAATTGCTAACCATTAACGCCGGGTTTTAAGACAAGGTTAATTCAAATGCCGCCGATCAGGGGTTTGTTAACCCGCTGAAAAGTCCTGTGTTCAGGATGAGGCGAAACCGTGTGTCCCGCTCTTCCCCGTGCCCTTTTCGAGAGGCGGACGTCCCCGCGCATCCCCGGTCCGGTCGGACCGCCTATACTTGCCCCATTCCGGTCATCGAGCGTGCGCGCGGCGCAAGGTGGGCGGGGCAGGCGGCTAGGACCGGGGAATTTCCCGATGTCACGGTTGAGGCGGCCGGCATATGTCCATCCTCCAAACAGGAACCGGTTTGGCGGGCGGATCATATGGTGAAACCGGGGCCGCATCGTCTGCAAAACCCTGCATTACCCTTCAATACCCCCGCAGCGATGCGGCCCATCTATCGCTTCTCAACGCCGCTCCGGAATTCGGGCGGTGATATCGGCGCATATTCGAAAAAAAGCGCCCGCTGTACAAAAATGAAAACCGATAAAATTGTAGCAATCGGCTTAAAGCGGCTGAAAACAGTCCTGTGCCATTGTGGGATCACAGACGGAGAGCGGCCCTTGAAAAGAGACGCTTCCAGAAAACAGAAATCGAGACCGGCACAAGCCGGCGGATCGCCAAACGGGGTATGAAATGCTGAAGAAGATTATTGCTGCCGCCATCTGCGGAATTGCCGTCGCTTCCATGTCCACCCACGCCGATGCGGCCGGTGCCGCCGGTTTTGCCCGCGCATTTGCCGCCGTCGAGAAGTCTGCGGTGACGCAGATCGGTGTGTCGGCACCGGGCGGTTTCGATGGCTGCGTTCTTTCCGCCGGCCAGTGCGTCTCCACCATCGCCGCGCCGCTGACCGGTGAGCGCCGCGAGGAACTGCTGCGCGTCAACCGCGACGTGAACGCCACCATGGGCGCGCTCGATGATTATTTTTCCGGTTTTGCAACCGATGTTCCGGCTACGCCTTCGTTAAGCCTTGGCGATTGCGGTGACTGCGCCGCCATCAAGCGCACGGCCCTTGCCGGTGCCGGTTGGTCGTCCTCGGCACTGCGCCTTGCCTTCTCGCTGAACAATGATGGATCGCTCGAAAAAGTGCTTGTTGTCACCACCGACAAGGGCGACATCGTTCTCGGCAATGCCGTCTTTTCTCCGGCTGAGCGCGAAACCGCGCTTTAAGCCCATCTTTTCATGCCTGCCAGACTGCGCCGGTTTTCCTGACCCTGTTGGTTCAGGAAGCCGGCGATTTTTTTCGTTCGGCCACGGCAATGCCCGCCAGCGCCATGACGAGTGCCATGATCTGGTAGGTGTGCAGGGTTTCGCTGAGGACGACAACGGACAGCAAGGTGCCGAAGACCGGCACGAGGTTGATGAAGAGGCCGGCGCGGTTGGCGCCGATCTGCTCCACGCCCTTGATGTACAGGATCTGTGCGATGAGCGACGCAAAAATGGCGGCATAGACCACCAGCACCCAGCCCTTCTGATCCGGCCAGACGACGCTGTTTCGCGACATTTCCCAGAAGACCAGCGGCACAGAGGTGAGGAGGGCGAAGAAGGCGGGGATGGCCATCAGCGTGCGCCAGTCGACGGCCGGTTTCCAGCGCAGGATGACGGTGTAGATGGCATAGACCAGAACCGCGAGCAGCATGACGGCGTCGCCGACATTCATTTCCAGTTGCAGCAGCGAGACCGGATCGCCATGCGAGGCGAGCAGCGCCACCCCTGATATGGTGAGGCAGAAGCCGGCGATCTGGCCGAACAGCACGCGGGTGCGGAACAGGATGAAGTTCAGGACGAAGATGACCATGGGAATGCCGGCCTGAATGACGGCGGCATTGATGGCCGAGGTGTGCTGCAGGGCCGTGTAGAGAAACACGTTGAAGGCGGTGTATCCGACGCTGCCGAGCACGAGGAAATAGGGCAGGCGCTTTTTCACCACCGGCCAGTCCCTGATGAGCTGGGGCACGGAAATGGCGAAGATGATGGCGACGGCGAAGACCCAGCGCAGGAAGGTGAAGGCCATGGGGCTGATGTGGCCGACGGCCAGCTTGCCGGCAACGGTGTTGCCGCCCCAGCAGAGCGTGGCGATGATGAGGGCGATATAGGCTTTCGAAGGCACGCTGATGTTTCGCTTCTTCACGGGGCGGGAAAACGGAGAGGGGTGAGCGGCGGCCTTGCGCCCGCGCCTGGCCCCCACGGGGCGAGATAATGCGGGAAATCCGCGCCTTGTCACGGAAAAAGCAAAATTCTCCATAAGAAACAGGGTCGCTTTCCGTAAAACAACACAGTATACATTCGCGGGTTTGGGTTTCCCATCGGGTTATCGGGCGCGCAAGCGCCATGAGCAGGAAAGCAAGAAATGACGAATGTTGTGGTGGTCGGCTCGCAATGGGGCGACGAAGGCAAAGGCAAGATTGTCGACTGGCTGTCCGAGCGGGCAGATGTCGTCGTGCGGTATCAGGGCGGCCACAATGCCGGCCATACGCTTGTCATCGATGGCATCAGCTACAAGCTTTCGCTTCTGCCGTCCGGCGTCGTGCGTCCCGGCAAGCTTGCGGTCATCGGCAATGGCGTTGTGGTCGATCCGCATGCGCTGATCGCTGAAATCGGTCGTCTGGAAGCGCAGGGCGTCAAGGTCACGCCGGAAAACCTGCGTATCGCCGACAATGCCACGCTTATTCTTTCGCTGCACCGTGAACTGGACGGCATGCGCGAAGACGCCGCTTCCAACAGCGGCACCAAGATCGGCACCACCCGTCGCGGCATCGGCCCGGCCTACGAAGACAAGGTTGGCCGCCGCGCCATCCGCGTCATGGATCTGGCCGACATGGAGGCGCTTTCCGCCAAGGTCGACCGTATCCTCACGCATCACAATGCGCTTCGCCGTGGTTTCGGCGCGGCCGAAGTTTCGCATGAGACGATCATGGAAGAGCTGGGCTCGATTGCCGAGCGCATCCTGCCCTTCAGCGAAACCGTCTGGCTGCTGCTCGACAAGAAGCGCCGCGCCGGTGCGCGCATCCTGTTTGAAGGCGCTCAGGGCTCGCTGCTCGATATCGACCACGGCACCTATCCCTATGTGACCTCTTCCAACACGGTTGCCGGCCAGGCCGCTGCCGGTTCCGGCATGGGTCCGGGTTCGCTGGGTTACATTCTCGGCATCACCAAGGCTTACACCACCCGCGTTGGCGAAGGTCCGTTCCCGACCGAGCTGAATGACGAGATCGGCCAGTTCCTGGGCGAAAAGGGTCATGAATTCGGCACCGTCACCGGCCGCAAGCGCCGCTGCGGCTGGTTCGATGCCGCACTGGTGCGCCAGTCGGTCGCCACCAACGGCATTACCGGCATCGCGCTCACCAAGCTCGACGTGCTTGACGGTCTCGACGAGCTGAAAATCTGCGTCGGCTACAAGCTTGACGGGCAGGAAATCGACCATCTTCCGGCCAGCCAGGGCGCGCAGGCGCGTGTCGAGCCGATCTACATTACGCTGGAAGGCTGGAAGGAATCTACCGTCGGTGCCCGAAAATGGGCGGATTTGCCTGCTCAGGCAATCAAATATGTCCGTCAGGTCGAGGAATTGATCGGGGCGCCTGTCGCGCTTCTGTCGACAAGTCCGGAGCGTGACGACACCATACTTGTGACTGATCCGTTTGAGGATTAATGTCCTCGGCGATCTAGATTCATAAACCATATCGGGCCGGTACGTCGCCGGTCACGACGAGAAAGTGCTTATGGCGGATTTTGTAGCAGTCATTCGCAAGGCCGTGGATGGCTTGGCGAACAATACTCCCGAAAACCGGGCGAAGGTTTACGACAAGGCGCGCAGTGCGGTTGTGCGCCAACTCGAGAATATGAAGCCACGTCCGCCGGAAGAATTGTTGCGCCGGCAGATCGCCAAGCTGGACGCCGCCATTGCCGAGGTGGATAGCGAATATGCCGAGGCGCTTCCGGCACTGGAGGAGGATGAGGAATTCTCCTCCGCTGCCGAAGAGGCTGCGGCACCTTACCCTCAGCACGAGATCGACGAGGACCGAGCGGACCACGCCGCCGAGCCGGCGGACGAGGAGCCTGCGCGGGCCGAGGCTGAAGAGCCCGAGCCGGTTCATGAGGAACCCGCAGCCGAAGAACCGCGCCACGAGACGCCCGTTTCCACTATTCCGGAGCAGGACGAAGAGGTTCACGAGGAGCAGCGCGACGAACGGCATTACGAAGAGCGCGAGCCGGAAGAGCTTTATGAGGCGCCTGCGGCTCCGGTCGCTCCTGCCGTTGCCGACGAAACGCACGGAACCTATTTCACCCGTGCGGAGGAAGAGCCGGCCTATCGTTCGGCGGATGAGCACGACCGCGAATTCGAGACCGCGCCGCCGGAAGAGGATGCTTCCGTTCCCGCCCATTGGGCAAAGCCCGTGGAAGAGGACGACTGGCGCAAGCTTGAAGAAACGCAGGCCGACGATGTGCGCCCCGCCGACGACTATGCCGACGTGCGTGCCGAGACGGACGAGCGCCCGCTGGTTGCCGGTTATGCCGCGCAGCATTATCAGGAACCGGCGGTGAATTTCGAGCCGGAGAAGCGCGAGACGGATGACCGGTTCGGCCATGCGGCTCCGGTGGAGCACGATCCGGTCTTCGGCGCTCAGGATGATTTTTCCGAGCCGCGCCAGACGGACGATGCGGGCCAGAAAAAGCCGGCCGTCGTCGAGGATTTCTCGTCCTATTTCCAGGATACGGATATCGCCATTCCTGCAAAGGATGCGCCGGCGCTGCCGCGCGCCGACAATGATCCCTTCGGGGATCAGGCATCGGCCAAGGACAACAAGGAACGCACGCCCTGGGACGATCTGGACGAGCTGATCGGTTACGACGGCGCGTCGTCGGCCAGCCGGGCCGGTGCGGACGAAACGCCGGCGGTTGGCGCCGGTGCTGCGACGCCCGCCTATATGGTCAAGAAGAAGCCGCGCCGTAACTATGCGTCGCTGGTGCTTGCCCTTGTCGGCGCCGGGCTTCTGGCGGGCGGCGGTTATGCGCTGTGGATGAACCGCGATGCCTTGAACGACATGGTCGGCGGACTGGTGCAATCGGCGCAGAATGGCGGCGAGACGCAGACGCCTCCGGCCAATACTCCTGGGGGTGAGGCGCAGACATCGACGCCGCCGGCAACCCAGCAGCCGCCAGCCAACGGGCAGCAGCAGCCGGTCAATCCGGCCAACCACCAGACGCCGACGCATAGTGACGACGGTTCCGTCACCGGCACGAAGTTCACGCAGCGGCTGCTGGCTGACGGCACCGAGCGTGACGAAGGACCAGCGCCGGGCGCAAACGGCCAGCCCGTCACCGCCGAAGGCCAGTCGGTCTATGAACAGAACGTCGCGCCGCCGCCTGCGGGTGAGGCTCCGGCCAATAATGCCGCTACTCCGGCCGGCACGCCGCCGGCGCAGCAGCCTGCCGCCGCCGCGACTGGCGACCGCATGTTCCTTTACGAGGAAGTGCTGGGCCAGACGGTTCCGACCGCCATCCAGGGCAGCGTTTCCTGGTCGCTGCAGCAGGAAAATGACGCGGAAGGCAAGCCGTCTCCGACCGTTCAGGGCCAGATCACCGTTCCCGGCCGCGGCCTCAGCGCGCTGATCACCTTCAAGCGCAACACCGATCCGTCGCTGCCGGCAAGCCACCTGATCGAGATCGTCTTCTCGGTTTCGCCCGGCTTCGAAGGCGGCGCGATCGACAGCGTCCAGCGTATCGCGATGAAGAGCACCGAGCAGGATCGCGGCAACGCGCTGATCGCGGTTCCGGCCAAGATCACCGACGATTTCCACATGATCGCGCTCAACGACTTCCCGGATGCGATGAAGACCAATCTTGAGCTGCTGAAGAGCCGCAACTGGATCGATATTCCGGTGTCATACCGCAACGGCCGCCGCGCGCTGCTGACCCTGCAAAAGGGCAATGATGGCATTGCCGCCTTCGACAAGGCGCTCAGCGAATGGGCGGCGGCGGCGCCTGCTGCCGGCGGTCAATAAGGATTGAAAGGGCGGCTCGGGTCGCCCTTTTCGTTATATGGCTACGGCGGTGTCTTTGCGTTTGTCGGGTGATGGGTGGGTTAGTTGGTGCTGGTGGGTGTGGCTCACCCCCCTCTGCCCTGCCGGGCATCTCTCCCACAAGGAGGGAGATCGGCAAGACGCTCTACCGCCGCCTCATCCTCGACCGTTGAGTTGGCCGAGACCTCGCGGCATATCGATCTCCCCCTTGTGGGAGAGATGCCCGGCAGGGCAGAGGGGGGTAAGCGGCATCCCCCGAAGCATGGATATTTTTCCTGCCGGTTTTCCTCCAGCGCGATCGCCGGTCTCGGATGGCAGGCCATTTCCAGTCGTCAGCCTTTTACCAACAAAAAATCCCCGGCCGAGGGCCGAGGATGATCCATGGCACGGACGCAAAACCGCTCCGCACTTTTGCTGGATATGCTTTACGCATCCACCACGCGCAAGGCGCGCGCAGCTTCAAGCGCTTCCTTCTGCACGGCTTCCTGCACCTTCTCGAAGGCGCGCACCTCGATCTGGCGCACGCGTTCGCGGCTGATGTCGAACTCGGAGGAGAGTTCTTCCAGCGTCACCGGATCTTCGGCAAGCCGGCGGGCCTCGAAGATGCGGCGTTCGCGATCGTTCAGCACGCCCATGGCCTTGGCCAGCATGCGGCGGCGGGTTTCCAGCTCGTCCTGTTCGATCAGCACGTCTTCCTGGCTGTCATGGTCATCCACCAGCCAGTCCTGCCATTGGCCGGATTCGCCTTCCGACGCCTTGATCGGCGCATTCAGCGAGGCGTCGCCATGCAGGCGGCGGTTCATCGAGACGACTTCTTCTTCCGAGACCTGCAGCTTCGTCGCGATTTCCTTGACGTGCTCCGGCTTCAGATCGCCGTCATCGATCGCCTGGATACGGCCTTTCAGCCGGCGCAGGTTAAAGAACAGGCGCTTCTGGTTGGCGGTCGTGCCCATCTTCACCAGCGACCACGAGCGCAGGATATATTCCTGGATCGAGGCCTTGATCCACCACATGGCATAGGTGGCGAGGCGGAAACCGCGTTCCGGATCGAATTTCTTGACCGCCTGCATCAGGCCGACATTGCCTTCCGACACGACTTCGCCGATCGGCAGGCCATAACCACGGTAACCCATGGCGATCTTGGCGACGAGACGCAGATGGCTGGTGACGAGCTTATGGGCGGCGTCGCGGTCGCCATGCTCGGCGTAACGTTTGCCAAGCATGTATTCTTCCTGCGGCTCCAGCATCGGAAATTTGCGGATGTCGTCGAGATATCTATTGAGACCGGCTTCGCCGGCGGTAATCGTAGGCAAACTATTGCGGGCCATAAAGCACCCCCTTATCTATGGTCTGGAACGGCACCCTCTTTGGATTGGCGATCACCCGCCGGAGGCACACCGTAAGCTGCGGGTCGTTACCGACCCCGCACGAACCCATGTGACAGATATGTACGCGCCCGCAGCGTTTCAAGCGAACGCTGCGTTCACACATGCGTTATGTTCCGGTCACACCTTCTCTGACCTGTTTAACTTTCGAACGGTAGATTCGTTCCGAAAAACCGCCGAGGCCGGAACGCACCATCAGCTCATACATGACCCTTCGGCGCATGGGATTGTGCAGGCGCACCACCTTTGAGCCGAGGAATTGCGTCTCGACATGGGAAAGCGCCTGCAAATCAGGATCTTCGGCAATCGCACCGGCATAGGTGGCGTGAAATTCCCGGCGGCAGACATAGGTCTTGTATTTGGTCATGCCGAAGCAGACGAGGCTGTGGCCATGGGTGCGCAGAAAATCGGCGACGCCCACCGTCACCTCCGGCCAGGCCGGGTTGAAGGTGTCGTCGAAGACGATGATGCCGTGCGGGGCGATCACCTCCATCGCCAGTTTCGCATCGGCCAGCACGTGATGCAGATGGTGGCCGCCATCGATGCTGAAGAAGCGCGCCGGGCCGATGCGCGAGGTGATGTCGGGGGGTGCCAGCCGGGTGCTGTCGCCCCTGATGATCAGCTCTTCATCCATGGCGAAACCCATCCGGCGACCGTTTTCCATCAGACGTTCATATTGGTCGAGGCTGCCATCTTCGGGCGGATCGAGATCGAAGAGATCGACGCCCAGCACCTTTTCCTGCCTCCCGGCGAATTTGCGCAGCAGGAAATAGGAGCGGCCGTAATAAACGCCGATTTCCGCCATGCCGCCATGGAGGCCGCTTTTCGTCTGGGCCTGCAACAGCGCCTTGAAGACGAGCGCATCGGGCGGGTCGATATAGCCTTCGACGCTGCGCAACTCCTGAAAGATAAACCGGCGGTCTTCGATATTCATGCGATAGATCCCGTCATCATGCCGGTTCCGTTCGGGGGCGGATCGAACGAATGGCGTCCCTGCGGCTTTTACTTGGCAGGCTTGAAATCGACGCGATTTCAAGCTTTGCGGGGCCGAGGAGGTGTGACGATTGAAGCGAAATTGGGGCGGTCTACAAAAAGGACCGACTGCGGAATATCGCTATCCGCTAATCTTTTTTTATTATCGGGGGCTTCGGCTAAAATGCATGGCGCAGTTTTTTTTGACTGCGCCATACAGGTTTTCAGCCGCGCAGGGCGGCGGTCAGTGTCTGCATGTCATCCGGCAGGTCGGTTTCGAACTCCATCACCTCGCCGGTGCGGGGGTGTTCGAAGGCGAGCAGATAGGCATGCAGCGCCTGACGCGGAAAGCCGCGAACGGTGCTCTTTGCCGGTTCTTCGAGAAGGTTCGCCTTGGTGCGGAAGGCCGCGCCATATTCGGGATCGCCGATCAGCGGATGGCCGATATGGGCCATGTGCACGCGGATCTGGTGGGTGCGGCCGGTTTCCAGCCGGCATTCCACCATCGAGGCGAGGCAGGTGGCATCCGGTCGTTCATGGTAACGCTCCATCACCTCGTAATGGGTGATCGCCTCGCGGGCATCGTCCGAATCCTCATGCTTGACGGCGCGTTTGGTGCGGTCGGCGCTGCGGCCGAGTGCGGCGTCGATGGTGCCGCGCAGGGTGCGCGGGCGACCCCAGACGACGGCCTTGTAGGCGCGCTCCAGCGGGCCGGTGCGGCCATGGTCGGCAAATTGCGCGGCGAGATGGCGGTGGGCATTGTCGTTCTTCGCCACGACCATGACGCCGGAGGTTTCCTTGTCCAGCCGGTGCACGATGCCCGGCCGCCTGACACCGCCAATGCCGGAGAGGCTGTCGCCGCAATGGTGGATGAGGGCGTTGACCAGCGTGCCGGTCCAGTTGCCGGCACCCGGATGCACGACGAGACCGGCGGGCTTGACCAGCACGATCAGGTCTTCATCCTCATATTCCACGTCGAGCGGAATGTCCTCGCCCTTGGGTTCCGGGTCTTCCGGCTCGGGCATGGTGATTTCGATGCGGTCCTTCGGATGCACCTTCTTTTTCGGCTCCGTCACCGGCTGGCCGTTGATGGAAACAGCGCCCTGTTCGATCAGCGCCTTCAGGCGGCTGCGGGAGAAGTCGCCGCCCACTTCGCCCACCAGCCAGGAATCGAGGCGGCCTTCGGCGTCTTCGCCGGCAATCAGGACTTTCCTTGCGTCTCCGCCTTGTTTAAAGGGGTCGTTCATTCTTATTTTTCCGATCCATCAGCATTTCAGGGAACCCGATGACGCAGATCGAGCAAGACGAACAGGAAGACAAGCCGCTTGATCCGGCCATGGAAAAAGTTCGCCGCAAGATGATCCGTTTGCAGATCGTGTCGGGCTCCGTGATGTTTATCAGCCTTATGGCCGTCTTCGGTGCGGTTGTCTACAAGGCGATGGGGCCGTCGAAGGCCGTTCAGACGCAGAGCGAAGCGCCGAACCTTGCCGTTCCCACGGGTAACGGTCCGCTTGCCGTCACCGCCAGCCTGCCGCAGGGCTTCGTGATCGACAATGTCAGCTATTCCGGCGGCGACATGCTGTTTTACGGGCGGCTCGCCAACGGCACCCGCAAGGCGCTGGTCTTCAACGTCGCGGCCGGCCGGTTCCTCGCCGATGTGACGGTCGATGGCCAGTGACGCCAATAAACTGCTGGACGGGCGGGCGCTGATCCCGGTCGAGGACCCGGCCGATCCGCGCATCGCCGCCTTTCGCGATATTCGCGAGCGCGACCTGACCGGGCGGCAGGGCCGCTTCATTGCCGAAGGAACGGTGGTGCTGCGCATGCTGGCCGCCGCCCATAAAGCGGGCGGTGCCTTTGCGGCCGAGAGCATCCTCATCCTCAGAAACCGGCTTTCCGGTGTCGCGGATATCCTTGCCGATTTCCCCGATGATGTTCCCGTTTATGTGGCCGAAGCGCCGGTGCTGGATGGTATTGTCGGTTTTCACCTGCATCGCGGCATTCTGGCGCTCGGGCGACGGGTTCACGATCGCGGGCTGGAGGAGATGACGGCGGCACTTCCGGCCTCGTCGCTGGTGCTTGTCGGCTGCGGCATTTCCAATCATGATAATCTCGGGGCGATGTTCCGCAATGCGGCGGCTTTTTATGCCGATGCGGTGCTGCTGGACGAGACCTCATGCGATCCGCTCTATCGCAAGGCGCTGCGCGTTTCCGTCGGCTCTGTCCTGTCGGTTCCCTGGCATCGCGGCGGCGGGGCGGTGGAGATGCTGGAGCGGCTTTCCGAGGCCGGTTTTGCGATCTGGAGCCTCTCGCCCAATGGCGAAACCGAGATCCGCGATATTCCCCGATCCGAGCGCATGGCGCTTGTCATCGGCACGGAAGGCGAGGGGCTGCCGCAATCGGTGCTGTCGCGGTTTCATACCGCACGGATCGCGCAGTCGCCACAGCTCGACAGCTTGAATGCGGGCACGGCTTCGGGGCTGGCGCTTTATCAGATGGCGGGGGCGATCGGGCGGGTATGATGCCGCGGCGTATGCGGCTTACCCCCCTCTGCCCTGCCGGGCATCTCCCCCTCAAGGGGGGAGATCGACAAGCGGCTGCGTCTCGCCTCTTTCGACGTTTGCGAATGGAGCGGTGGTAGGGCCTCCTGCCGATCTCCCCCCTTGAGGGGGAGATGCCCGGCAGGGCAGAGGGGGGTAAGCCGCACTCTCAACGCGGGGTACAACCACACCCATCGAGGGCCTAGTGCTTCCGCTTCTCCATCACCACCTTCGCCCGCTTCGCAAGGCTCTCCCGCCCCGATGAGCCGGAGGCCTTGGCGAGCAGCTCCGGAATGGGCGATTTCTCGCCTTCCCGTGCAGCGGTGAGCGCGATCATCTCGGCGGCGATCCTTGCGATTTCGCGACGGATCGGCTCGTCATTGCCGGTGCCGCGCACGTTCAGCAGGCGTTCGGTAAGCGCCGTGCCCTGATTGCGGATATCCTCGATTTCCTGCTCCAGACCGTTCGGCTGCGGCGCCGTCGGCTCCTCCACAACCGGCAAGGCGGGTGATTCCTCTTCGGTGGCCGCCTGTCCGGCGTCTGCCGCAATGGCGGGCGCGGCTTCCGGCGCGGGGGCCGGCTGCTGCGGCGGCGGTGCCGCTTTCTCGGCCGGCACGGCCGGGTTCGGCAGGCGGATGATCATGTCGTTCTCGCGGCCGCCGGCTGCGGCAAGCTGTTCCTTGAGGCGGGCGGCTTCCTGATTGCGCAGTGTCAGCATGGTGTCGAGATCGGCATTTTTCGCCATGAGGGTGGCGACCTGTTCTTCCAGCCGGGCGACCTTGCGGCTTTCGCGCGCAACGGCGCTCATCGCCTCCTTGTTGCGGGCCGCCACATCCTGCAATTCGCGGCTGGCGGTCTCGCCTTCCTTGCGGAAGCGCGTGGCGCTCTGTTTCGCCTGCTCGGCCTCCAGATCGCGCGTGGCGGCGAGGATTTTCGAATCGTCCAGTTCGCGGGTGAGATTGGTCAGGCGGGCGGTAAGGTCGGCCATCTGGCTGGCGCGCTCGTTTGCGGCCTGTTCCTGCTGCGTAAGGCTTGCCGCAATTGTGCCGGCGCGTTCCTCGCTGGCATCGAGGCCGGTGCGCAACTCGCCGATTTCCAGCGTCATTTCCTCGATCTTCAGTGACAGGCTGCGGTTCTGTTCGCCGAGACGATAGGCATCGCTGGAAGCGGCTTCGTTGGCGAGGCGCAGCGAGGTGTTCTTTTCCCGTTCCGTTTCCAGTTCCTGCCGGACCTTGGCGTTTTCGGCGGCGTAAAGCGCGCGCGCCATGTCCTTCTGGGCGCGGACTTCCTGCGGGCTGATGGGCATCGTCGCGCGCAGGCGGTTTTCCGTATAGGCGACGATGCGGCGGTGGATCGCGGGTGCGATCAACAGGGCCAGCAGGGTTGCGGTGAGAAAACCCAATCCGAAAAGAATGGCATATTCGATCACGCGGGACAGTCTCCGAAACTCAGATACGCGCGCATTCGGAAAGAGGAGCGCGAAAGCACGTTACGCTATTCTTGCAACCGTGGGGAGGGGTCTCCCGGCAATTGCACAGGCGGTGTCAGTGTCGCCTGTTTCTTCTCCCCGAGGGGGAGAAGTCCGCGGCAGCGGGATGAGGGGGTAACGGTCGAGATATACAGAGAGCTAGCCCCCTCATCCGACCCTTTGGGCCACCTTCTCCCCGGCGGCGAGAAGAAACCTGCCGCAATCTCTCATCCTATATGCCACCGCTGGCTCCGCTGCACCTTGACTTCAGCGAATCAGAAGGGGTTCCAGGTCGGCTGCTGGGTGAGCTTCAGATAACCGACATTGATGCCGAGGCGCGCGCCGATGCCGGTGCGGATGGGAGCGAGCGTCACATCGCTGCTTTTCAGATAGGTCATGCCGACACCGGCGACGATGAAGGCGGAGCCGCTGACGCCGCCATAACGGCGGTAAAGCGCATCGACGGAAGGCAGGTTGTAAACGAGCATCATGGCGCGGGTGCCCTGGCCGCCATAATCCAGCCCGAGCGACGGGCCCTGCCAGAAGACGGGGTGCTGGCCGGCATTCTTGGTGTAAAGCGTGCCTTCGCCATAGGTGAGGCCCGCGACGAAGGCGCCGGAGCCTTCCTGACCTAGAATATAACCGTTCGGAAGACCGTATTGCTGGAAGGCGCGCTCCACCACCTTGGCGAGGCCGCCGGTGGTTTCACCGAAGAATCCGTGGCCTGCATCCACGACTTCCTGGAAAGAATATTGATCGCTGTTCTGGGCCGCGGCCGGTGCGACCCACATCAGGAGGCTCGCAAGGAGCGCGAAAATCTTTCCCAGTCCGAGGCGTGCAATGGTGCGGGTTTTCGTAAGGCGCATCGTCATGTCCGTCCGTCTGTTTCGTTAGCGCATCGGTTCGAAAATCCGAATCGATTTCCGACTCGATGCGAAGATTCAAAAATGCTGGAACATCCTTGTGGCATCAGAATGGACGCGAAGGCTTCCAGTGTGGCCTGTTAAGGCATTTGGCATTTTGAAACCATCCTATTAACAATCGGTTTACCAAATATGGTGTCATTATGGCTTAACAATTTCCACACCGTCCGCGCCCCCCTTGCGCAGGAGAGAATTTTATGACGAGCAAACTCAATATCACGCTGTCCGGTCCCGATCTGGCGGCTCTTCTGTGCAGCCGTGTGTGCCATGACGTTATTTCTCCTGTCGGCGCCATCAATAACGGTCTCGAACTTCTCGATGAGGGCGGCACCGATGACGATGCGCTGGATCTCATCCGCACGTCAGCCCTTAATGCATCCGTGCGGCTTAAGTTCGCCCGTCTTGCTTTCGGTGCTTCCGGCTCCGCCGGCGCGTCCATCGACACCGGCGAGGCCGAAAAGGCCGCCAAGGATTTTGCCGAAGCCGAAAAGAAGGCGGAAGTCAGCTGGAACGGTCCGCGCGCCATCGTTGCGAAGAACCGCGTCAAGCTCCTGCTCAACCTCTTTCTCGTCGCTTATGGCGCGATCCCGCGCGGCGGCAATGTGGATGTGCTGCTGGAAAGCCCGGATGGTGACGCGAAGTTCGAAATCACCGTCAAGGGCCGGATGATGCGCGTTCCCGCCAAGTTCGTGGAGATTTACGAAGGACGGCTGGAAGAGGCGGTCGACGCCCATTCCGTGCAGCCCTATTATACGCTGCTTCTGGCGGAAGAGGCCAGCATGGCGGTGGAATACAAGGTGCACGAGGACCGTATCGTGTTTACCGCAAAGACGGTTGCGGAATGACCGCTCGATTGCGGATGTGACGTGATGAAAGGGCCGGAGCCGCGTCTGCAGACGTGCCGGCCTTTTTTCGTTTCGGGAGCGTGTTCATGACCTTTCTGACGACCGATCGTCTTGTTTTACGGCCGCACGCCATTGCGGATGAAATGCATTATTGCGCGTTCTGGGGCGCCGATGCCCCGCCGATAAAAGGCGTCCGGTCAATCGCGCCGCTCGATCCCGAACTCGCCTTTGCCCGTCTTTTGCGTTTTATCGGCCACTGGTCGGTTTTCGGCTTCGGCCCCTTCGCGGTGGAGGAGCGCGCCACGGGGCGCATCGTCGGCGAGGTGGGCTTCGCCCATATGCGGCGAGGCAACGGGGCCGATTTCGATGCCGCGCCCGAGGCCATGTGGAAAATTGACGCCGGGCTGAACGGCAAGGGCGTTGCGACCGAAGCGGTGGGGGCGGCGATCCGATGGTTCGATGGCCGCGGAATTTCGCAGCGGACCGTCTGCATGATCGATCCGCTGAACAGTCCCTCGCTGGCGATCGCTGCCCGATTCGGCTTTCGGCCATTCCGCGAAACGACGTTTCGCGAACACCCGATCCGGCTTTTCGAACGTGTGGCCGGGATTTACACGATTGCGTGAAGGTGCTGCCTTGATCGTGTTTCAGTCCGTCCTGAAACCCGTTTGAGGTCTCGGGCGGCGGAGGTTTGAGCCAAGGGGTTGGTGCACATCAACTCCTGGAGCATCTCATGCGCAATTTTCTTCTGGCGACAATTGTCATCTTCTCCCTTGCTCCCGCCGCGATGGCGGAAAGCACCATCGGTTTCAGGCAGATCAAATTGCCAGATGATGCCGGTGCAAGAGCGCTCAATGTCTCATTATGGTATCCGGCCATTCCATCGGGAACAACGGAGGTGGTGGGTGAAAACGCTGCCTTTTACGGCCTTGAGGTTCAACCGGGCGCTTCCATTCCGCCCGGTCCCCGCCCTCTCGTTCTGCTCTCGCACGGGTTTGGCGGAAGCTGGCGCAATCTGAACTGGCTTGCCGGAGAACTTGCGCAGGACGGTTATGTCGTGGCCGCGCCGGATCATCAGGGCGAATCATTTACCGAAGAAAATGCAGCCGAGGTCATCCCTTTATGGGAACGACCACGCGATATCGGCAGAACGCTGACGGCACTTCTTGATGATGGTCGGCTGGCCGGCGAGATCGACAGGACGCGCATCGCCGTCATCGGCCATTCGCTTGGCGGCTGGACCGCGATGGAGCTGGTGGGAGGCCGCTATAGCGCCGAGCTTGCCTTGAAAGATTGCAATGCGGGGAAAGCGCCACCGCAATGCAAGGCGCCGCGGCTGCTGGCCAAGGTCGGCATCATCGGCGGTGGCAAGGCCGATCCGCGCCTTTCGATGGATTTGCGGGATATCCGCATCCGTGCGGCCGTTGCGCTTGATCTCGGCCCGGCGGCCGGGTTTCTGCCGGAAACGCTTGAGGGGGTGGATGTGCCGGTTCTGGTTCTGGCTGCCGGTGTGGAGATGCCACAGATCGCCGCGATCAGGGCCGATTCCGATTATATCGCCCGGCATCTGCCAAAAACCACGACGGTCTATCGGGAGATACCGGATGCCAGCCACTTCAGCTTCATGCAGCTGTGCAAGCCCAATGGCGAAAAAATCGTCGAAGAGATGTCACCGGGCGAAGGTTTCGTCTGCCGGGATGGCGGGGGCCGGGGCCGGGGCCGGGCTGAAATCCACGCGCAAATCGTGGAGACAATCGGCGGCTTTCTCAAGGAGAAACTGCATTAGGAGGGCTGTCCGCCCGATAGTTGAGGGGGGGGGGGCGAGACGCGTCGCTGAAACCTTTCGGCTCTGCGCAGCGTCCCGATCCTTCAAGCGGCGTTGAGCGGGTAGTATCGAAAAACGAGATCTTCCGGGTCGCTGCGCGGCGCGGATGGGTCGGGAGAACCACCGATTCGCCTTGCGACGGCTGCGGATTTGCTGTTTTGCGGGGATACGTAGCTCACCAGTGTCGGCAGCCTCAGGGTTTCGAAGGCCCAGCCGCGCAGCTTTATGGCGGCTTCGGCGGCATAGCCTTTACCCTCGTGCCCGTCATAGAGCAGCCAGCCCAGTTCCTTTTCGGGAAATAGCGGGCCGTGATTGATGCCGACCTGGCCGATGCATTCACCCGTCTCATCAAGCTCGATCATCAGCGCGCCGTGGCCGAAGAAGTGCCAGTTGGCCAGATCGTGACAGAACACACCCCATGTCGACGGCAGGTCGTAGGGGCCGCCGACGCCGAGGGAGCGTGGTGACGCCATGAAGGCCAGATAAGCGGGGAAATCCGCCATGGTCTGCGGGCGCAATGTCAGGCGTTGGGTTTTAAGGGTCGGGATAGGGTGGTTCATGGCATTGGTCCTTTTTGGGAGTGCCAATATGCGCTTTCTGTTGCGTCTGAATGAAGCGGCATGTTTCGGCTGTGACGCACAACAAAAAACCCGCTGTCGCCAGCGGGTCTTTTAAAACTGTCCTGTTCTTATAAGAGATCAGGCGGTTTCGAGGAATTCCGTGCTGCCATCCGGCTCGCGCAGAACATAGCCGCGGCCCCAGACGGTTTCGATGTAGTTTGCGCCGCCTGCGGCATTTGCGAGCTTCTTGCGCAGCTTGCAGATGAAGACGTCGATGATCTTCAGTTCCGGCTCGTCCATGCCGCCATAAAGGTGGTTCAGGAACATTTCCTTGGTCAGCGTCGTGCCCTTGCGCAGCGAAAGCAGCTCGAGCATCTGATATTCCTTGCCGGTCAGGTGAACGCGCTGGCCACCCACTTCAACCGTCTTGGCATCGAGATTGACGATCAGCTCGCCGGTCGAAATGACCGACTGCGCATGACCCTTGGAACGGCGGACGATCGCGTGAATGCGGGCAACAAGCTCGTCCTTGTGGAACGGCTTCGTCATGTAATCGTCGGCGCCGAAGCCGAGGCCGCGCACCTTGTCCTCGATGCCGGCCATGCCGGAGAGGATGAGGATCGGCGTCTTGACCTTGGAAAGGCGCAATGTTCTCAAGACTTCGTAACCCGACATGTCAGGCAGGTTGAGGTCGAGAAGAATAATGTCGTAATCGTAGAGCTTGCCAAGGTCCACGCCTTCCTCGCCGAGGTCGGTCGTGTAGACGTTAAAGCTTTCCGACTTGAGCATCAGTTCAATGCTCTGCGCTGTCGCGCTGTCGTCTTCAATAAGTAGAACCCGCATAATTATCCCCTTTGCCGCCCGCGAACCGGTAAATCATTGCCTCGCGCGATGCGGATCCAGACGTTGCCTGATTTGCAGGCTGCCACCAAATGGTTAACAAATTCTAATTGCCTTTGGCAAGGTGTATCGAATTTATTAAGCAAAGTTGGCATTTCGCTGTTTTTGCACGTGAATCCACCATCGCCAAAATTGAAGCTTAACGTGAGGATTTCCCGCTAAGTGATTCAATCGACTCTTACATCGTCGGGTCCGTTTTTTTGGACCTGGCATTTACCGACCCTTAAATGATCGTGGTTATCATTAACGATGCCCGTAAACGAAAGGTTAACGGCGGTGGTTTTTTATTAACGCCGAGTAACTTTTGGGAATCATTCCGGCACAACGGGTTAGCCCGGTCGGTTGAACGGGCGGGTTAAACGGGCCGGTCAGGGGGCATAGTGCCTTTTTGATCCGGGTCTCGCTATCCATGGAGTATTGCGTATGAAGTCGCGTGACAGCCTGGTTCGCCTGAAGGAATTTCAGGTCAATGAAAAACGTCGGCAACTTAACCAGTTGCAGCAGATGATGTCCGAGTTCGAGCGGATGGCCAAGGAACTGGTGCATCAGATCTCGCTGGAAGAGAGCAAGTCGGGCATTACCGATCCGACGCATTTCGCCTATCCGACCTTCGCAAAGGCCGCGCGCCAGCGGGCGGATAATCTTCAGGTCTCCATCCGGGAACTGAAGGCCCAGCAGGAAGCCGCCGAGGCTTCGCTGGAAGAGGTGCAGGCCGAATATGAAAAGGCCGCTGCCCTCGAAAACCGCGACGGAGCAATCCGCGCCCGCGCCTGACCACAGGCGCAGGAACTGACGAATTCCGTCCTCATTGACGGCTGCCGGTGGATCAGGAGGCGGCTTTCAATGACGGGACGCCGTGCATTTTTTTAAAAGGCCGCCCTTTGAGGGCGGCCTTTTTTAGTGCGGTTCCCCGTGTCTTGCCACGGGACGGCGTCGCCTGATTTTTATTGTCCGGGTATGGGGAAAGGCGTAATTTAAGGGGGTTCCGACCGTGAGCCGGAGGCTTTGCGTGCGCGCCTCAAGCGGGCGCGCACGGCTATGGCAGGGAGGGAAAAATGGCCCGCCAATATATTGATTGCCGCGAATTCCCCAGTGACAGCAAATGCACGATCGCCATCTCCGCCGATTCTTCGGAGGAGCTTATGGAGGCAGCGGTGCACCATGCCGTGGCGGTGCATGGTGCCAAGGATACGCCCGAATTTCGCGAGGAAATCCGCCACAGCATGCATGCGGGAACGCCGCCGCTGAAGGTGGCGTGACGCGCATTTATGAATGACGCGATATTTGGAACGGCTGTGAGGGATCGGGCGTAAGCCGCGTGTTTCGTCTCCCCGCCGGGGAGAAGTCCGCGGCAGCGGGATGAGGGGGCAAGCTCTCGGTTTATCGCTAGCGTTGCCCCCTCATCCGACCCTTCGGGCCACCTTCTCTCCGGCGGGGAGAAGAAAGACGTGGCGACGTTTGTGACTATCCTGCCGGTTTACCCCTGGATAACATCCGCCCATTCTTTATGGCGCAGCGTCTGGGCCTTGAAGAAGGGGCAGAGCGGAATGATTTTCCAGCCACCCTTGCGGGCCTCATCAATGGCATGGGCGGCGAGCGCCTGGCCCACACCCCTGCCGCGCAATGCATCGGGCACGCCGGTATGATCGATGATGATAAGGGTGGGGGAGGTGCGCGAATAGGTCATCTCGGCCTTATGGCCGTCGATGGTTGCCGAATATTCGCCGCGCGATCCGGTTTCGGTTGTCTTGATGTCCATGAGGGGCGCCTCCGTTTACGTTCGTTTGCGCCACTGTAACGGCTTGCGCCTGAATTGAAACAGCGGCAAAGCGAACGCAGCGGACACAAACCGGAGACAATCATCTCACCGGTGACGGACATGCTTGCAAGGGAAGTTGGAAATCAAACCGAAAACCCCGTCGATGATCCGGCGGGGCGTTTTGAAAATTCGGCTTTGGCGCGTTGCCGCGCGGGCGCAGTATCAGTGACGATATTGCTGAATGCGCGTGGTGCGCAGGCCGGCAAGGCCATGATCGGCGATCGAGGACTGCCAGGACAGGAATTCTTCAACGGTAAGCGTATAACGCTCGCAGGCTTCCTCGAGGCTCAACAGTCCTCCGCGTACCGCTGCAACCACCTCCGCCTTTCTGCGAATGACCCAGCGACGGGTATTCGACGGCGGAAGATCCGCGATCGTCAGAGGGCTGCCATCGGGGCCGATGACATATTTAACTCGTGGGCGTATCATTTCGGTCATTGGACACTCTATACAAACTCAAGACCATATGACGGGAACTCTAGCCCCGTACCTTTAAAAATTGCCTAAGCAGCTCGTGACAATTTATTAAGAATCTGAACGGTTTCGCCTGATTTGTTCGTGTCGCCTTATTTTGTCGGGAAAAAATTTTTCCAAAAAACGCAAATTTTCTCGCTCATCGGTTGTTTCCTTCACAGCGCCGCAAGCGAAAGACATGTTTTCCCGTTGCCCTGGGTAAACTCCGCCACTCCCTCATGCTGGAGCCGCAGGCGGTCGCCCGTTTCAAGGGCAAGAAGGGAGGTGGCCGACTGCGAGGAGCCGGCGGTGGACGCATTGCCGGCAATGCCGAAACTGGCCGCCGCGCCGTTGACGAAAAGCGTCACCCTGTGGCCGGACGAGGAAACGACGGCAAGCGACAGGGTCACCAGATATATCCCCCTTGCCGGTACGACGAATTCACGTCCGCCGCCGCCAACCGCGTCACCGAGCGCAAAACCGCCCTCGGCGATGAAGAGCAGGGAAAAGCCCGCGGCTGAACCGTTTGCGGGTTTTGTCGTGCCCGCCGGCAGGCCGGCGATGGCAAGCGGGCGGTTCGGCATCGATACCCGGCCATCGCCGCTGCACAGGAGCGCGGTGTGCCAGAAGGTGCCGTCCGCACTGGTCTTGATCGAAAAACCGTCATGGCCGGCAAGCCCCATTTCCGCCCGGCCGCTCCAGCTGGACTGGAACAGCAGCGAGGCGGTATCGGTCTTGTCCGCCTTGTTGACCGTCAGGCGGTGGCTGCCATCGTCCGGCGTATGGGTGAAAAGGCTGGCGGGGGAGGCGAGCGCCAGGCGGTTGGCGGCATCGGCCTCCGTGCCGATGCCCAGCCCTTCCAGCCGGCCCGTGGCGGGCAGCGGCATGTCGCGCCATGCCCCGTCGCGCAGCAGACGATACCTGCCTTCCGTTGCAAACCACGCCGTCCAGCCGGGCCGCGGGGTGATGAGCAACCATGCGCCGTCCTGCCGGAAGGCGAGCCTTCCGCCTTTGCCGGTCCACTCGCCGGTGGCATCCGTGGCGATGAGGAAGCATTCCCCTTCCGCCGCAGTCCCGGGCGGTGCGGCGACGACGGCCTTGACGGTGAGCTGCACGATCGCATCCAGCCTTTGCAGGGCTTCGTTGTGGGTCACGTGTTTCTGTGCCTGCGAGGGCAGGATATAGGGAAGGTGAAGTCTCGCCGTCTGTTCCGTCATGGTGTTTCTTTCGCGCCGTGGTGTTTGCTTGCGGGGCATTGTGAGGCGGCGAGGTGAGGGCGGGGATGAGCGGGGATGGAATTATTTTTGGGGGGCCTTGGTGGGTGTGGTTTTACCCCCCTCTGCCCTGCCGGGCATCTCCCCCTCAAGGGGGGAGATCGATCTGCGGCGAGGTTTCGCCCATCTCAACGTTTGAGAATGAAATGGTGGTAGTGCCTCCTGCCGATCTCCCCCCTTGAGGGGGAGATGCCCGGCAGGGCAGAGGGGGGTAAGCCGCACACGCCGAAGCTCACCAATGCCACACGCTGCAAGAGCCGCAGGAGACGGCAAGCGCGTATTACCCGGCGATTTCCACCGCCCTTGCGCCCTCGGCAATAAAGTCCGGATTGGCCAGCGCATCCTCGCCATCGCCCCTGACCTCATAAGCAAGAGGCCGGCCTTCGCAATCGAGTGTTCGCCCGCCTGCGGCACGCAGCACGGCGTCGCCGGCGGCCGTATCCCACATCATGGTGCGGCTGAAGCGGGGATAGATATCGGCGGCCCCTTCCGCCAGCATGCAGAATTTCAGCGAGGAGCCGACGGAAATGCAGTCCTTCAGGCCGTGTTCGGCCACGAAGGCTTCCGTCTTTGCCGTGCAATGCGAGCGGCTGATCAGCGCCACGGGCGAAGCGCCACGCTGGCGCGCCCGGATGGGGTGGCGCGACAGGATCGCTCCTTCGCCGGAAATGGCGAGCTTTTCGGCCTTGTCGCCTTCGCCCGTCCAGGCCTGTCCGCGACAGGGGGCATAAACCACGCCGGCAACCGGAGCGCCGTTGCGGATGAGCGCGATATTGACGGTGAAATCGTCCTTGCCGGAAATGAACTCCTTGGTCCCATCCAGCGGGTCGACCAGAAAGAACTCCGCGCCGGTTTCCGGCAGGATGCCGCTTGAAACGGCCTCTTCGGCGATGACGGGAATATCGGGAAAATGGGCGGCCAGCGCGGCGAGAATGATCGCCTCGGCCCGCTGATCGGCTTCGGTCACCGGCGAGCAGTCATCCTTGTAGGAGACATGCGGGCCGGCGCGGTGGACCGCCATGATGGCTTGCCCGGCGTCCAGCGCCGCTTTCGTCAATATGTCGATCATCTCTTTGCCGTTGCCATCCCGTGCCGGGATATTCCGATCCTCAACGTCGCTACTCCTTTGCCCGTCGCCCGTCAAACAATGGCATCAGACAAGACTAAAATAAGCGTTCAGCCGTCATTTTTTCAGCACTTCCTGCCAAAATCATGGCTCTTTTGATCGGGAAAGCGGCAGTCCATGTGGAAATTCCAAATTTTGTGCAGGATCGCCCGTTTTTGACTTCACATTTTTAACGAACACGATATGCATTTTGGGAGTGGGGCTGCCCGCAGGGGCTCCCCCCATAATTAACATAACGAGGTGTGGCCCATTCGAGGTCGTGCCCGGGGGAAAGACATGGAGTATTTTATCCAGCAGCTCATCAACGGGCTGACTCTTGGATCGATCTACGGCCTCATCGCTATCGGCTATACGATGGTTTATGGCATTATCGGCATGATCAACTTCGCCCATGGCGATATTTTCATGCTTGGCGGCTTCGCCGCACTGATCGTTTTTCTGATTGTGACATCCTTTGTCGCCGGCATTCCGGTGGCGCTGCTTCTGCTTCTGATGATGGTCGTCGCCATGCTGATGACCGGTCTGTGGAACTGGGTGATCGAGCGTGTGGCTTACCGCCCGCTCAGGGGTTCCTTCCGTCTCGCACCGCTGATCACCGCCATCGGCATGTCGATCGCGCTGTCCAACTTCATCCAGGTCACCCAGGGTCCGCGCAACAAGCCGATCCCGTCAATGGTGACGGAAAGCTATCATTTCGGCGCCATTACCGTATCGCTGAAGCAGCTGATCATCATGGTGGTCACCTCGGTTCTGCTTTTCGCCTTCTGGTATATCGTCAACAAAACCCCGCTCGGCCGGGCGCAGCGCGCCACCGAACAGGATCGCAAGATGGCGGCTCTCCTCGGTGTTGATGTCGACAAGACGATTTCCATCACCTTCATCATGGGTGCGGCGCTGGCCGCGGTCGCGGGCACCATGTATCTGATGTATTACGGTGTTGCCTCCTTCAGCGACGGCTTCATTCCCGGCGTCAAGGCGTTCACCGCGGCCGTCCTCGGCGGCATCGGCTCGCTTCCGGGCGCTGTTCTCGGCGGCCTCCTGATCGGTCTCATCGAATCGCTGTGGTCGGCCTATTTCTCCATTGCCTACAAGGATGTCGCGGCTTTCGGCATTCTGGCTTTCGTGCTGATCTTCAAGCCGACCGGCATTCTCGGTCGTCCGGAAGTCGAGAAGGTGTGAACCCATGACCAACATCGCTTCCGAAAATGCCGCTTCCAGCCCGAGCATCATGGCGACGGCTGTGAAGGAGGGCCTGATTGCGGGTGTCATCTCGTTCGGCATGTTCATTCTTTATGTCGGCATCGTCACCTATCAGGACATCAACAACCAGCTGATCTGGGGCACCCGTTGGGGGCTTCTGGCGATCTTCGTCGCTGTGGCCGCCGTCGGCCGTTTCCTTGTGGTCGGCTTCATCAAGCCGTCGCTGGACCGGCGCAGGCTTGCCAAGGCAAAAACCGGCATTCTGGAAATCTCCGAGAACAAGGGCTTTTTCCATAAGCACTTCCTCAAGCTGGCGCTGGTTCTGCTGCTGCTTTATCCTGTCATTGCCGTGCAATTGTTCGGTTTTCAGGGTTCGCTGAAATTCGTCGACAATTTCGGCATCCAGATCCTCATCTATGTGATGCTGGCCTGGGGCCTCAACATCGTCGTTGGATTGGCCGGCCTGCTCGATCTCGGTTACGTGGCCTTTTATGCGGTCGGCGCTTATTCCTATGCGCTGCTGTCCAGCCAGTTCGGCCTGTCCTTCTGGGTGCTTCTGCCGCTTGCCGGCATTCTTGCCGGCTTCTGGGGCATCATCCTCGGTTTCCCGGTTCTGAGACTTCGCGGTGACTATCTGGCGATCGTCACGCTCGCCTTTGGTGAAATCATCCGTCTCGTGCTCCTGAACTGGACGGATGTGACCAGGGGCACCTTCGGCATTTCCGGCATCGCCAAGGCCTCGGTCTTCGGTATCTGGTCCTTCGATGTCGGCGCACCGAACAACTTCGCCAAGGCGTTTGGCCTGTCGATGTCCTCGGCCTATTACAAGATCTTCCTGTTCTACGTGATCCTGCTTCTGTGCATGCTGACGGCCTACGTCACGATCAAGCTGCGCCGTATGCCGATCGGCCGTGCCTGGGAGGCACTGCGCGAGGACGAGATCGCCTGCCGTTCGCTCGGCATCGATACCGTCATCACCAAGCTCACCGCCTTTGCGACGGGCGCGATGTTCGGCGGTTTCGCCGGGTCGTTCTTCGCCGCGCGTCAGGGTTTCGTGTCGCCGGAAAGCTTCGTCTTCCTCGAATCGGCCGTCATCCTCGCCATTGTCGTTCTCGGCGGCATGGGCTCGCTGACCGGTATCGCCATTGCAGCCCTCGTCATGGTCGGCGGCACCGAGCTTCTGCGCGAAATGGAGTTCCTGAAGCATGTCTTCGGGCCTGATTTCACGCCGGAACTCTACCGTATGCTGCTCTTCGGCCTCGCCATGGTCATCGTCATGCTGTTCAAGCCGCGCGGCTTTGTCGGCTCGCGTGAACCCACGGCCTTCCTCAAGGAACGCAAGGCCGTGTCCGGCAGCTTTACCAAGGAAGGTCACGGTTGATGGCTTCCGGAATGGCTAACATGACACCCAATACGACTGGCGATACGATCCTCAAGGTCGAACATCTCTCGATGCGCTTCGGCGGCCTGATGGCCATCAACGACTTCTCCTTTGAGGCGAAGCGCGGCGAGATCACGGCGCTGATCGGCCCCAATGGTGCGGGCAAGACCACGGTCTTCAACTGCATCACCGGCTTCTACAAGCCGACCATGGGCATGATCACCATGCGCCAGCAAAGCGGCGAGGCGCATCTTCTCGAGCGCCTGCCGGATTTCGAAATCACCAAGAAGGCCAAGGTGGCGCGCACCTTCCAGAACATCCGCCTGTTTTCGGGCCTCACGGTTCTGGAAAACCTTTTGGTGGCGCAGCACAATGCGCTGATGAAGGCCTCTGGTTACACGATCCTCGGCCTTCTCGGCCTGCCCGCTTACCGGCGGGCGGTGGATGCCTCGATCGAAAAAGCCAAATACTGGCTGGAAAAGGCCGATCTGATCGACCGCGCCGACGATCCGGCCGGTGATCTGCCCTATGGCGCGCAGCGCCGTCTGGAAATCGCCCGTGCCATGTGCACGGGGCCGGAGCTGCTGTGCCTCGACGAGCCGGCCGCGGGTCTCAACCCGAAGGAATCGCTGGCGCTCAATACGCTGCTGCGCGGCATCCGCGACGAGGGCACGTCGCTGCTCCTCATCGAGCACGACATGTCCGTGGTGATGCAGATTTCCGACCATGTGGTGGTTCTGGAATATGGCCAGAAGATTTCCGACGGCACGCCGGACCATGTGAAGAACGACCCGAAGGTCATCGCCGCCTATCTGGGTGTCGAGGATGATGAAGTGGAAGACGTGATTGCGGAAGAACTCGACGGAGGAGCGGCCTGATGTCCGGTGAACCGCTTCTGAAAGTCCAGGGTGTCGAAACCTATTATGGCAATATCCGCGCGCTCGCCGGTGTCGATGTCGAAGTCAACAAGGGTGAAATCGTCAGCCTGATCGGCGCCAACGGCGCCGGCAAATCGACGCTGATGATGACCATCTGCGGCAGCCCGCAGGCCCGCGCCGGTCAGGTGATCTTCGACGGCGAGGACATTACCCAGCTGCCGACGCACCTCATCGCCCGCAAGCGCATTGCCCAGTCGCCCGAAGGCCGGCGGATTTTCCCGCGCATGACGGTGCTGGAAAACCTGCAGATGGGTGCCAATCTCGATAACCTGAAATATTTCAAGGAAGACGTCGAGAAGATCTTCGTGATGTTCCCGCGCCTGAAGGAACGCCAGAGCCAGCGCGGCGGCACGCTTTCCGGCGGCGAGCAGCAGATGCTCTCCATCGGACGCGCGCTGATGGCACGGCCGAAGCTTTTGCTGCTCGATGAACCGTCGCTGGGTCTCGCGCCGCTGATCGTCAAGGGCATCTTCGAGGCGATCAAGAAACTCAACCAGGAGGAAGGGCTGACCGTCTTTCTGGTGGAGCAGAACGCCTTTGCCGCGCTGAAGCTTTCCGACCGCGCTTACGTGATGGTCAACGGCAAGGTGACGATGAGCGGTTCGGGCAAGGAACTGCTGGCCGATCCGCAGGTGCGCGCCGCCTATCTGGAAGGCGGACGGCACTGAAAGATTTTACTTGCGCCGGAAGTTTTGCGGCGCAAGATTGCAGACACTGTCCCGCCGGCGTTTCAGGCAAGGCGGGATGCAAACAATAAAATGCCCGGCGGCAAACGTCGGGACGACAGACAAGGCAGGGCAGGGGCGTTTGCGTCCGGCACTGATGGGGAAAGAGATGCAGGGCCTTTTTTTCGAAACCGATAACGGCGTGCGTTATGTTCTGCGCGCGCTGGTTGTTCTTCTGGGCTTCTGGACGGCGTGGCGCACGGGCAGATCCGTGGCCGATGGCTGGGGCGATTATACGCGGGTGGTGATCTACACGCTCGCACTGGGGCTGGTGATGCGCTTCCTGCATCACGCGCTCTTCAACGGGCCGTTCATCAACGGCTTTTATTACGTGTTTGACGTCGTTCTTCTTCTGGTCTTTTCCAGCATCGGTTTCCGCATGCGCCGGACAAGCCAGATGGTCAATAACTACTATTGGCTTTACGACCGGACGTCGGCATTTTCCTACAAGAAGAAAGATTGACAGGCGGATTTTTCCGGCTGCACAATGCTCGTCAGAGTGGAACGGTTTCTGTTCGGTTAAGGTGGGTACCGAACAGGTCCTTGCAATCAACCCATCCAAAGGAACTGGGAGTAAAGTAATGAAGAAGTCTCTTCTTTCCGCTGTCGCGCTGACCGCCATGGTCGCCTTCGGCGGTTCGGCCTGGGCCGATGTCGTGATCGCTGTCGGCGCACCGCTGACCGGCCCGAACGCTGCTTTCGGCGCTCAGATCCAGAAGGGTGCCGAACAGGCCGCGAAAGACATCAATGCCGCCGGCGGTATCAATGGCGAGCAGATCAAGATCGTGCTGGGCGATGACGTATCCGACCCCAAGCAGGGTATTTCGGTCGCCAATAAATTCGTTGCCGACGGCGTGAAATTCGTCATCGGTCACTTCAACTCCGGCGTTTCCATTCCGGCTTCCGAAGTTTATGCCGAAAACGGCATTCTCGAAGTGACACCGGCTGCAACCAACCCGGTCTTTACCGAGCGCGGCCTGTGGAACACCTTCCGCACCTGCGGCCGTGACGACCAGCAGGGCGGCATTGCCGGCAAGTATCTGGCCGACCACTTCAAGGACGCCAAGATCGCCATCATTCACGACAAGACCCCTTACGGTCAGGGCCTTGCCGATGAAACCAAGAAGGCTGCCAATGCCGCCGGCGTGACCGAGGTCATGTATGAAGGCGTCAATGTCGGCGACAAGGACTTCTCGGCGCTGATCTCGAAGATGAAGGAAGCCGGCGTTTCCATCATCTATTGGGGCGGTCTGCACACCGAAGCCGGTCTGATCATCCGCCAGGCGGCCGATCAGGGCCTGAAGGCAAAGCTGATCTCGGGTGACGGCATCGTCTCGAACGAACTGGCTTCCATCGCCGGCGACGCCGTCGAAGGCACGCTCAACACCTTCGGCCCCGATCCGACGCTGCGCCCGGAAAACAAGGAACTGGTCGAGAAGTTCAAGGCCGCCGGCTTCAACCCGGAAGCCTACACGCTCTACTCCTATGCAGCCCTGCAGTCGATCGCAGGCGCGGCAAAGGCCGCCGGTTCCGTGGAGCCGGAAAAGGTTGCCGAGGCCCTGAAGTCCGGCACCTTCCCGACTGCACTCGGTGACATCTCCTTCGACGAGAAGGGCGACCCGAAGCTTCCCGGCTACGTCATGTACGAGTGGAAGAAGGGCGCGGACGGCAAGTTCACCTACGTCCAGCAGGGCAGCTAAGCCTTTCTGCGATACACGATCGAAGCCCGGCAGCGATGCCGGGCTTTTTTGTTTGCGCCGATGTCTATCGCCATGGCCTGCCACACTGGAGACAACAAGGCGCGAAACAAACATCTCGCGAAACTGCGATGAGGGGCAGCAATGACGATAAAGCGGGCCTTGTTTCTGTTCCTTGGTTTGGCTGCGCTGGCGGCGGTGCTCTTCAGCCTGCATCTCTTCAGCAAATCGCGGACGGTGCAATCATTCGGAACCATCATCGCGCGGGTCGAAACAGCAAAGCCCTTGGTGGCGCTGACATTCGATGACGGGCCTTCGGCTCGCTTCACGCAGGATGTTCTGGCGGTCCTCAGGCAACGCGGAGTGAAGGCGACTTTTTTCCTGACGGGCAGGGAGACCGAAGAAAACCTGCCGCAGGCGCGTATGATCGTGGACGAGGGACACCAGGTCGGCAACCACAGCTTTACGCATTCCAACATGACGTTGATGGGGACGACGCGGATAGGTGAGGAAATCGAGCGCACCGATACGGCCATTCGGGCGGCGGGTTACGAAGGCGAGATCATGTTCCGCCCGCCCTATGGCAAGAAGCTGCTGACTTTGCCCTGGTATCTTTCCCGGCATGAGCGGAAAACCATCATGTGGGATGTCGAGCCGGAATCGTTTCCTGATGTCGCCGGAGACACGGCTGCCTTTGCAAAACATGTCATCGAGCAAACGAAAAACGGTTCGATCATCATCATGCATGTCATGTATCGAAGCCGCGAAATATCCCGGCAGGCCTTGCCCCTGATCATCGACGGTCTGCGCCAACGCGGATTTGAGTTCGTCACCGTTTCGCAATTGCTGGACAGCCGCTGAGGTCAGTGTTGTTGCGTGCAGGTGCCGATCCGCGTCAGGATAAAATCTGCACGTTCTGCGATGCCCGATTTCGGGAGCACGACGATGTCGTAGCCAAGCGCGTCATAGTCGCGGAGCAGACGCTCGTATTCCTCCAATGCCGCATCGAAATCGTGCCGGCGCTCGTCATCGCCCCGGTAGATTTCCGGCCAGGGCGGGGTGAGGAAAACCAGCCTGTTGTAGTGATGCGCATGGCGCAATGTATCGATAAAAGCATCGCCGCTGACATGGCGCAGCGCGGAGGCCGCGTCAATCAGGCCACGGTCGAAGAAGACGAGGCCATCCGGCGGCGCCGTTTGCCGGTCTTCGAGTGCCATGGCGATGGCGCGGCGGGCGAAGGCTTCGATGTCGATCCACGGCAGGGCGGTGCCGTTGTTGCGGGTTTCTTCGATGACGATGCGGCGGCCTGGTTCCTCGACGGTGGCAAAACCGCGTCGGGATAGCTCGGCAAGCAGGGTGGATTTGCCGCCGCCGGAGCAGCCGGAAAGGATGATGAAACGGTTCATGGGTGTTTGTTCCTGTGTTGGGTTCAGCGGATCGGACGGTGATTTTGGGTGGGGGGTCGCCGCGCGTTTCTTCTCCCCGAGGGGGAGAAGGTGGCCCGGAGGGTCGGATGAGGGGGCAGCGTTGCCGGAATTCGGAGGGCTTGCCCCCTCATCCCGCTGCCGCGGACTTCTCCCCCTCGGGGAGAAGAAACAAGTGGCGCGGGCTCGCCTGGAATTGGCTGCTCTGCGGGAATATCAGCGGAAGTCTAACGCATAACGCATCGGAATTCACCCCTGATGCAGAACATGCGCCGCCTTGACGGCCGCCGACGCGCGGTTTTCCACGCCGAGCTTCACATAGATCTGTTCCAGATGTTTGTTCACCGTTCTCGCGGAAAGGCCGAGAATATCGCCGATATCGCGGTTGGATTTGCCCTTGGCGATCCATAGCAGCACTTCCGATTCCCGCGCGGTGAGGGAGAAATGCTCGCGCAGCAGGTGGTCGTCGGATTTCTCGCTGGCGGCGGTGAGGCGGAAGAGGAATTCGTCCGGCCCCATGGCGCCGAGGAAAGACAGCTGCAGGGCAGGCCGCCCGGCCTCGGTGATCGTCAGCGGCACGTCGCGACCGGTTTCCGCTGCCGCCCGTTCTGCGAGCCAGCGGCCGATATGGGTGACGACGGTTTCCATGCCGTCGTCACGGCCGGTGGCGGCGTTGACGAGCCGGGTCGCCTGCGGTGTGGACCAGTGGATGGCGCCGCTGGCGCGCACGGCAAGCAGGTGACGGCCGGCGGCATCGAGCGCCACGCGGGCGCTCTGGGCCGAGCGGGCATTGGAAAGATGCACGCGGATGCGGGCGCGCAACTCGTCAATATTGATCGGCTTGGTCAGATAATCGACACCGCCGGATTCGAGCGCCCGCACCACATGTTCGGTCTCGGTCAGCCCGGTCATGAAGATGACGGGCACCTGCGCCACCGCCGCATTGGCCTTCAGCCGGCGGCAGGTCTCGAAACCGTCCATGGTGGGCATGACGGCGTCGAGCAGGATGATATCCGGCGTGATGCGTTCGGCAATGTTGAGCGCGGCCTGGCCGGAGGTGGCGATCAGCGCCGAAAAGCCGGACTGTTCCAGCGCATCGGTGAGGAAACCGAGCGCTTCCGGGCTGTCATCCACCAGCAGGACAATGTCTCGCGGGGCCGCTGTTGCCTGAGCGCTCATGCCTTGCCGTCTCCCGTGTCTTTATCCGCAAACCGTGTGAGAAAATGCGCGTAACCGGCCAGATCGAAAGCCTGCACATAGGTGCCAAGCTCCTGCGTGAAGGGCAGGTTTTCCGTGTTGCGGGCGAGATCGGCGAGTTTCGCCTCGATGCCGCGTATGTAGCCGATTTCGCCGAGCTGCTGCAAATCCCTGATATGGATAGCGCCCGGATGGATGATCCGTGCAACCGGCTGCGGAGCGGGTTCCGGGGGCAGGTCCGTATCGTAAATCCATTTCAGGCCGAGATGCACGGCAAGCCTGTCGCAAAGGTGGCGGATATCGACCGGCTTGGCGATGGCGTCGTTATGGTTGTCTTCGCCCGCGCCCGCCACGGTGCCATCGCCGATATTGGCCGAGAGCATGATAAGCGGGGCGGTCTGGCCGGCCTCGCGCAGCTTTGTCACAAGCTGCCAGCCGCTCATGCCGGGCATGGAAATATCGATGAGGAAAAGATCGGGCTTTACGCCTTCGATGAGCGTCAGGCATTCCGGCCCGCTTTGTGCCGTCAGCACCACAAAATCGAGCGGTGAGAGCACCTGTCGCATCAGTTCGCGATGATCCTCATTGTCGTCAACCACGACGATGGTGCGGCGCGGGCCGGAATAGGAGCGGATGGTCTTTTCCGGCGCAGGCGCCGTGCTTGGCCGGTGCACGGCTGACAGCATCAGGCGCACGCGGAAGGTGGAGCCTTCATCCTTTTCGCTCGACACGGAAATCTCGCCGCCGAGTGTGTTGGTCAGGAGCCGTGTGATGGTGAGGCCAAGGCCGAGCCCCGGCATTGGCCGCACGCTCTCTGCCTCGCCGCGCTGGAAGGGCTCGTAGATGCGGGCGAGGTCCTTCTGTGCGATGCCACGGCCGGTGTCGGACACCGTGAAGCTTGCCACTTGGCTGCGATAACCGACATCGAAGGTGACGGCGCCCTCATCGGTGAATTTGATGGCATTGGAGATGAGGTTGACGAGAATCTGGCGCAGCCGCTTTTCATCGGTGCGGACATATTGCGGCAGGGCACGCGACCGGTCATGGCGGAACTCCAGCCCCTTGGCCTGCGCCTGCGGGCGGAACATGTCGACGATCTGGTCGAGGAAATCCTGGATATTGATCTCGTTGGAATAGACCTGCAGGCGGCCGGCCTCGATCTTGGAAATATCGAGAAGCCCGTCGATCAGGCCCGACAGGTGATCGGCCGAGCGGCGAATGACCTTGATCGCCGATTGCCGGGGCGGAGGGATGGTATCGTCGCGTTCGAGAATCTGGGCATAACCCAGAACGGCATTGAGCGGCGTGCGCAATTCGTGGCTGAGGCCGACGACATAACGGCTCTTGGCGCGGTTGGCGGCCTCGGCGGTTTCCTTGGCGTCCTGAAGGGCGGCATCGGTCTTCTTGTGGGCGGCGATTTCCTTCAGCAGCAATGTGTTCTGACGCGAAGATTCCTCTTCCGCCACCACCCGACTGTCATGGGCAAGCACGAGGAACCAGCAGACGATGCCGGCAATGACGGCGAAGACGAAAAACACGATGAGGATGGTGCGGTTCACCACATCGGCCGTTGCCGGCGAGGCGGTGCCGACCTGATGGGCGATCAGAGCGAGAATGCCGCCGATGGCGGTGACGGCAATCGCCGCCGCCATGCCGTAACGTCCGAGCCGGGTGGCGAGCTTTGCCACCAGTTGTGCGGGCAGGAAGGATTTCGCGACGGTCGCGACCTGATAGTTCAGTTTGGCCTTCGGCTTGCACATGTCGTGGCAGCGGCTGTCCAGCGAGCAGCAGAGCGAACAAATCGGCGCGGCATAGGCGGGACACCAGGCCATATCCTCCGGCTCGAACGGGTGTTCGCAGATGGAGCAGGTGATGCTGCTTTCTTCCCGCCATTTCTGGCGCGGCTTGCGGGCGAGATAAAATTTGCCCTTCGTGCCCCATGCGATGAGCGGCGAGGCGATGAAAGCGACGATCAGCGTCAGATAGGGCGCGAGCGATGCGGCAAGTGGGCCGAAGGCGCCGAAATGCGCCATCAGCGCAATGGTGGCTGAAAGCGCCATGGAACCGACGCCGACGGGATTGATATCGTAAAGATGGGCGCGCTTGAATTCGATGCCGGGCGGGGCTAGGCCAAGCGGCTTGTTGATGAAGAGATCGGCTGAAATGGTGCAGAGCCACGCCATGGCGATGATGGAGAAGATGCCGAGCGTTTCTTCCAGCAGCCGGTAAATGCCGAGTTCCATCAGAAGCAGCGCGATCGCCACATTGAAGGCCAGCCAGACGACGCGGCCGGGGTGGCTGTGGGTGAGGCGCGAGAAGAAATTCGACCAGGCGAGCGAACCCGCATAGGCATTCATGACGTTGATCTTCAGCTGCGAAACGACCACGAAGGCGACCATCAAAAGCATGGCCGCTGTCTCGTTGGGGATCATGTAACCGAAGGCGGTGAGATACATCTGCGCCGGATCGGCGGCGCGGTCCACCGAAACGCCGGAGCTGAAGGTCAAGACCACGAGGAACGAGCCGGCCAGCAGCTTCGGCACACCGACGACCACCCAGCCGGCGCCGGCCAGAAAGACGGCGATGCGGTGGCGCAGGCGGCTCTGGCCTTCGGCCGGCAGGAAGCGCAGGAAATCCACCTGTTCGCCGATCTGCGACATCAGCGCCAGAATGACGGCAGAGGCCGCGCCGAATTCCACGAGATTGAAATCCGCGACTGTGCCCGGCGGGCCGGAAGCATGGTGAATGCCGGCAAAGGCCCGCCAGAGATCGTATTTCTCCCAGTCCATCAGCGCGATGAAGACGAAGGGCAGGATGTTGAGGACGATCCAGAAGGGCTGGGTGACGATCTGGAACCGGCTGATGAGCCGCACGCCATGGGTGACGAGCGGAATGACCATGACGGCCGAGATGATATAGCCGATCCACAAGGGTATGCCGAGCGCCAGTTCCAGCGCGCCGGACATGATCGACGCCTCGATGGCGAAGAGCATGAAGGTGAAGGCGGCGTAGATGAGCGAGGTGATGGTGGAGCCGATATAACCGAAGCTCGCGCCGCGCGTCAGAAGATCGATATCGACACCGTGGCGGATGGCATAACGGCTGATCGGCAGGCCGACAGCGAGCATGGCGATGGCGGCGGCGAGGATGGCGTAAAAGGCATTGGTGGTGCCGTAGGAGAGCGTGATCGCCCCACCGATGGCTTCCAGCGCCAGAAAGGAAATTGCGCCGATGGCGGTGTGGGAAATGCGGTTGGAGGAAAATTGCCGGGCGCTTTTGGCGGTGAAGCGCAGCGCATAATCTTCCAGCGTCTGGTTGGCGACCCAGCGGTTATATTCGCGCCTGACGGGGATGATGCGTTGCCGTGCGGCCATGCCTATCGCGTGCCTTTCCGCAAATGCCCTCTCACAGCCGCACCGACATGCCGCCATCCACCGTCAGCACATGGCCGTTGACGAAGGAGGCCGCGTCGCTGGCCAGAAACAGCGCCGCACCGGCGATCTCATCCGGCCGGCCCCAGCGCTCCAGCGGCACGCGCAGCTTGGCGAAAGCCACCATGTCGGGGTTTTCGGCAAGGGCGGCATTGGTTTCTGTCGCGAACATGCCGGGTGCGATGGCGTTGCTGGTGATGCCGCGCGCGCCATATTCCACGGCGATCGCCCGCATCAGCCCGGTCAGCCCCTGCTTGGCGACGGGATAGATCGCATCCCCCGGTCGAACGATATGGCCGAGAATGGACGTGATGGTGATGATGCGGCCGTAACCATTGGTGTTCATGGCCTCTGCCGCATCGCGCGACAGCGAGATGGAGGAGGTGAGATCGGTGCGGATCAGCTCCAGCACGTCTTCGTCGGTAAATTCGGCAAGCGGGCGGCGGTCACGCGCGCCGACATTGTTGACGAGGATATCGAGATGGCCGAACTCGGCCATGATACGGCGAACAAGGGCGCTGCCGGCGGCCGTATCGGCAATATCGAAGGCGGCGTAATCGGCCTTGCCGCCGGCCTTGCGCAGCGTTTCGACCGCCTGTTCCAGCATTTCGGCATTGCGGCCGGTCAGCCACACATGCGCGCCTGCTTCGGCAAAGGCGCTGGCGATTTCGAAGCCAAGGCCGCGGCCGCTGCCGGTGATGATGGCCGTGCGGTTTTCGAGAGAGAATTTCTGAAGAATGCCCATCGCTCACCTTCTTGCTTGACGTGCTGCAACTTCTTCGAGTTTGCGCATAAGAAGAATATGTCGCGCGGGGCAGGAGGCGAAAGACCGCCCGTCCGGCCCGGCCGTTCGGTGGACAGAAAAATGGCGTCGCCCGGTTGCGGGCGACGCCATGTCTTGGCTTATCAGGCAGCGGCCGACTTTGCGAGCGGCACTTCTGCGATCGTCTTCAGAACGACGGAAGCGATCTGGTAGGGGCAGCCTTGAGAGTTCGGGCGACGGTCTTCGAGGTAACCACGGTAACCGTTGTTGACGAAGGAATGCGGAACGCGGATCGAGGCGCCACGATCTGCCACGCCGTAGGAGAACTTGTTCCACGGAGCGGTTTCGTGCTTGCCGGTCAGGCGCATGTGGTTATCAGGACCGTAAACGTCGATGTGCTCTTTCCAGTTCTTGGCAAAAGCAGCCATGAGGGCTTCGAAATAGTCCTTGCCGCCAACTTCACGCATGAACTTGGTGGAGAAGTTGCAGTGCATGCCCGAGCCGTTCCAGTCGGTATCGCCGAGCGGCTTGCAATGGAATTCGACGTCGATGCCATACTGTTCGCACAGACGCAGCAGCAGGTAACGGGCGATCCAGATCTGGTCGGCGGCGCGCTTGGAGCCCTTGCCGAAAATCTGGAATTCCCACTGGCCCTTGGCCACTTCGGCGTTGATGCCTTCGTGGTTGATGCCGGCTTCGAGGCAGAGGTCGAGGTGCTCTTCAACGATTTCGCGGGCAACCGAACCGACGTTCTTGAAGCCGACGCCGGTGTAATACGGGCCCTGCGGAGCCGGGTAACCCTGTTCCGGGAAGCCGAGCGGGCGGCCGTCCTGGTAGAAGAAATATTCCTGTTCGAAACCGAACCATGCATCCTCGTCCTCGACGATGGTGGCGCGGCTGTTCGAGGCATGCGGGGTGACGCCATCGGGCATCATGACTTCGCACATGACGAGTGCACCGTTGGTGCGGGCCGGGTCGGGGTAGATCGCGACGGGCTTCAGCACGCAATCCGACGAATGGCCTTCAGCCTGCTGGGTGGAGGAGCCATCAAAACCCCAAAGCGGCAGCTGCTCGAGTGTCGGGAATTCGTCGAATTCCTTGACCTGTGTCTTGCCGCGCAGGTTGGCGACCGGCTTGTATCCATCCAGCCAGATGTACTCGAGTTTGAACTTAGTCATTACGAACCTCTCATAGGTAAAAATGCGAAGCCTTGAGGCTTCCGTGGCTTTCGCCGCCGGAAGCGCATTCGCGTTCAAGGGCTGACCCCTTAGATGCATGCCGCGTGCCAGATTGGCGATGTTTCGCAAATTCTTCGAAAAATCTTTCAGAGGCTCTGGAACGCAAGGGCTGCGATATTGCGCGAAGCCGGTCCTGCTGCACTGCGGAAGGCAAATTTAACCCTCATGTTTCATCATTGAATCCTGATAGATAGCCGGCGTCGCGGCATGAAATGCCCTGTTGCGGTGCAATGATTTCAATTGCGCGCGACGGATCGGCATTTGCCCCAAAAACCGGCGCTCTCGGAATGGTTTTTCTTGCTGATCGGCCGTTTAATGCCTATATTTTTCGCAACGTGATTTTTTTTTAATCAAACGGAGCGAATCCGGTCTTTGCGGGTTTGCTCCAGACACAAAGTGCTTCGATGCAAACAGAGTGAGATGGTCGAAATGGCAACTGGCTTTCATCGCGAGACGGCAACGATCTATCAATTCCCGGTTGGCGGGCGCGCGGGGCTTTCCAAGTTCCACAATAGCGCGCTGAGCGAGCTTGAGCGTCAGGCACGCGAGCCGCATGTGGATTTCGGCTCCTGGTATCATGATGACGCGATCCGCGACGAAGAGCGGGGCGACAAGCCGCATTCCTGATGTGAGACCGTGCCGCGAATTTCTTCTTCCCGAGGGGGAGAAGAAATGCGCGGGAAACTATCGTTCCGTTTTTTGAGCTTGGGCGGTTTGCCCGTATGCCTCCACTTTCGATCCATCACTCGGCGTCATCCTCGGGCTTGACCTGAGGATCCACCCTTTCAAGCAGCCATGGATCCTCGCCTCAAGGGCGAGGATGACGGCGAATGAATTGCGGCACCGCGTCGAGTGCTGGCACTGCATTCACCTACCCCAACCCCCCGACTGCACCTTTCGCCACCCCGACTACGTCAATTGACGTATACGGTTTCGCATCCGCGAGATCGATAGTCTCTCCCAGCAGCGGCCGCAGATGCCGCTGAGCCTCCGCGAGAGGCCAACAAGGAGAGGGGTTCTTCCGATGATATTCCGCAAGACGCTTAGTGCCGCGCTGCTTGGCGCGATCCTGTCCACTACCGCCTTCCATGGCGCCTTTGCCGCTGACGACACCATTAAGGTCGGTGTGCTGCACTCGCTGTCCGGCACCATGGCGATTTCAGAGACGACGCTGAAGGACGCCATGCTGATGCTCATCGACGAGCAGAACAAGAAGGGCGGCGTGCTCGGCAAGAAACTCGAAGCCGTGGTGGTCGATCCGGCCTCCGACTGGCCGCTATTTGCCGAAAAGGCCCGCCAGCTGATCTCGCAGGACAAGGTCGCCGCCGTTTTCGGCTGCTGGACGTCTTCCTCGCGCAAGTCGGTTCTGCCTGTTTTCGAGGAACTGAACTCGATCCTGTTCTACCCCGTTCAGTACGAGGGTGAGGAATCCTCCCGCAACATCTTCTACACGGGTGCCGCCCCCAACCAGCAGGCCATTCCGGCCGTTGATTATCTCGCCAGCACCGAAGGTGTGGAGCGCTGGGTTCTGGCCGGCACGGACTATGTCTATCCGCAGACCACCAACAAGATTCTGAAGGCCTACCTGATGTCGAAGGGCGTCAAGGAAGAGGACATCATGATCAACTACACGCCGTTCGGTCATTCCGACTGGCAGACGATTGTGTCCGACATCAAGAAATTCGGCTCGGCCGGCAAGAAGACCGCCGTGGTTTCCACCATCAATGGTGACGCCAACGTGCCGTTCTACAAGGAACTGGCAAATCAGGGCGTCAAGGCCGAGGATATTCCGGTCGTCGCCTTCTCGGTCGGTGAAGAAGAGCTGGCCGGTCTCGATACCGCCCCGCTGGTCGGTCACCTTGCCGCCTGGAACTACTTCCAGTCCGTCGATACCGAGGTCAATGCCGAATTCATCAAGACCTGGCACGCCTTCACCAAGAATGACAAGCGCGTGACCAACGACCCGATGGAAGCCGCCTATATCGGCTTCAACGCCTGGGTAAAGGCCGTCGAATCCGCCGGCACGACGGATACGGACAAGGTGCTGGACTCGATCATCGGTGTTTCGGTGCCGAACCTTTCGGGTGGTTACTCCACTGTCATGCCGAACCACCACATCACCAAGCCGGTGCTGATTGGGGAAATCCAGGCCGATGGGCAGTTTGAGATCGTGCAGCAGACACCGCAGGTGGTGGGGGATGAATGGTCGGACTACCTGCCGGACTCGAAGGATTTGATTTCGGATTGGCGCAAGCCGATGTCGTGCGGGAACTTTAATGTGGCCAGTGGGAAGTGCGGCGGTAAGGGTAGCTGATAGGGAAGCAGTTGCCGCCCCTCCCGGGAGGGGCGGACCTATTTGGAAACTCAGCAAGAATTACCCCCCTCTGTCCTGCCGGACATCTCCCCCTCAAGGGGGGAGATCGGCAAGACGCCCTCTCGCCACTTCATTCTCAAACATTGAGAGGGGCGGGATCTCGCCGCAGGTCGATCTCCCCCCTTGAGGGGGAGATGCCCGGCAGGGCAGAGGGGGGTAAACCGCATACTCAAGCCGCGCCACACAAACGCCCCGTCGCAAACCGCCCAAGGACCCCGACATGACGATCCGATCTTTTCTCGGAGCCATCTTCCTCTGGCTCACCCTGGGGATCGCCGCCCAAGCCTTCGCGCAAAGTGATCCGAAGGCGCTGATCGACGCCCTCGGCACGGCGGATTTCAAGCAGGCGGAAGTGCTGATCGACCAGATTGCCGCCACCGGCGACGCGCGTGTCGTGCCGGCGCTTGAGGCTTTCGCGGCGGGCGATCTTTACGTGCGCAAGGCCGACAATCTGGTGTTCATGACGAAGCCCGCAGGCTCCAGTTTCACGCTTATCGACCCACTGACGGGTGAAAGTGCCGGTGAAGCGCCGAAGGCGGCCGTTTCCAAGATCAGGGTCAATAACAATCTGCGCCGCGTCATCCGCGCCGCGATGGGCGGCTTGACGCTGCTCAGCCCGGAACGCTCCGTGCGGCTTTCCGCCGCCGATGCGGTTCTGAAAGCGCCAAGTGCTGAAAATCTCGAATTGCTCGAAGCGGCCATATCAAAGGAAACGGACAAAGAGGTGCGGACCCGGATGGAGGAAGCGCGGGCTGTCTCGCTGCTCTCCTCCGACCGTCCGCTCGACCAGAAGAAAGACGCGATTGCCACCATCAAGAGCCTTGGCGGGCGCGATGCGATCGGCATCCTCATGGCGGCGTCCTCTTCCGTTGACCAGAGCCTGAAACCCGACATAGACGAGGCGATTTCCAGCATTGAAAGCTCCCTTGCCTTCTGGGATTACGTCCAGAACGTCTGGTACGGCCTGTCGCTCGGTTCCGTGCTGCTGCTGGCCGCCATCGGCCTTGCCATCACCTTCGGCGTCATGGGCATCATCAACATGGCGCATGGCGAGATGGTGATGATCGGTGCTTACTCCACCTTCATGGTGCAGGAGGTGATCCGCAGCCATTTCCCCGGCCTGTTTGACTGGTCGCTGGCGATTGCCCTGCCTGCCGCCTTTCTGGTGACAGGTTTTGTCGGCCTCGTGATGGAGCGCGGCGTCATCCGCTTCCTCTACGGGCGGCCGCTGGAAACGCTGCTCGCCACCTGGGGCATCTCGCTCATCCTGCAACAGTGCGTGCGCTCCATCTTCGGCCCCACCAATCGGGAAGTCGGCAGTCCAAGCTGGATGTCCGGCTCCTTCAGCGTCGGTTATCTCAACTTCACCTGGAACCGGGTGTGGATCGTCTGCTTTTCACTGTCGGTGTTCTTCGCGCTGCTGGTGCTGCTGAAACGCTCCGCCTTTGGCCTGCAGATGCGCGCCGTGACGCAGAACCGTCGCATGGCCTCTTCCATGGGCATTCGCACGCCGTGGGTGGATGCCTTCACCTTCGCGCTTGGTTCGGGCGTTGCTGGCCTTGCCGGTGTGGCGCTGTCGCAGATCGACAATGTCTCTCCCAATCTCGGCCAGAGCTACATCATCGACAGTTTCATGGTCGTGGTGTTCGGTGGCGTCGGCAATCTCTGGGGAACGCTGGTCGGGGCGCTGTCGCTCGGCGTGCTCAACAAGTTCCTCGAGCCGACGGTGGGCGCCGTGCTCGGCAAGATCCTCGTGCTCGTCCTCATCATCCTGTTCATCCAGAAGCGGCCGCGCGGTCTCTTCGCACTCAAGGGAAGGGCGATCGAAGCATGATTACCGGCTTCCTCCTGCGCGCGCTCGATCGCCGCATTTCCATCGCCATCGGCATCATTCTGGCCATTGCCGTGATTGTGCCCGCCTCCAACCTGCTATTGCCAGCCGACAGCGCATTCCGCATCCCGACCTACATCATGTCGATGCTGGGCAAATATCTGGCCTATGCGCTCCTGGCGCTGGCGCTTGATCTGGTCTGGGGTTATTGCGGCATTCTCTCGCTCGGCCACGCCGCCTTTTTTGCGCTCGGCGGTTATGCCATGGGCATGTATCTGATGCGGCAGATCGGCACGCGCGGGGTTTATGGCCATCCGGTGCTGCCTGACTTCATGGTGTTCCTCAACTGGAAGGAACTGCCGTGGTTCTGGCAGGGTTTCGACATGTTCTGGTTTGCGGCGCTGATGGTGCTTGTCGTGCCGGGGCTGCTGGCCTTTGTGTTCGGCTGGTTCGCCTTCCGCTCGCGCGTCAACGGCGTTTATCTCTCCATCATCACTCAGGCCATGACCTATGCCCTGCTGCTCGCCTTCTTCCGCAATGATATGGGTTTCGGCGGCAATAATGGCCTTACCGATTTCAAGGATATTCTCGGCTTTTCCGTGCAGGCGGATGGCACACGCGCCGTGCTGTTTGCCGTAACCGCCGTGATGCTGGCGATCTCGCTGCTGATCGCATCCGGCATCGTTAATTCCAAATTCGGCAAGGTGCTGGTGGGCGTGCGTGATGCCGAAAGCCGGGTGCGCTTCCTCGGTTTCCGGGTGGAAAACATCAAGCTTTTCACCTTTGTCGTGTCTGCCATGATGGCGGGCATTGCCGGTGCGCTGTTCGTGCCGCAGGTGGGCATCATCAATCCCGGCGAATTTTCCCCCGCCAACTCCATCGAAGTGGTGGTGTGGACGGCGGTGGGCGGTCGCGGCACGCTGATCGGGCCGATCCTCGGCGCTGTTCTCGTTAATGGCGGCAAGAGCTATTTCACCGGTGCCTTTCCTGAATTCTGGCTGTTCGCGCTGGGTGGTCTCTTCATCGCGGTGACGCTGTTTTTCCCAAAGGGCATTATCGGCACCCTGCAGCATTATCTCGCAGGGCGTCGTGAAAAGCGCGTTGCACGGGCGCTGAGCGTTGGTGAGCAGCCAGGCAATGACAGCGCGGTTGCGCAACAGGCGGCGGAGTAAGCCCATGAATACGGTTTCCGAAAACAGAACCAAAAGCCTGCTTTATCTCGATGGTGTCTCCGTTTCCTTCGATGGGTTCCGGGCGCTGAATTCCCTCTCCTTCGTGGTGGAACCGGGCGAACTGCGCGCCATCATCGGCCCGAATGGCGCGGGCAAGACGACGATGATGGACATCATCACCGGCAAGACGCGGCCGGACAGCGGCACGGTGCTGTTCGAAGACAGCATCGACCTCACCAAAAAGGACGAGGCGGATATTGCCCAGCTCGGCATCGGCCGAAAATTCCAGAAGCCGACGGTGTTCGAAAGCCACACCGTCTGGGACAATCTGGAACTGGCGCTGAACCGCAAGCGCGGCGTCTTCGCCACGCTGTTCTACCGGCTGACGCAAGAGGACAAGGCCCGCATCGAGGAAATCCTCGCCACCGTGCGGCTTGGCCACCGCCGCGGCGACCTTGCCGCCAATCTTTCGCATGGGCAGAAACAGTGGCTGGAAATCGGCATGCTGCTGGCGCAGGAGCCGAAGCTGCTGCTGGTGGACGAGCCGGTGGCGGGCATGACGGATGCGGAAACGGCCGAAACTGCGGTGCTATTGAAAGAAATCGCCAAGACCCGTTCGGTTGTGGTGGTGGAGCACGACATGGGTTTCATCCGCGAGCTAGGGGTGAAGGTGACGTGCCTTGCCGAAGGTTCGGTGCTGGCGGAAGGGTCGATCGATTTTGTCTCCAGCGATCCGAAGGTGATCGAGAATTACCTGGGGCGGTGATGGAGGCGGGTGTCACAAGGACATTTGGGCGTTTGCCGCTTTGGATCCTCGGGTCAAGCCCGAGGATGACAGCAGGGGGTATGTTGTCAGCAGTGCCCCATTCTCCGCCGTCATCCTCGGGCTTGACCCGAGGATCCACCCCCAAGCCCTCAGCCAAACTCCTCATAAAGATCACGCCATTCCGGATTAAAATCTTCAATCAGCTTGATTTTCCAGTCGCGATACCAGCGCTTCAACGATTTCTCCCGCTGGATGGCGGTGCCGATGCTCATATGCTCCTCATACCAGACGAGGCACGTACATCCATAACGACTGGTAAAACCTTCCGTCAGACCCTCGCGGTGTTCGTAGATTCGCTGCTCGAGGTTGGACGTGACGCCGATGTAGAGCGTTCCGTGTCTGCCGCTCGTGACGATATAAACGAAGCCGGTCATGGTGGGCTCCCGGAGGTGGATCCTCGGGTCAAGCCCGAGGATGACGCGTGGGGTGTGGTTACGCCCGGAGCTTATACCTGCAATGTTGCACGAACATTTTTGCACCCTGACGTCCCACAGCCAGGGCGAAATCTCGATGTGGTGGCGTCGTTTTCCGTCCCGCGCCTAGCTACGTCATCCTCGGGCTTGACCCGAGGATCCACAATCCGCTCCCCGATGAAGCTACAGGTGGCACCATGCTGACAGTCGAAAACATCAACCTCCACTACGGCGCCGCCCAAGCGCTCCGCGGCGTTTCGCTCAAGGCGGAGATGGGCAAGATCACCTGCGTTCTCGGCCGCAACGGGGTGGGCAAAAGCTCGCTTTTGCGCGCCGTCACCGGCCAGCAGGCCACCAGTGCTGGGACGATCACTTTCGGCGGCGCGGCGCTGGATGGGCTGGCGCCTTACCAGCGGGCGAAGCGCGGTGTTGGTTATGTGCCGCAGGGGCGTGAAATCTTTCCGCTGCTCAGTGTGCAGGAAAATCTCGAAAGCGGTTATGCGCCGCTGCCGCGCAGGGAACGGTTCATTCCGGACGATATTTTCAGCCTGTTTCCGGTGCTGCAATCCATGCTGTCACGGCGCGGCGGCGATCTTTCCGGCGGCCAGCAGCAGCAGCTCGCCATCGGCCGGGCTTTGGTGACGCGGCCGAAAATCCTCGTTCTCGATGAGCCGACCGAGGGCATTCAGCCGTCGATCATCAAGGATATCGGCCGGGCGATCAAATATCTGCGCGATTCCACCGGCATGGCGATCCTGCTGGTCGAGCAATATCTGGATTTCTGCCGCGAGCTTGCCGATTACGTCTACATCATGGATCGCGGCGAAATCGTGCATGAAGGGCTGGCCGAAACGCTGGATACACCGGAAGCGCGGCGTCATCTGACAGTATAAATCGAGACTAAAAATGCCGCACGCCGATCACGGCGTGCAAACGGCCGATTAATATTTTGAAAGCCTATGCGCCTGAGCATAGCTTTTATGCGCAATTTTAGCATTTCGTTGAATAAAAGCCTGTGATATTGGCAGCGCAAATGCTGCATGCGAGACACAGGAAAAGTCTATTCGCACGCCGCGACAGTTGATCCCTTACATTCCATGCACCTCCGACGTATCGTCGGAGACATAGTGCCAATAAAGGCGTGTCAATGATTCCAGACCTTGCAATTGGCCGGGCTTGCCGGCTGCTCCGCTCCGCCCGCACCGTGGTTCTTGGCCTTGCGATGTGCGCGAGCGCCGGTGTCGCAGCGTCGGCATCGACCTGCGGCCAGTTGCCCGGACCCGGCATGGAACCGGGCAGGCATGATTTTTCCATCCTCTCCAGTGGCGAGAAACGCGACGGGGTCTATTTTGTTCCCTCCGCCTATGACGGAAAAAAGCCGCTGCCGGTGGTATTCGATTTCCATGGCTCCAACAGCAATCCGCATGGCCAGCTGAACCGCAGCGGCTGGGACAAGCTGGCCGAGCGTGATGGTCTGATGGTCGTGGCGCTGGCCGGCAGCCTGAATGGCGAATTGCCCGGCACCCATGCCTGGAATGTTCCCGGTGTCACCAAGCGTCCAGGCGGTCTGGACGAGGTCGGTTTCATTCGCGATGCCATCACCATGGTGAAAGGCAGGTTCTGCGTGGATGAGGAGCGTTTTTACGGTTCCGGTTATTCCGGCGGCGGGCGCATGCTGTCGCAATTCATCTGCAATGGCAGCGCGGATTTCACCGCTGCCGGTTTCGTCGCCTCGCTGCGCGCGGGTTATCCGCTGGAGACCGAAGGCAAGTGGGGTCCGGATGCGGCAAGCTGCGCACCGGCGCGGCCGATGTCGATCATCGCCTTTGCCGGGCTGAAGGACCCTGCCAACCCCTATCAGGGTGGCGGCAAATCCTACTGGCAATATGGCGGCGAGACGGCGCTGAAGCGCTGGGCCGAAATGGATGGCTGCAAGGGCGCGGCCAAAAGCAAGGTGGGCGAGAGCTTCACCGTTAATTCCTACGATGTCTGCAAGGCTGGCGCACGCATCCAGTCCTATGTCATTGAAAACTGGGACCATGCCTGGCCGCGCGCCACCATGAAGGCCGAAGTGCTGGCCGCGAGCGCCGTCGTTACCCGCAAGCCGGGCGGCGAGCAGACGCCGAAGGCCGAACCTGCCGTGGAGCGCAAGATGCCCACAGGCGAAGTGACGCGCACGGTTGATGCGGCCGAAAGAATGTGGGATTTCTTCCGCAACACGGAAGGACAGATGGTGGTGGACGCCGTCGTCAAGAAGGACTGTGGTGCCAAGGCCGCGTCCGCTTCCACAAGTACATCGGAGACCGCGTGCAGCAGCAACAGCAAGCCATCGGCCCTTCCGGTTGTGAAGACGCTCAACAACCTGTCCGGCAGCAGCGCGCCCGTGGCAGAGGACGCATTGTAACCAAGGCGGTTGAAGGGCGCAGCCGGCTGGACGAACTGTTTCAGGAAGGCTGCGCGAAAATCCGACTGCCGGATACGTTTTCAAACGAAGCCGAGGCCATTCTCATCAATTCCTCCGGCGGGCTGACCGGAGGGGACGAAATAGAGTGGCAGGCCACGGCCGGTGCCGGCACCTCGCTGGTGGTGACAACGCAGGCCTGCGAAAAGGTCTATAAGGCATCATCAGGCACAGCCACCGTCACCGCCCGCGTTTCGGCCGGGCCGGGTGCAAAACTGCACTGGCTGCCGCAGGAAACCATCCTCTTCGACCGCGCTTCCCTGACCCGAAGGCTCGAAGCCGATCTCGACCAGTCTTCCGAATTCATCGCCGTCGAAGCCGTGTTGCTTGGCCGCCAGGCCATGGGCGAGATGATGACGCATGGCCTTTTTCGTGACCGCTGGCGCATTCGCCATGGCGGCAGGCTGGTGCATGCCGAAGAGCTTCTGCTTGAGGGCGAGGTGGCGGCGCTGACCGCGAAGACGGCGGTTCTGGCCGGTCAGGTGGCCTTCGCCACGCTTCTCTATATCGGGCCTCTTTCCGAGGCGCTTCTGCCTAAAATCCGGGCGATTGCCGGGGAAAGCGGCGGTGCCAGCGAATGGCAGGGCAAGCTTGTGGTGCGGGTTGCCGCCGCCGATGGTTTCTCCTTGAGAAAATTGCTTTTTCCGATCATTTCGCTCTTGCGAAACGGCGCGCCAGTGCCGAAAGTCTGGAATCTGTAAACCCTTCGGATCGTCGGCAACCGGCGGCGTTCGGGGTCTGTCAAATGTCGGATCTGATCTCCCGCAAACCTGCTTTGCGGAGCAGATGCCAAGCTGCGGGACGACGATGAACCTTAGCCCAAGAGAAAAAGACAAGCTTTTGATTTCCATGGCCGCCATGGTGGCGCGCCGCCGGCTGGAGCGCGGCGTGAAGTTGAATTATCCCGAAGCGATTGCGCTGATTACCGATTTCGTCGTCGAGGGTGCCCGCGACGGTCGCGCCGTTGCAGACCTGATGGAAGCCGGTGCGCATGTCATTTCCCGCGATCAGGTGATGGATGGCATCGCCGAGATGATCCATGATGTGCAGGTGGAAGCGACGTTTCCTGATGGCACCAAGCTGGTGACCGTTCACGAACCGATCCGATAGAGGAGGGTGGCATGGCGCTGGAACTGAGGCCCAATTGCGAATGCTGCGACCGCGATCTCGCGCCCGACAGCCGGGATGCGATGATCTGCTCGTTCGAATGCACCTTCTGCGTTGATTGTGTGGCGGATGTGCTTGATGGCGCCTGCCCGAATTGCGGCGGTGAGCTGGTTCGCAGGCCCGTTCGCCCAGCGGCAAAACTCGTCAACAATCCGGCGTCCACGAAGCGCGTGCTGAAGGCCGAAGGCTGCGCGGCCGCGACCGCCGCCTGAAACAGATAAGGGAGAGCACCATGAAGCCAGGCGAAATCATTGCCGCAGAGGGCACCATCGAGCTCAATGCCGGCCAGCCGACGGTGACGATCGAGGTGGCCAATTCGGGCGACCGGCCGGTGCAGGTGGGCAGCCATTACCATTTCTTCGAGACCAATGCCGGGCTCATCTTCGAGCGTGACAAGGCGCGCGGCATGCGTCTCGATATTCCCGCAGGCACGGCGGTTCGTTTCGAACCCGGCCAGAAGCGGGAAGTGACGCTGGTGCCGCTTTCCGGCAAGCGTGAGGTTTATGGTTTTCGTCAACAGGTCATGGGGAGGTTATGAAATGGCCAGTGCGCATTATCATGGAAGCTGCCAGTGCGGCAGCGTCAGCTTCGAGGTCGATGCCGATCTCGATCACACCATTGTCTGCAATTGCTCGCGCTGCAAGCGTCTGGGCTCGACGCTGGCCTTTGCGCCGCGTGAGAAATTCACCCTGCTTTCCGGCGAGGACAAGCTGAGCGAATATCTCTTCAACAAGCACAAGATCCATCATCTTTTCTGCTCCACCTGCGGCATAGAGAGCTTTGCTTATGCCGACGGGCCGGATGGAACGCCGATGGTGGCGGTCAACGCCAATTGTCTCGATGGCGTCGATCCCCGGGCACTGAAGCCGCAGGCTTTTGACGGCGCGGCGGCCTGAGGGATGAGGATGAGCCGAAAAAATCTTCTCCTGGCGGCTGTGCTGCTTACCGCAACAGCCGGCCTGTCGATGCCGGCGGTGGCGCAGACCGAGCCGGATTGCAAGGCGCCGCAGACGCAGGCGGACATGACCATCTGCGCCGGCAAGGATTATGAAAAGGCCGACAAGCAGCTCAACGCCGAATATCAGAAGCTGCGCAAGCTGCTTACCGAGCGCGACAAGACGGCGGATGCAGACGGCAAGGGTGCGACCGACGCTCTTGTGACTGCCCAGCGCGCCTGGGTGGCGTTTCGTGATGCCAATTGCGCGCTTGCCGGTTTTCAGGCGCGCGGCGGCTCTATGGAACCGATGCTGATTTCGTCCTGCCTCGCCGAGATGAGCGGCAAGCGTGCTGAAGAGTTACGTCAGCTTGCCGAGGGTTTCTGAACGGCATGGGGCGGCGCATCACGATTGTCGGAAACGGGGAACTGCCGCCGGGCGCGGCTGATTTTATCGACCGTTCCGACATCGTCATCCGCTTTAATGACTGCCGGTCGCTGGGCCCCGGCGGCACGCGCACCGATGTGGTCGCCGTCTGCAACACCGGGCGGCCGGGCCATGAGATGACGGAAGGCACCGACTGGCGCGAGAGCGACGGCGTGCGGCAGGCCACCGCCATCTGGTCGGTGCGTGATCCCGCCAAGTTTGCCGAAATGGAGCCGGATATTCGCGCGCGCTGGCCGGAACTGACCGATTTCTGCGCCGATTATACTCCCGGTTTTGCGGCCATCGCCCGTGAGACCGGCAAGAGCCATATCGTCATTCCCCGCGGCGTACATGAGAGGCTGGATGCGGCGCTCGAAGCCTATAAGCCCGCACCCTATGTCTGCCCCAGCACCGGCCTTTTCACCATCGCCCATGTTCTCGAGAGTGTGAGCGGTGATGGTGACGAGGTGGCGATTGCCGGTTTCGGCCATCAGGGCTGGAGCGGTCACCCATTTGCTGCCGAACAACAGCTGGTCGAGGCCCTGGCGGGCAAGGGCCGGCTCAAAAGAATTTCTCCCACATCGATTTTCTCCGCATCCCAAGGAGCCTGAGCCCATGCCTTACAAGATTTCCCGCGCCGCCTATGCCGGCATGTTCGGCCCGACGGTTGGTGACAAGGTGCGTCTTGCCGATACCGAACTCTTCATCGAGATCGAAAAGGACCACACCACCTATGGCGAGGAAGTGAAATTCGGCGGCGGCAAGGTCATTCGCGACGGCATGGGCCAGAGCCAGGCGACACGGGCCGAAGGGGCTGTCGATACCGTCATTACCAATGTCGTGATCGTCGACCATAGCGGTATCTACAAGGCGGATGTGGGCCTGAAGAACGGCCGTATCCACGCCATCGGCAAAGCCGGCAACCCAGACACGCAGCCGGGCGTTACGATCATCGTCGGTCCCTCGACGGAGGCGATCGCCGGTGAGGGCAGGATCCTGACGGCCGGCGGTATGGACGCGCATATCCATTACATCTGCCCGCAGCAGATCGAGGAAGCGCTGATGAGCGGTGTGACCTGCATGCTGGGCGGCGGCTCCGGCCCGGCGCATGGCACGCTTGCCACCACCTGCACCGGTGCGTGGCATATCGAGCGGATGATCGAGAGCTTCGATGCTTTTCCGATGAATCTGGCACTGGCCGGCAAGGGCAATGCCTCGCTGCCCGCGCCACTGGAGGAGATGATCCTTGCCGGCGCGTCGTCGCTGAAGCTGCATGAGGACTGGGGCACGACACCCGCCGCCATCGACAATTGCCTGACGGTCGCCGACGAATATGACGTGCAGGTGATGATCCACACCGATACGCTGAACGAGAGCGGCTTCGTGGAAGACACGGTCGCCGCCATCAGGGGCCGCACCATTCACGCCTTCCACACCGAAGGAGCGGGCGGCGGGCACGCACCTGATATCATCAAGGTTTGCGGCAATCCCAACGTCATCCCGTCTTCCACCAACCCGACGCGGCCCTATACCGTCAATACGCTGGCCGAACATCTGGATATGCTGATGGTGTGCCACCACCTGTCGCCGTCCATTCCGGAAGACATTGCCTTTGCCGAAAGCCGCATCCGCAAGGAAACCATCGCGGCGGAGGATATTCTCCACGATATCGGCGCGTTTTCGATCATCTCGTCGGATAGTCAGGCCATGGGCCGTGTCGGCGAGGTGGCGATCCGCACCTGGCAGACCGCCGACAAGATGAAACGCCAGCGCGGCCGCCTGAAGGAAGAGGTGGGCGAAAACGACAATTTCCGGGTACGCCGTTACATCGCCAAATATACGATCAACCCGGCGATTGCGCAGGGCGTCAGCCATGAGATCGGCTCTGTCGAAGTCGGCAAGCGTGCCGATCTTGTCCTGTGGAACCCGGCCTTTTTCGGCGTGAAGCCGGAGATGGTGCTGCTCGGCGGTTCAATTGCCGCTGCCCCGATGGGTGACCCGAATGCCTCCATTCCCACACCGCAGCCGATGCATTACCGGCCGATGTTTGCAGCCTATGGCAAGCTGCGCACCAATTCCTCGGTCACTTTCGTATCGCAGGCGTCGCTGGATGTCGGTCTTGCCCAGCGCCTTGGCGTCGCCAAGAAGCTTTTGGCAGTGAAGAACGTGCGCGGCGGCATTTCCAAGGCGTCGATGATCCACAATTCACTCACGCCGCATATCGAGGTTGATCCCGAGACCTATGAAGTGCGGGCAGATGGTGAATTGCTGACCTGCGAACCCGCCACCGTGCTGCCGATGGCGCAGCGCTATTTCCTGTTTTAACGGGGCGTTGTGTTGAGAACTGTCCTCAGATGGATCGGCGGCGGTGTGCTGCTGATCGTGCTGCTTCTGGTGCTCGGCACTTTGGTGCCGCGTCCCTTTTTCGCCGATGATGCAAGCGGCGTGAGGGATCGTGAAATCCTGCTCTTGTCCAACCCGATCCATACCGACATTGCGCTGCCGGTGGATGATGATCTGCGGCGGGTGTTCTCCGAATTGCAGGAGGATGGGATAGCGGTCAATCATCCCGCCGCCGCCTATCTGCTGTTTGGCTGGGGTGGACGGTCGTTTTATATAGAGACGCCCACCTGGGCCGATCTGAAACCGATGCCGGTGCTGCGCTCGTTTACGCTGGACCGGTCGGTGGTGCATGTGGACGTGACGGGAGACTTTCCCGCCGACATGGCCGGAGTGAAACGGCTTCGCATTTCCGAAGAGGGTTATCAGCGTCTTCTCGCGGGTATCAGGGCAAGTTTTGTCAGACATGACGGCAAGGTCCAGCTTGTCCCCGGTGCCGCCTATGGTCTGACGGACGCGTTTTTCGAGGCGAATGGCTGGTTTAATGCGCTGGCCGGCTGCAACACGTGGTCGGCCGCCATGTTGCGCGAGGCCGGTATTCGAACCGGCTGGTGGACGCCCTTGCCACCGTTGCTGCGCTGGTCGGTCGATCTCCACAATTGATCCCGCGCCGATGCGACATTTCGTACATTCGATGACTTAAATCTGATTTTTATGCTGCACCGCAGCGCATCTTGCGCTATGGAAACGGCAAAAGAATTCCGCGCGGATTGATCCCAAGCGATCCGCGTAAAACACCTGATCAGGAGAAAAGACATGCTCGGCAAAAAAGTGCCCGCCGTAACTTTCCGCACGCGCGTTCGCGACGAGGCCGTTGGCGGCCCCAACCCGTTCCGCTGGCAGGACATGACCTCCGACGATTATTTCAAGGGCAAGAAGGTCGTTCTGTTTTCGCTGCCGGGCGCCTTCACGCCGACCTGCTCGACCTATCAGCTTCCCGATTTCGAAAAGCTGGCGGGCGAGTTTCGCGCGCTCGGCATCGATGAGATCTATTGCCTTTCGGTCAACGATGCCTTCGTCATGAATGCCTGGGCAAAGGGCCAGAACCTCGAAAACGTCAAGGTCATTCCGGATGGTTCGGGCGAGTTCACCCGCAAGATGGGCATGCTGGTCGCCAAGGATAATCTCGGTTTCGGCATGCGCTCCTGGCGTTACGCCGCCGTCATCAATGACGGTCTGGTGGAGCAGTGGTTCGAGGAAGAGGGCTATCAGGATAATTGCGAATCCGACCCTTACGGCGTTTCCGCGCCGCAGAACATTCTCGAAAACCTGAAAAGCCGCGCTGCGGCCTGATTTGCGGTTTTGTTATTTTGTGAAGGCCCGGCAGCAATGCCGGGCTTTTTCGTTTTCTGAGGCGTGTTGATCTTTGGCGCAAGGGCCTCTCCACATTCCGTCACCCCGGACCTGATCCGGGGTCCAGCGCGATCAAGTCCTTGATCGCAGGCGAGTCTTCTCACGGCGCAGACGCGCCGTGGCTGGATACCGGGTCAAGCCCGGCATGACGGAAGAGAGGTTTTTTGATATCGTCAACCCTCCCGGCCGACGATGCCAATAGTCTTTTCGATGTTCTGAAATCGCGCCTTGAAATCACCCCGGCGATCCGTCAAAAATCGTCTTCCCAAGACTGTTTCTGAAACGGATCACCCCATGCTGCGCGTCACCTCTTACCATCCCGCCGGAACCCCTGGTGACGAGCCTTCCGGTTATGTCACGCTGGCGCATGACCAGCGGCATCTGCGCCGCAAGCTGCTGCATCTGCAAAATGACGAGATGGTGATGCTCGATCTGAAGGAAGCCGTGCTGTTTGCCCATGGCGATCTGCTGGTGGTGGAAAACGGCGATCTGATCGAGGTGCGGGCCGCGGCTGAAAAACTGTTTGAAATCACGCCGAAGGATCGGCTTCACCTGATCGAGCTTGCCTGGCATCTGGGTAACCGGCATCTTTCGGCGCAGATCGAGGAGGAGCGCATTCTCATCCTGCGTGATCACGTCATCCGCGCCATGCTCGAAGGTCTCGGCGCCACGGTGCGCGAGGTGGAAGAACCTTTCCAGCCGGCCCGCGGTGCCTATCACGCCCATGGCGGCCATTCCCATGGTCATGATCACGGGCATGGCCACCACCATCACGATCACGGCTGATCCGTGAGCGACGATCGCGGTGTTGCCGCGCTGCTGCGGCTGATGGCCTGGCTATCGCCGGCCTTTCCGGTTGGCGGTTTTTCCTATTCCGGCGGGCTGGAAAAGGCGGTTGAGGACCGACGTGTGCGCGATGCCGCTGAACTGGGCGGCTGGGTGGAGACACTTTTGCGCCACGGCAGCCTGTGGAACGATGCGGTGTTTCTGGCGGAAGGCTGGCGCAGGGCCAGCGATGCCGCCGCCCTGAATGAAACGGCCACTCTTGCGCGGGCGCTGGCCGGCTCGGCGGAGCGATATCGTGAAACGGTGCTTCTGGGGGATGCCTTCGTTGCTGCCGCCGGCGCATGGCCGCATGTGGTTCTGGAACTGTTGCCGGAGGAGTGTCCATATCCTGTCGCCGTCGGGGCCGTGGCCGCCGCGCATGGGGTGCCGCTTAAGGAAACGCTTGCCGCTTTCGCACATGCCGGCGTCTCGCAAATGGTTTCGGCCGGCATCCGGCTCGGCGTCGCAGGCCAGAAGGATGGCGTCGCCATTCTGGCCGCAAGCGAGGCGGTGATTGCGGAGATGGCCGCACGGGCCGTGCAATCCACGCTGGATGACCTCGGCAGCGCCACGATCCTCGCGGATACGGCGGCGATGCGCCACGAGATGCAGGGCACGCGGCTTTTCCGCTCCTGAAGGAGACACTACGGCAATCGTCGGAGCGGGCGCATGCCACTTGTTTCTTCTCCCCAAGGGGGAGAAGGTCGCGGCAGCGGGATGAGGGGGCGAGCTCTCAGTTTGTCGCTGGAGTTGCCCCCTCATCCGACCCTTCGGGCCACCTTCTCCCCTTCGGGGAGAAGGAACAGGCGGCAGGGTTCTTGCTTTCTTTTGAAGCGTTGGTCCAAGGCATTAAGGTAGAAAATACCAAAGCATAGTGAAGGAAACACAGTCGTGAAATCGGGCATGAAATCGGGCAATGGCCCGCTGCGCGTCGGCATTGGCGGGCCGGTTGGTTCGGGCAAGACGGCGCTGACGGAAAAGCTCTGCAAGGCGATGAGCGCCGATTATTCCGTCGCCGTCGTCACCAATGATATCTACACCAAGGAAGATGCCGAGGCGCTGGTGCGCATGCAGGCGCTGCCATCGGAACGGATTGTCGGTGTGGAGACGGGCGGTTGCCCGCATACCGCGATCCGCGAGGATGCGACGATCAATCTGCAGGCGATTGCCGGGCTCAATGCGCGCTTTCCCGATCTGGATGTCGTCTTCATCGAATCCGGTGGCGACAATCTCGCCGCGACCTTTTCGCCCGATCTTGCCGATATCACCATCTATGTGATCTCCGTCTGCCAGGGTGAAGAAATTCCGCGCAAGGGCGGGCCGGGCATCACCCGCTCCGATCTGCTGGTCATCAACAAGAAGGACCTTGCGCCTTATGTCGGGGCCGATCTGACTGTCATGGACAATGATGCGACCCGCATGCGCAATGCCATGCCCTTCGTCTTCACCGATATGAAGCGCGGCGATGGGGTGGAGCGCATCGTCGGTTTCCTGAAAGAGCAGGGCGGTCTCTGAGCCATGAATACGCCTCTTCATTTCGGTCCCTATGCCGTCTCCCGCTTTGTCGATGGCGTCTACAAGGCGCCGGTCGGCCATCTCATCCATCGGCAGGGCGAGGCGGCGCTGGCGGCAGTTCTCGCCGGGCTTGAAGGCGAGACGGTGGATGTGGACGTCAATTGTTTCGCGCTCTCCGGTCCTGATGGCATCTGGCTGGTCGATGCCGGTTGCGGCACGGCCTGGGGTGCCGCCTATGGCCATGCCCGTGCGGCGATGATCGCCGCCGGTATTCAGCCGGCTGATGTGAAGCGTGTCATCCTCACCCACATTCACGGCGACCATGCGCTTGGTCTCATCGATGGCGACAAGCCCTATTTTCCCAATGCGGAAATATGGGTGCCGGAGGCCGATCTTGGCTTTTTCTCCAGTGTGGATGCCCGCAAGAGCCTGCCGCCTGCCCGGCAGGGCGGTTTCGATCTCGCCGCCCGGCTGCTCGATATCTGCGGTGCCATGCTGCGGCCGATCCCCATGGGCATGATTGCCGAGGATATCGAGGCGATCGCCATGCCCGGCCACACGCCGGGACATGCCGGCTATCTCATCGGCAGCGGCGATAACCGGCTGTTATTGTGGGGTGATGTGCTGCATGTGAGCGGATTGCAGGCTGACGATCCTGAAATCGCTTTCGTTTACGATATCAATTCCGAACTTGCCTATGCCACCCGTCTTGCGGCGCTGGCCGAGGTCGCCGATCACGGCTGGCTGGTATCCGGCGGCCATCTTGGCGGCTTTTTCCATATTGAGCGGCAGGGCGACAGCTTTCGCTTCGTGCCGCAGCCGGGTTGATCTGCCCTTTCCGGAACGGCGAAAGGCGGGCTGCCGGCTGGCATCCCGCTTTTCTTCCTCTCCCGCTATCTTCAGATCTGCTTCAATGCTGCGACGTCATTGACCTGCACGATGCGGCCACGCACGGTAACGCCTGATTTTTTCAGCGCCGAGAAGGCGCGCGACAGGGCTTCCGGCGCAAGGCCGAGCTTGCCGGCAAGCAGGCTTTTCTGGAACGGCAGCCGCAGCGAAAAGGATGTCGCGTCGCGCGGGCCCTGATTGATGAGATAGTGCGCGACGCGTTGTGGCGCGGTCTGCAACCGGTCGTTGGCGATGCAATCCATGGTGCCGAGCAGGCTGTTGGAAAGGCAGCGCATGACGGCCTTGGCGATTGCCGGTTCCTGATCGATCAACGTGCGGATTCTCGCGAGTTCGAAACGCGCCACCGTGCAGCTTTCCGCCGCCTGCGCACTGTAGCGATAGGTGTCGCTGCCGAAAATCAGGCATTCGTTGAACGTATCGCCCGGACCGCTGACGCGCACATCCGCCTCGCGTCCGTGCCGGTCCAGCCGGTAAAGGCGGACATAACCCGACAGAACGCAATAAAAATGCTGCGCCGCTTCGCCTTCCTTGAAGAGCACGTGGCGGGCGTTGACATTGGTGATGGTCGCCGCCTCCATCAGTTTCAACGCCACTGCGTCATCCGCTATCCCGATCAAGGGCGCTCGCAGCAGAATGTTCCTGTCCCTGTTGCTCAGCTTCACGGTCTTGTTCACGTCCATCCGGCTCCCGCTCAAACCTTTTGCCGGGCTGTCAGAAGCGATACGAAACCGGGGATGTTCGTGTTCCCTCACGCCTATCTGAAAAGAGCTCATCACATTATCCTTCGACCGGCAATTCCCGATGCGAGGGAGACTAGCAGTTCATCTGAAAAGCGAATTGATTTCGATCAAACAGGATTTGAGTTGTCATTTGGGGCAGCGGGAATGCGGCGAGACCATTCCTGCTCAAGAGTGTGAGGAGGAATATGGAGCGGGCGGGTGCCGCATATTTTTTCTTCCCGAGGGGGGGGGAAGGTCGCGGCAGCGGGATGAGGGGGTGACGGTTGAGATCAACCGAGAGCTTGCCCCCTCATCCGACCCTTCGGGCCACCTTCTCCCCCTCGGGGAGAAGAAACGTGTGGCGACGCTTCGGGCAAAATAAAAACGCCGGGCACAAGGCCCGGCGTTTTAATCTTCATTCTGCGAGCTTCACTCCGCAGCGAGCGGCGGCAGCCGCAATATGTTGCTGCCCTTGTCTGCGGTTTTGTCGCCGCTGCCCTTTTCCATGCTGGCGACCCGTGCCTCCAGCGAGGAGAGAGCCAGGCTGTTTTCGCGGGCGATCTCCGAGAGTTTCTCGTTGGAGAGCGCCTCCTCCTCCTCTTCCTTCTTGCCGACGAAGCGGCCGAAGAGGTGGGCGAGCAGGCGCGACAGGTCGTCCATGATCAGGAAGAAGGCCGGAACCACGATCAGGGACAGCACCGTCGAGACGATGATGCCACCGATCACCGCGATCGCCATCGGCGCGCGGAACGAGCCGCCTTCGCCGACGCCGAGTGCCGAGGGCAACATGCCTGCAGACATGGCGATGGAAGTCATGATGATCGGGCGGGCGCGCTTGCGGCCGGCCTCGATCATGGCATGTACCCGTTCCATGCCGTGGCGGCGCATCTCGATGGCGAAATCCACCAGCAGGATGGCGTTCTTCGTCACGATGCCCATAAGCATCAGGATGCCGATGAGAACGGGCATGGAGAGCGCGTTCTGCGTGATGATGAGCGCGACGGCCACGCCACCGATGGCGAGTGGCAGCGAGAACAGGATGGTGAAGGGCTGGATGACATCCTTGAACAGCAGGATGAGCACGACCAGCACCAGCATCAGGCCGAGCAGCATGGCGTTGACGAAGCCCTGCTGCATTTCGCCCTGCACCTTGGCGTCGCCGCTTTCGGCAAGGCGCACGCTCGCCGGCAGCTTGGTTTCCTCGACGATCCGCTTGAATTCGGCCGTCGATGTATCGAGCGCCGTGCCGAAGGGCACATCCGAGCCGATGGAGACGACGCGGTTGCGGTCATTGCGCTTGATCGAGCTTGGACCTTCCGCATAGTCGATATCGGCAACGCTGTAGAGCGGCACCAGCGAACCGGACGCTGTCTTGATCTTCAGCGCGCGGATGGTGGCCAGATCCCGGCGGGTGTCGAGCGAGGCCTGCACGCGGATCGGGATCTGCCGGTCATCAAGCGAGATCTTCGTCAGCTGCGCGTCGATATCGCCGATGGTGGCGACACGCACCGTCTGCGAAATCTGCTGTGGCGTGATGCCGAGACGGGCGATTTCATCCTTGCGCGGGCGGATCTGCAGTTCGGGCCGCGGCAAGGCGCCTTCCGAGCTGACATTGGCAAGGATGGGCGAAGCGCGCAGGCGGCTTTCGAGGATGCCGACGGCGTCGTTCAGATCCTTTTCGTTGCTCGAGAGGAAGTTGAAGCTCAGTTCGCGTTCCGCACGGTCGTTCAGCTTGATGATGCGGACATCCGGTATGCCGCGCACCTTCGCGAAGATATCCCGCTCGACATCCCATTGCGGACGCAGGCGACCCTTTTCCTCCACCTTCGGAAGATACTGGCCGATCAGCGGAATGGAGCCGAGACCCTTGTTGACGAGGGTTTTCAGCAGCGAGTGGTCGATATGCTGGAGGATGACGTTGACGGTGGCGCGGCGAAGCTCCAGATCGCCCTTGGGCGAGGCGCCGCCGAGGATGAAGACGCTTTCCACGCCGTTGATGTCACGGATGGCGTGATAGATTTCGGTCGTCGTCCGGTCGGTTTCATCCAGCGTCGCATTGGGCGGCAGTTCCACCGAAAGCGTGACGCGTGAGGCATCATCCGGCGGCAGGAAGCTGCCGGGAACGCCCGCGAGAAGAATGACGGAGGCGACGAGGAAGCCGATCGCGCCGATGAGCGTGAGGTACCGCGCCCACCACTTGCGGGTGGTGGCGGAAACCATGCGCGTATAGGCCTTCATCAGCCGGCTGTCATTGTCGTGGTGGTCGTCCATCGCGTCTTCGGCGCGCATCAGATAGGCCGCCATCAGCGGCGTGATGAGGCGGGCCACCGCCAGCGAGAAGAACACCGAGAAGGCGACGGTGAGGCCGAACTGGATGAAGTACTGGCCGGGAATGCCGGGCATGAACGAGACGGGCACGAAGACGGCGATGATGGTGAAGCTGGTGGCGATGACGGCGAGGCCGATTTCATCGGCCGCCTCCAGCGCTGCCCGGTAAGGCGTCTTGCCCATCTTGATGTGGCGGGCGATGTTCTCGATTTCCACGATGGCGTCGTCCACGAGAATACCCGTGGCGAGCGTCAGTGCCAGGAAGCTGACGAGGTTGAGCGAGAAGCCCATGATATCCATGATCCAGAAGGTCGGGATCGCGGAAAGCGGCAGGGCGACGGCGGCAATCAGGGTCGCGCGCCAGTTCCTGAGGAAGAGCAGGACGACGATGACGGCGAGGATCGCACCCTCGATCAGCGTGTCCAAGGCCGCCTTGTAGTTGCCATAGGTGAAATAGACGGCATCGTCGACCATCTCGATCGAGACGTCCGGATGGTCCTTGCGGACCTTTGCAAGGCTTTCCGCCACGGTTTCGGCGACCGAGACCTCGCTTGCGCCCTTGGAACGGAACACCGCGAAGGTGACGGCGGGGTTGCCGTTGAAGCGCGAGAAGGATTTCTGCTCCTGATAGGTATCGGTCACCGTGCCCAGCTCGGAAAGCTTGACGAAGCGGCCGTTGGAGAGCGCAATCGTGGTGTTGGCGAGCTGGCTCACGTCGCGCGTGTCGCCGAGCGTGCGGATCGTCTGCTCATTGCCGCCAATCTGGCCACGGCCGGAACCGAGATCGATATTGGTGCCGCGCAGCTGGGTGTTCACCTCGCTTGCCGTGATGCCATAGGCATCCAGTTTTTCGGGGCTCAGCGATACACGCACTTCACGGTCCGCGCCGCCGTAACGGTCGACCTTGCCGATGCCGGACTGGCCCTGCAGCGAGCGCTTGATCGTGTCGTCGACGAACCAGGACAGCTCTTCCAGCGTCATGTTGGGCGAGGAAACGGCGAAGGTCTGGATCGCCTGGCCTTCGACGTCGATCTTGCTGACGATCGGCTCCTCGATATCGGCGGGCAGGTCGCTGCGGATCTTGTCGATGGCGTCCTTCGTGTCCTGAACCGCCTCTTCCGTCCGCTTTTCGATACGGAAGACGACTGTCGTCGTCGACTGGCCGTCGACCACGGTGGACTGGATTTCATCGACGCCGCTGATGGCGGCGACGGCGTCTTCGATTTCCTTCGTCACCTGCATTTCCAGCTCGGAGGGCGAAGCCCCGCTCTGGGTCACGGTGACGGCAACGACGGGAACGTCGATATTGGGAAAACGGGTGATCGGCAGGGTCTTGAAGGCCTGCATGCCGAGGATCATCAAAAGCGCGAAGCCGAGAAGCGGCGCAATCGGGTTACGGATTGACCATGCGGAAAAGTTCATTTCATTCCCTCAGTCAGTTGGACGCAGCCGTCTGGGCTTCCACCGGTCTGATCCGGTCACCATCACGCACGAATGCTCCAGCTTTCTCGACAACCTTGTCACCAGCGGCAAGGCCGCTGACAATCTCTATGAAACCGCCGTCTTCTATGCCGGTCTCGATCTTCACCTGCTTGACGATGTCGCCCTCCACCCTGCGGGTGGTCGAGCCGTCGCGTCCGGAGGTGACGGCCGACAGCGGCAAAGCGAGCGCGTTCGTCTCTTCGACGATGACTTCCGCGCTGGCATACATGCCTGATCGTGCCGGGCTGTTTTCCGGCAGCACCACATGTACCGAACCGAGGCGCGTCGTGGGATCGACGGTGGGCGAAACGAGGCGCACCTTGCCCTCTATTTTCGTGGCTCCGCCGGCAACCGTCAAATAGGCTTTCTGGCCCGCCTTCACCTTCTGGATATCGGTTTCGGAAAGATCGGCCACGAGTTCGATCGCACCGTCCTTGATGACGGTGAAGAGCGGATTGCCGGCGCCGCTGGCAATTGCGCCCACCTTGGCATTCTTGGCGGATACGATGCCGGCGACGGGGGTTTTCACGCCGGTGCGCGTCAGCTTCAGGTCGATGTCGTCGATCTGTGCGTCGACGACCTTGATGTCGGCCTCGCCGGCGGAAACGGCCTGCTTGGCCGCATCCAGCCGCGCCTGCGCCACCTGGGCGGCCGCCTCGGTCTTTTCCGTTTCGGAAACGGAACCGGAGCCGCTCTGGCCGAGCCTTGCGGCACGGTCGCGCTGGCGAACGGCGTCGTTGAGATTGGCCTGTGCTTCCAGCACCTGCGCCTTCGACTGGGTGACGGAAGCTTCGGCCTTGGCCTTGTTGGCCTCAAGCTGGCTCTTCTGCAGCACGAGGCTGTCGGAGGACAGCACCGCCAGAACCGCATTCGCCTCCACCCGGTCGCCGATATCGGCATTCAGCGTGTCGATAGACAGGCCATCGACCAGCGGCTGGACATAGATTTCATCCACGGGGCGGATCGTGCCCGTCGCGATGATCCGGTCCACGAGATCGCGTTTTGCGGCGTGCGCCACGATGATGGAGGGCAGGTTCTGCTGTTTGACCGGTGCCTGCGCCTCTCCCTCGGCGGCTGCGGAAAGGGGGAGCGCCGTTGCGGAAAGAAGAAGGAATACAAAGCGGTTAAACGTGACTTTATGCTGCATGTGTCGTGGCTCGCGCAATATTCGATCGCATGTCCTGCAGCCTTGGGGCGTGTCTTAAAAGGTCATGCGATAACGAATGTGAAACAAGGGATCACAATACTTCCTTTTCGATCCTCCCGATTCGAACGCCCCTCAACGCGAATCTTAAGCACTTTGCCCTCGTGCTTTTTTTACAAGATCAAATTTGGCAGTCTTGTGGGCGGGACTCTAATTGTTGTTGTCGTACAAATCAATCCGCATAGCCGCGATGGTTGATATACATTTTTGTATAGGTCGGGATATTGTAATTCGTCAAACGGGTTACCACTGGAGTGTCCGGTCGGCTGCATGTTCGCATTGTTCGTAAAGTTTCGCAAAATCTGTGCGTTTTGGCAAAACGTTTCATCCGCATACCGTCACCCCGGACTAGATCCGGGGTCCAGCGCGATCAGGTCCTTGATCGCGAGAGACTCTTATGACAGCGCAGACGCGCCGTGGCTGGATGCCGGATCTAGTCCGGCATGACGGAGGAGAGGTTTTAAATTTTCTTCGTGAATCCGAACGCGCGGAAATACCGCGCGTTCGGTGATTTGGCGGTCGGTCCGACTATTTCAGCGCCGCATCGGTGATGTCGGTGGTGTAGGCGCCTGTCGGTTCCTTGGTGATAACAGGATCGGACCCGCCGCCGAGCAGCGTCTTGACGGTGCGTTCGTAATCCGCCTTGTCGAGCGCGCCCTTAGAGCCGGCGGTGAGTTTTGCCACTTCGCCCATCATGCGCTTCTGGTGTTTTTCGGTTTGGGCGCCGGAAGCGTCGTTTTCGAGAACGATGTCGGCGGCATCGTCAGGGTTTTCTTCCGCCCATTTCCAGCCCTTCATGGAGGCACGGACGAATTTGACCATGTCTTCCTTGAACTTGGCGTCCTTCAGCTTGTCTTCAAGCACATAGAGCCCGTCTTCCAGCGTCGCCACGCCTTCCGCCTCGTATTTGAAGGTGACGAGTTCCTCCGGCTTGATGCCGGCATCGATGACCTGCCAGTATTCATTATAGGTCATGGTGGAAATGCAGGCGGCCTGCTTTTGCAGCAGCGGATCGACATTGAAGCCCTGTTTCAGAACGGTCACGCCATCGGCTCCGCCGGTGGTCGGGATTTTCAGGTGCGCCATCCACGACAGGAACGGATATTCGTTGCCGAAGAACCAGACGCCCAGTGTCTTGCCCTTGAAATCCTCCGGCTTGGTGACGCCGGTTTCTTTCAGGCAGGTCAGCATCATGCCTGACGATTTGAACGGCTGGGCGATATTGACCAGCGGCACGCCCTTTTCGCGGGTGGCAAGGGCTGATGGCATCCAGTCGACGATGACGTCAGCGCCGCCGCCGGCCAGAACCTGCGCCGGCGCAATGTCCGGGCCGCCGGGCTTGATGTCGACATCGAGGCCTTCGGCTTCGTAGAAACCCTTGTCCTTGGCGACGTAATATCCGGCGAACTGCGCCTGGGTGACCCATTTCAGCTGCAGGGTGATCTTGTCGGCGGCCTCAGCCCCGAATGGGGTCAGGAGTGACGCGCCGGCAAGAAGCATGGATGCAAGTTTCATTTTCATCGCTGTTCCCTTTTTCGTTATTTACGTTCGTCCCCCACGGACGGACGGATGCCAGAAGGTGACGGCCCGCTCGGCGAGCGCCACCAGACCGTAGAAGCCGGAGCCGGCGAGTGCGGCGACCGCGATTTCGGCCCAGACCATGTCGACATTGCTGCGGCCCATTTCCGCCGAGATGCGGAAACCCATGCCGACGATGGGCGTGCCGAAAAATTCCGCGACGATGGCGCCGATCAGCGCTAGCGTGGAATTGATCTTCAGCGCGTTGAAGATGAAGGGCCAGGCGGCGGGCAGGCGCAGTTTCACCAATGTCTGCCACCAGCCGGCGGCATAGGTGCGCATCAGGTCGCGTTCCATGTGGCTGGAAGCGGCAAGCCCCTGCACCGTGTTCACCAGCATGGGGAAGAAGGTCATGATGACGACGACGGCGACTTTCGACTGCCAGTCGAAACCGAACCACATGACCATGATCGGTGCTACGCCGACGACCGGCAGAGCCGAAACGAAATTGCCGATGGGCAGCAGCCCGCGCTGGAGGAAGGGCGAGCGGTCGATGAGGATGGCGACGAGGAAACCGAGGCCGCAGCCCAGCACATAACCCGTCAGCACCGATTTGAGGAAAGTCTGGCGGAAATCCGCCCAGAGGATCGGCAGGGAGCCGGCAAGGCGCGCGAGGATGGCGCTGGGGGCCGGCAGCAGGATGGGCGGCACGGAAAAACCGCGCACCACGCCTTCCCAGAGTGCGAGGATCGCCAGCCCGAAGAGGAGCGGCACGGCGATGCGGCCGATGCGTTTTGCCGCTGGCGTGGAGACGTGGCGGCGCACCAGCCCTTCGTTGAAGGCCCAGGCCGCAAGCCAGAACAGGATCGCGCCGAAAAACCAGCCGGGATGGGTCATGGCCGGGCTCCCATTTTCTTGAGAACGGCGGCATGGGCGATACCGATGATGGATACGAGAAGCGCAGCCACACCGGCGGCCATGAACAGAGCCGCCCATATCTGCACCGTCTGGCCGTAATAGGAGCCGGAAAGCAGGCGCGCGCCGAGCCCGGCGACGGCGCCGGTCGGCAATTCACCGACGATGGCGCCGACCAGGGCGATGGCGACGGCGATCTTCAGCGAGGTGAAGAGATAGGGCAGCGCCGAGGGCCAGCGCAGCTTCCAGAAAATCTGGCTGGGCGAGGCATTATAGGTGTGCATCAGGTCGAGCTGGATCGTCTCCGGGCTTCTGAGGCCCTTCACCATGCCGACGACGATGGGGAAGAAGGAAAGATAGGTGGAGATCAGCGCTTTCGGCAGCAGCCCGGAAATGCCGATGGAGTTCAGGACGACGATGATCATCGGCGCGACGGCGAGGATCGGGATCGTCTGGCTGGCGATGATCCACGGCATGACGGAGCGGTCCATGGCGCGGTTATGCACGATGGCGACGGCAAGCAGGATGCCGAGCGCGGCACCGATGGCGAAACCGAGCAGGGTGGCGGAGAGCGTGACGCCGGCGTGGTAGATGAGGCTGCGCTTGGAGGTGATCGCCTTGTTGACGGTGGTATCCCAGAGTTCGGCGACGATCTGGTGCGGGGCGGGGAGGACCGGGCGCTCCTGTGCGAAGGTTTGCGGCAGGAGTTCGAGGAAGCCCGGCGTTTGACCGGCGCGGTTCGCCTGATCGCGGGCGAAGGGCATGTTGAGGTAGATGACCGCGAGGTGCCAGAGGGTGAGGATGACGAGGAGGACAGTGAGGATGGGAAGGATGCGGTGGCGGAGGAGGGTCATGGGTTTTTGCTCCGCCGCTCACTGTGAGGGTGCGGTTTACCCCCCTCTGCCCTGCCGGGCATCTCCCCCTCAAGGGGGGAGATCGGCTCGTGGTTGGGTCTCGGCCATCTCAAGGCTCGAGAATTAAGAGGGGAGTGCGCCTCTTGCCGATCTCCCCCCTTGAGGGGGAGATGCCCGGCAGGGCAGAGGGGGGTAATACTGGCGCGGACCTCACCCCTCATAGCTATGCCCCGCCTTCAACCCCTCCCGCACGCGATGCGCAATCGCCAGAAATTCCGGCGTCTCGCGAATCTCGAGCGGCCTTTCCCGCGGCAATGTGGATGTGATCACATCCGTCACCCGACCCGGCCGTGGCGACATGACGACGATCCTGGTCGAGAGATAGACCGCTTCGGGAATGGAATGGGTGACGAAGCAGATGGTCTTGCCGGTCGTATCCCAGAGCTTCAGCAGCTGTTCGTTGAGGTGATCGCGCACGATCTCATCCAGTGCGCCGAAGGGCTCGTCCATCAAAAGCAGGTCGGCATCGAAGGCGAGAGCGCGGGCGATGGAGGCGCGCTGCTGCATGCCGCCGGAAAGCTGCCAGGGATATTTCTTGCCGAAACCGTTGAGGTTGACGAGATCGAGCGTGCGCTCGATGCGCTCGCGCTGCTCGGCCTTGCCATAGCCCATGATTTCGAGCGGCAGGGCGATGTTCTTTTCGATGCTGCGCCAGGGATAAAGGGCGGCGGCCTGAAAGACATAACCGTAGGAGCGGTCCCTGCGGGCGTTTTCCGGCGTCGTGCCGTTGACGGTGATATCGCCGGACGTGTGTTTTTCGAGATCGGCGATGACCCGCAGGAAGGTGGTCTTGCCACAGCCCGATGGGCCGATGAAGGAGACGAAATCACCCTTGCCGACTTCCAGATCGACATCGGACAACGCATGGACCGGGCCATCCCCCGTTTCGAAGGTGAGGCCCAGCTTTCTGGCGGAAACGACGGAATAGGGAGAGGCCTGGTTCATCTTGGCTAATTGTCGCTTTCCGTCAGCGCCGCGCGCGCCAGCGGCAGCATTTGGGTTTCCGTGAGCCTGGCGATCATCACGCCGGGGTGGTGGTCGAGATCGAGCCAGCGCACTTCCTCGATTTCCGCCTGCGGCATGACCTCGGTATGCAGTCTGGCGGTGAAGGCATGGGCAACGACATCGGCTCCCGGCTCATTGGCGGCCTCTTCCCGGAAAATACCCTCGTAACGAACCGCATGGTCAGGCAGCGTCAGGCCGATTTCCTCGGCGAGTTCGCGGCGCAGCGCCTGTTCCGGCGTTTCGCCCGGATCGATCTTGCCGCCCGGCTGCATGAACTGCGTCGTGCCGCGCTTGCGCACGACAAGCATCTGCCGCTTCTCGTTGAGCAGAATGGCGGCGGCGATGAGAATTTCACGTTTCGTTTCAGTGCTCATGGTCATACACCCGATGCCGGAATGCCGCTGCGTTCCACCCGGCGCGGCGAAACGAGCTCTTTCCAGGTGGAAAGCGCGCGGCTGACGGCGGGATAGGGATCGCGGGCCACGAACTGGCCGTGGCCGGGCTGGGTTTCGATGGTGGCTTCCTCGACGCTGACGAGGCCGCGCGAGAGGGTGAAGCGCGGCAGGCCTTTCACCTTCTGCCCTTCGAATACATTGTAATCGATGGCCGACTGCTGGCTCGCCGCGCTGATGGTTTTTGCAAGCGCCGGGTCCCAGACGACGATATCGGCATCGCTACCGACGAGGATCGCGCCTTTTCTGGGATAGATATTGAGGATCTTGGCGATGTTGGTGGAGGTGACGGCGACGAATTCGTTCATCGTCAGGCGGCCGGTCGCCACGCCATGGGTCCAGAGCAGCGGCATGCGGTCCTCGAGCCCGCCGGTGCCGTTCGGAATCTTGCGGAAATCGCCGATACCGAAGCGTTTCTGCTGGGTGGTGAAGGCGCAATGGTCGGTCGCCACACATTGCAGGGAGCCGGAGGCCAGCCCCGCCCAGAGGCTGTCCTGATGCTGCCGGTTGCGGAAGGGCGGCGACATCACCCGGCGGGCGGCGTGATCCCAGTCGGCATTGGCATATTCGCTTTCATCGAGGATCAGGTGCTGGATCAGCGGCTCACCATAGACCCGCATGCCGTTTTGGCGGGCGCGGCGGATCGCTTCATGCGCCTGTTCGCAGGAGGTGTGGACGACGTAAAGCGGGGCGCCGGCCATATCGGCGATGATGATGGCGCGGTTGGTGGCCTCGCCTTCCACCGAGGGCGGGCGGGAATAGGCGTGCGCCTCCGGCCCGGTATTGCCTTCCGCCATCAGCTTTTCCTGCATCTGCGCGACGATATCGCCATTTTCCGCATGCACGAAGGGAATGGCGCCCAGTTCGGCGCAGCGCGAGAAGGAGGCGAACATCTCGTCGTCATTCACCATCAGCGCGCCCTTATAGGCCATGAAGTGCTTGAAGGAGTTGATGCCCTTTTCCCGAACCACCGTCTTCATCTCATCGAAGACCTGCTCGCCCCACCAGGTGACGGCCATGTGGAAGGAATAATCGCAATTGGCGCGGGTCGCCTTGTTGTCCCATCTTTGCAGGGCATCGAGAAGCGACTGGCCGGGTTCCGGCAGGCAGAAATCCACCACCATGGTGGTGCCGCCGGCAAGCGCCGCGCGCGTGCCGCTTTCGAAATCATCGGCGGAATAGGTGCCCATGAAAGGCATTTCCAGATGCACATGCGGATCGATGCCGCCGGGCATGACGAAACATCCCGTCGCATCGAGTACCGTGCCGCCCGTCAGATCGGGTCCGATTTCGGTGATCCTGCCGCCTTCGATTTTTACGTCGGCCTTGTAGGTGAGGTCGGCGGTGACGATGGTGCCGTTCTTGATGATGGTGGCAATCATTCGACGATCTCCGCAGTCTCCAGCACCGCATGCAGCAGCACATCGCAGCCGGCGGCTGCCCATTCGGGGGAGATGTCTTCCGCCTCGTTGTGGGAAAGCCCGTCCACGCAGGGGCAGAAGATCATGGTGGAGGGGGCGACCCTTGCCGTCCAGCAGGCATCGTGGCCGGCGCCGGAGATGATGTCCATGTGGCTATAGCCCAGCCTTTCGGCGGCGGAGCGCACGCGGCCGACCAGCACGGGATCGAAGGTGACGGGGTCGAAATGGCCGATGGCTTCGATGACGCAGCCGACGCCGAGTTCTTCGGCGATAACAGGCACCTCGCGCTCGAAGATGGCGCGCATGCTGTCGAGTTTCGCCTGAGACGGTGTGCGAAGGTCGATGGTGAAAACCACCTTGCCGGGCAGCACATTGCGGGAATTGGGTGTGAAGATCATCTGGCCGACGCCGGCCACCGCACCCGGCTGATGGGCCATGGCCACCTCCTGCACCTTTTCAAGGATGCGGGCGGCGGCAAGACCGGCATTGACGCGCATGGCCATCGGGGTGGAGCCGGTATGGGCTTCCTTGCCGGTCAGCGTCACTTCCAGCCACCACAGGCCCTGGCAATGGGTAACGACGCCGATCTGTTTGCCCTGCGCCTCCAGAACGGGTCCCTGCTCGATATGATATTCGAAATAAGCGTGCATCCTGCGTGCGCCGACCTCCTCCTCGCCCAGCCAGCCGATGCGTTTCAGCTCCTCGCCATAGGTCTTGCCGTCGGTATCTGTGCGGCCATAGGCATAGTCGAGATCGTGGATGCCGGCGAAGACGCCTGACGCCAGCATGGCGGGCGCGAAGCGCGCGCCTTCCTCATTGGACCAGTTGGTCACGACGATCGGGTGCCTGGTCCTGATATTGAGGTCGTTCAGGCTGCGTACCACTTCGAGCCCCGCCAGCACGCCGAGCACGCCATCGAACTTGCCGCCCGTCGGCTGGGTATCGAGATGGCTGCCGATATAGACGGGAAGCGCGTCCGGATCCTCGCCGGCGCGGGTAGCGAACATGGTGCCCATGCGGTCGACGCCCATCGTCAGGCCCGCTGCCTCGCACCAGCGCTTGAACAGGTGGCGGCCTTCTCCATCCTCATCCGTCAGTGTGCGGCGATTATTGCCGCCGGCGATGCCGGGGCCGATCTTCGCCATGTCCATCAGACTGTCCCACAGACGGTCGCCGTTGACCGTCAAGTTCTTACCCGCCGTCATGAAGTGTCGTCCTCACCTGTTTTGTTTTTATCGAAGCAAAGCTTGTGCCGTTCCCGTTTTTGCCGGCTAAGATAACAGCCATTGCCTTGTGCTGGCGATGGTGGATAAATTGACCGGCTGGTAAACAATGCAAATTCGCGATGGCGTCAGCAAGGGACTTTCGTGACAAATCGCAGTAATTTTGCCTAAACTGTACGCGTCGATTATTTTTTAATCATACTGTAACGGCAATTGCACCGAAAAGAAACAGAGAGCAGAGAATGGCCATACCGCGAGCAGCGAAAACACAGAAGCGGACCCGCATTCAGGAAGAGAAGCAGGAAGCTATTCTTGAGGCCGCGCTCAGTGTCTTTTCCATCAATGGCTTTCGTGGTTCCACCATAGACCAGATTGCCGAGGCGGCCGGCATGTCGAAACCGAACGTGCTTTATTATTTCCGCACCAAGGAGGCGATGCACCGCGCGCTCATCGAGCGGGTGCTGGATACATGGCTCGACCCGCTGCGCGCTTTTGATGCCGAAGGCAATCCCGAAAGCGAGATTCGCTCCTATATTCGCCGCAAGCTGGAAATGTCGCGGGATTTTCCGCGGGAGAGCCGGCTGTTCGCCAATGAAATCCTGCAGGGCGCCCCGCATATCGAGGATGAGCTGAAAGGGCCTCTCAAACAACTGGTGGATGAAAAGGCCGAGGTGATCCGTGCCTGGGTGAAGGCCGGGCGGATTGCCAAATGTGACCCCTACCACCTCATCTTCTCTATCTGGTCGACCACGCAGCATTATGCGGATTTCGACGTGCAGGTGCGGGCGGTGCTGGGTGACCAGAATGGCGGCGACGGCCGCTTCGAGGATGCGGCCCGGCATCTGGAGCAGCTTTTCATGGGCGGATTGCGGATAAACGGCTGAGCGCGGCGGTTCTCGCGAATATGTGATCGGGTTCTCGCGCTAAAACATGAGAAAAATGATCACCTTTATACTTTACTCCAAAACTCATCTTTATTATGGTGCCGCCATCCCGCTTATCGGGGTAATGGAAAAATCAACCGGCAGGTGAGGGAATGGCACGCAAGGAAAAGAAGAAAGCCGAACGCGGCGGCAAGCAGGGTAAGGGCGCATCTCAGACCGAACGGGATGTGGTCGAACAGCAGCTTTCCGGCCCGAAAAGCTTTCTTTATGTCGGCGGCCGTGACTGTCAGGTTGCCCATCTTCGCCAGATCGCCAGCAATTTCGGCGCGGAGCTGATCCATCACGATGGCGGCCTGCGCGAGGCGGTATCGCGCATCGACACCGTGCTTCCCTCCGTCGACTGCGTCTTCTGCCCGATCGACTGTATCAGCCACGATGCGTGTCTGCGGGTGAAGTCGGGTTGCAAGAAATTCGGCAAGACGTTCATTCCGCTGCGCAATGGCAGCAAATCCAGTCTGGAGCGGGCGCTGCAGACGATGAATGAACGGACCTCCGGCGATGAGCGACGAGCGCAATAATTTCCACGATGAAGAGCCCGCGGCGGCAGAAGCCAGCCGCGTGGAACTGCACAAGATGGCCGAACAGGCCGCCGACCCGGCGCTGACGGAAATATATGAAATTGTCGGCGAGCGGGAGCGGCGCAGCCGCGCGGCGGCAGAGGGCGGCAATGTCGTCACCTTTCCGCATCTGCGTACCCGCCAGCCCGGCGAAGCGCCGGCCTTCGTTGCCGGCACGGCGGCAGCAGAGGGCCGCAATATCCTGTCGTTTTGCTGGAGACGGCGCTAAGACCGCTCAACCCTTCGGTTTCAGAAACGCCCCGGCGCAGAGCACCAGCCATCCGGCGATCATGCCGAGGCCGCCCGTGGGCGCGGCAAAGGGAAACAGGCTGTGGCCGGAAAAATGCCTGACGACGAGATCACCGACGAAGATCGCGGTGCCAAACCCGAGAATCAGGCCGGCCGGAATGGCGGTCCTGATACGGTCCGCGCCGATATGGAGCGCCACCAGCACCGGGGCATGGGCCAGCGCCATGGCCGAGGCATTGCCCAGCATATAGGTCTCGCCCGTATGCGTGGCGGCGGCGGCAAGCATGACACCGGCAGCCCCCAGAAGGCCGCCGAGCAGCAGAATGAAGGCGCGCAATCCGTCGTGGGTCATGAGTTTTCCGCTTCCTGATTCTGCATATGAAAAGCCAGCCGCTCCACCGGCGCCCAGATGATCTCGCGCAGCTTCACGTTCTCGATGGTCTCGTCCATGGCGCGGCGGAAGCAAAGCAGCCATTCATCCCGCTCGGCAGGGCCGATGGGCGCGACGAAATGGCGGCGGCGCAGCATCGGATGGCCGTGTTTCTCGACATAGACGGGCGGTCCGCCAAGATATCCCGTCAGATAATCGTAAAACTTCGCCTCGCTGCCGGAAAGATCGGCGGGATGGATGGCGCGGCAATGCGCCGCCTCCGGCAGGGTATCCATCAATTCATAAAAACGCCGGGTCAGGGCCTTGACGGTCGCATCGCCGCCGATCGCTTCATAAAGGGTAGTGGTCTCGCCGCTCATCATCCGCCTCTTTTGGCCCTGCGGTCCTTATCGCTCTGCGAAGCGGGAAGAGCAACAGGGCAATGACGGGGTGCGACATTTGCGACAGTCTCGGGACCATGCCGGGACTGAGCCCGGCATCGCGCAAAGCGTCACCCAAAATTGCGGATGAGATCGAGCCCCTTGTTCAGAAGCGTTTCGGCCGCATCCTGATTGGCGGCTTCGACGTAGCAGCGCATTTCGGGAGCATTGCCGGAAGGGCGGAAGTGGATGGTGCTGCCGTCGGTCAGCGCCACGCGCAGGCCGTCGATGTCGCTCAGCGCTTTCACGGTGCCGACCGGTGCGAGGAAGGCCTCGAGATTATCGCGCGACGCGCGCAGATGCGTCATCAGGGCGGTGCTTTTTTCCTGGGCGAAATTCTCCAGACGGTCGGCGGCGGCGACCGGCAGGTTGTAGGCTGCGGCAATCTGCGACAGCGGCTTTTTCTGTTCGGCCGAGAGAAGCAGCACGGCGAGAACCGGCAGGAAGCTGTCACGCGTCGGCAGCGGCGAAAGTGCCCTGCCGTTAAGTGTGAAGGCGGAAGCCGTCAGCAGGCCGCCATTGGCCTCGAAACCCATGACGCCGCTCTTGCCGGCGGCGAGCGCCTCAGCCATGCCAGCGATCACGAAGGGGGAGCCGACTTTGGTGCGGACGACGTCGAACGAACCGTTGGCCTCGATGCCGGAATTGGAGGTGACGGGGGTGACGACCACGCCGGCGCCGAGGAAATTGGCGGTGATCAGGCCGATGAGGTCGCCGCGCAGCGGCACGCCGTTTTCATCGGTCAGCAGGGGACGGTCGCCGTCGCCATCGGCGGAAACGATGGCGTCGAGACCGTGCTCCGGCGACCATTTTTTGAGAAGGGCCAGCGTTTCCGGCGAGACCGCCTCGGTATCGACAGGGATGAAGGTTTCGGAGCGTCCGAGCGCAACGACGTCGGCGCCATAATGGGCGAGAACGTCGACAAAGAGATCGCGCGCCACCGTGCTGTGCTGGTAAACGCCGATCCTGAGGCCGGAAAGCGCCTTTTCCGGCAGCAACGCGATGTTGCGCTCGTAGAAAAGTTCGGCTGCGGTGGCGGAATGGTCTTCGGCTGTCGCCGCCTCGTCGCTGATGCCTTCCGCTTCGATTTCGGCGGCGAGGGCTGCGATTGCCGTCTCGTCCTGCTTGTCGATTTCGCCGTCCGGGCGGTAGAACTTGATGCCGTTGCGGTCGGCCGGGATATGCGAGCCGGTGATCATCAGCGCGCCCGCCTTCAGCGACAGGCCGTAAAGCGCCAGAGCCGGTGTTGGCACCGTGCCGCAGTCGAGCGGGGTAAGGCCCGCCTTTTTCAGCGCGGCGATGCAGGTGGCGGAAACATCCGGGCTCGAATCGCGGAAGTCGCGGCCGACGAGAATGGGATCGCCCGCCTTTGCCTGACCCGATGCGAGAAGGTGCCTTGCAAATGCCGTGGCATAGACGGCCGAGGCTTTTCCTTTCAGATCGACAGAGAGGCCACGAAGGCCGCTCGTTCCAAATTTCAGGCTCATGCCAAACTCCGTTTCGATAAAATCTTTGAGGTTCAAATGGATAATACAAAAATATAACGGCTGAAAGAACCGTATCGATCCATTCAAGTCAATCATCTCTTTCATGCTGGCCCTGAATGGGCGATGATTGCGACAATGATGCGGGTAACCTAAAATTCACCCGTCATATTTAAACTTCTCCGTCGATAGCGGCTCTGGCGACAATGGGAATCATCTGTTGCCGGCCTTTTTTGTGGTTCGTTCGAGTTGGATTGGCTGATGTACAGGCTTCAAAAGGCGGGACATAAGCAGGCACGTCCGCTTGAAGAAAAGACGGCGCCCGCCGCCAGACCCCACGGTTCCCTGCTGGATGATCTGGTGGATGAGGACGAGGTTTTTGAACGTACCGTGCTGAAAGAGCATCTGGAGCCGAAACCGGCCGTTGCCCCGGCTGCCGAGCCGGTTCCGGCCGAGAGGCCGGCAAGATCTGCCTCGCCGGGCGGCAGTCTGGCGACAGCGCTGCCGGGTCTGAAACATATCGACAGGATCGGAGTGGATGACGTCATCGTCTGGCTGCGCGACGGCATCGTCTGGATCGTGCTTGCCATCATCCTCTGCGTCGCGGCGGCACTCACCTATGCCTATATGACGCCGCCGCGCTACACGGCCTATACGGATATCGTCGTCAATCCGTCCAACCTCAATGTGGTCAATGACGGCGTGTTTTCACCGAGCCAGCAGCGCGACACGCAGATTCTCGAAGTGGAAAGCAAGCTGCGCACCATCACCTCGCGCAACGTGCTGGCGCGGGTGGTGGATGAGCTGAAGCTCGATCAGGATGCCGAATTCATCAGCCCGCCGCCGCTTGCCCGGCTGAAGTCGATGTTTTCGTCGGCGCCGGAAGACGGCGACAACCGGGTCGGCGCGCTGCGCTCCCTCGGCGACCGGGTGGCTGCGGAGCGCGATCCGCGCTCCTTCGTGGTAACGCTTGCGGTCTGGACCAATGATGCCGAGAAATCCGTGACTGTTTCCAGGGCCATCGTCAAAGCCTTCGAAAGCGAACTGTTTCAGACGACTTCCGACAGCAGCCAGCGCGTTGTCGACGATCTGAGGAAGCGGCTGGAGGAAATGCGCGAGAATGTCACCGCCGCCGAAAAGCGCGTGGCGGATTTCCGCCGGGAGAACGGTCTTCAGGAAAATAACGGCCAGCTGGTCAGCAATCTCGCCTCGGGTGAGCTGAATGCGCAGGTTCTGGCGGCGCAGCAGCGTGTCATCCAGGAAGAATCGCGGCTGAAGCAGATGGAGGCGGCGATTGCCCAGAACCGCACGCAGAGCGACGCCATCTTCGACAGCCAGACCATGAACACCATCCGGGCACAATACAGCACCCTGCAACAGCAGATCGGCGCGATGACACTGACCTATGGCGCACGCCATCCGCGGCTGGCGACCGCAGGGGCGGAGCGCGCCATGCTGGAACGCGGCATGGCGGACGAGGCGCGGCGCATTCTGCAGGCGGCCAAAACCAATGTCGCCGAAGCCCGTTCCTCGCTCGATGCGCTCCGGCTGAAGGCCGTGGCGGAGCGTGCCAATGTCTTTACCGACAACGAGGCGCAGGTGCGGCTTCGGGATCTGGAACGCGACGCCCGTTCGGCGGCGGCGATCTACGAGACCTACCTGACCCGCTCACGCCAGCTTGCCGAACAGCAGTCGATCGATTCCACCAATGTGCGGGTGATCTCGCAGCCGGTCGCGCCCAATTCCAGAAGCTGGCCGCCGGGCAAGCTGACCTTCCTGATCGCCGGTGGGGCCGGCGGGCTGTTCCTTGGCCTCGGCATTGCCGTGGCTCTGGGGCTCCTGCGTTATCTGCGCCGGGACGACCATGATGAAAGCCCGGCGCGTTACGCCTGAAGGCGCAATCGCGTCGCGCCTATTCTTCCGAAATCAGGCCGTCATAAACTTCGAGCAGGGCGGCGGCGATGGCCGCACCCAGCGCATTGCCGGCATCGCGGATGCCGGCCTCGTCGCCGTCGCGAACCGAGATGGCGAGATCGGACGCCTCGTTGGCGACGATTTCCTTTGCCCGCTCGATTGCCCAGAGGCCGAAATCGCCGCGGTTGTCGATCGATATGGTTTCCATGGCCTTGACCTTTTCTGTGGCGTGGTTTCGCCGTTCCTTACCCCATCGTCCGGCAAACCGGAATAGGTAGGGGGCGAAGGGATTTCAACCTTCAGGCGTGTGAATTGTCCGCTTCAAACGTCGGGTTTATAAAAATATTAATGATAGTTCTTCGTAGTGTTTGAAGCCTTATACCCTAAGCATAAGCGTGATTATAACAGTGAAACGATGCCTATCTTGGACACCGGACAGATTATGACAGGGAGAGACATGCCGGATGTGAAAGGGCCGAATAAACCCTGGCCCGTTATTCCGCTTGCGGCTTTGCCCATCACCGATGCGACGATCGAAGAAACGGCTGAGGATTTCATCCTGCGGGCGGGGCTGGCGCGTGCGCCCGGCGCCAGGCCATTTTATTCGACCTCAGCCAACGGGCAGGTCATCGCGCTCTGCCATCACGACAAAGAATTCGACGCCATGCTGCGGCAGGCGGACCAGATTCATGCCGACGGCATGTCGCTGGTGATCTTTTCCCGCAAGTTCTGCCCGAGGGCGCTGAGGGAACGCGTGGCGACGACGGACCTCGTTCACGCCGTTGCCCGCCGCGCCGAAGAGACGGGTGCGCGGTTTTATTTCCTCGGCGGCTCCGAAGAGGTCAATCGCGCCGCGGTCGAGGAAATGCAAAGGCTCTATCCGCGTCTGGTCTTTTCCGGACGGCGCAACGGTTATTTCAGCCGGAGCGAAGAAGAGGCGGTCCTTGCCGACATCGCCGCATCGCGGACCGATATTCTCTGGGTGGGCTTCGGCATACCGCTGGAGCAGCGTTTCGTCTCGCGCCATCTGGACCGGCTTTCCGGCGTTGCGGTGGTCAAGACCTGCGGCGGCCTGTTCGATTTTCTCGCCGGCAAGAACAGCCGGGCGCCGCAATGGATGCAGGATATGGGGCTGGAATGGCTCTACCGGGCCATGCTCGAGCCGAGACGTCTCGGCAAACGTTACCTGCTGACCAATCCGATCGCCATCTACTCCCTGCTGAAACACAGTCGCGGGTCGGCGGGTCGCTAGGGGCGCGGCGCCGTGAAAGCGGAGAGGGGAAGGCTTTCGCCTTTCCCGGCTTTGCCTGCGATGCCGATTTTCGACGGTTGCATCGCTTCCGCCGTTCGGCGCGGCGCCGTGAAAGCGGCCGGCCTCGCCGACAGACTATATGAGACGACCCTAACGTATTGAATCGATGCGCCTTGCCGCCGAAATTCGTTGCAACTGCGCGCGACGGCGCTACACTGGGGCAATATTATAAATTTATTCAAATCAGAGATATTTGAGGACAGCGATGGTGATTACGTCCATTTCTCTTTTTGTCTATGGGATCGGCACCGTTACCTCTCTCGCCATGACCTATATTGAAGGTGCCCGCCGCGACCGGGAATGGGATTTTTATCGGGTGGCCGGTATTGTTCTTTGTTTCTTCTGGCCGATCCTCGTGCCGCTCCTCATTCTGGCGACCCTCCTTTCGTCCTTCGGTATCCAGAAACGCATGAGTGCCATTGCGCTGGGCCGTGAAAAGACGCTGGGCTGAAATAGCGGGTTGGCGCGGGAGGAATCAGGCCTTTTTTACCGGCGCCTTGTAGGGCGTAAGCGTGATGCCGAGGCTTGCCATGACGCGGCCGATGGACATCAGCGGCGGATGCGTGGCGGGCAGCAGCGCGCCGGTTTTCAGGAAGGCGGAAACGGCGCGGACGAGCGACAGGCACAGGCTGACGACGTTTTTGGCGGCGAGCAGCAGTCCGCCCTTCAGGCCGGGGCGGCGGGCGCGGTCAATGCTGTAATTGATGATGCCTGTGCGGAGCGAGCGCTCCATGATCCAGCGCGGCGCCATGCGGCTTTCCGGCACATATTCGATGATGAGGGCTCTCGCATTCCAGGCGAACCGGAAGCCGGCCTTGCGGCAGCGGGTGAAGAAGTCCATATCGCCGCCGCCAAGGAAATTGAAGTGCACGTCGAATTCCGGTTTTGGCAGGGTTTCAAAAACCCGCCGTGAAATCAGGCAGTTGCCGGACCCGTGGATTTGCTCGACGGGACCGGTCGGCGCTTCGATGGAGCCGAACAGCGGATGCGACAGCACCGCTTTTGATGCCGGTGCGTCGAATTCCCGGTCGACCGGCCCGCCGACGATATCGACGTCGAAGGATTTTGCCGCAGACACCATTTCGGCAAGCCAGGCGGGCGAGGCGGCCTCGTCGTCATCGATCATCAGGAACCACCGGGCGGAAGGATAGCTCTGCCGGGCGGTGCGGAAGGCGGTGTTGATGGCGTAACAATTGCCCTGCGTTGGCTCGACAAGGGTCTGACCGGCCATTCCGCTTTCGGCGAAAAACGCGTGCGCCACGGCGAAACCCTGCTGGCCCGCGCCATCATTGTCGACCACGACGATGGCGAAGGGGAAGTCGACCTTCTGGGCTTCCAGCGATGCGAGCGTTTTTCGCAAGCCTTCCGGCCTGCGGAAGCTCGGAATGCACACGACTGCTTCCGGCATGATCTCGGGCATGGAAACTCCTAAATTCCGGCAAGCGCTGCGGCGGAAAAAACGATGGCCCTGAGGCTCTGGCGCGGGCGATTGAGAAAGGTATCGGCAAGCGCCGAGATGGCCTCACGGTACCGGCGGGCACGGAAAGCCTGCGCCACGGTATAGGCATTCATGTGGTTTTCGGATCGGCGCCGGAGCCGCTGCAGCTCCTGCGGGGGAATGGCGGCGACGATGGCGGGATCGGAAAACACCGCCTCGATCGCCGGCTCGCAATCCCGGAAGGTCAAAAGCCTGTTCATCATCACGCTCGTCCTGTGCACCCGGTAATCCAGCACATGGCGGCCGGGCAGATAGACGAAGCGGCCGGCGGCGGCCAGCCGGCACCAGCCATACCAGTCTTCGGCATAACGCAACGTTTCGTCGAAACCGCCGAAGTCCTGAAAGATGCGGGTTCTGACCAGCATGATGCCGCCATTGACGATGAAGTTTCCGCCAAGCAGCGGCTGGAGAATGAAACCGTCAGGTTTTTCCCGGCGGCGGATGAGGTTGCGCCGACCGATCTTTGCGCCGTTTTCGTCGATGCGCTCGTAATCGCCGTAGATGGCGACGACATCAGGCCCGGAAATGCCGGCGCAAAGGGCTGCAATGGCACCCGGCTTCAGGCGGTCGTCAGCATCGAGAAACATCGTCCATTCGCCGCGTGCCTGCGACAGGCCGAAATTGCGCACCGCGGAAACGCCCTGCCGGCCCTGCGGGCGGGCCAAAAGCTTGACGCGCGGATCGGAAAAACCTTCCACCTTCTGCGCGGTGGTATCGGTGGAGCCGTCATCGACCACCAGCACCTCGCGGATCGGCTCGCCCTGCAGCAACACGCTTTCGATCGCTTCCACGATGTAACGCTCGCCATTGCGAACGGGAATGACAATCGAAACGGAAACCAAGACTTTCAACTCCATGAGGGTGGGCCAAGAATTCGCATAGCGAAGTTACTACCGGATTAAACGGGTCTCGCCAATTATGACGTGGTATAGCGTCGGTTAACCTTGCAAATCTTTAATATCCTTTTGGCATGATCGAGATGTTATGTTTTGAGAATTAGAGCGCGGTTGCGTCCATTCGGACGCGGATGCGTTCGGGTTGCGGAGGCGGGTGAATGCGGATCGGGCGGCGGAATTTTCTCGGCGGTGCGGCAAGTGCCGGCCTGTTGCATGCCATGGCCGACCCGGCCTTTGCCGCGCAGAAGAAAGCGACTGCCAAGACCGCGCCCTACGGCGCTGCCATTTACCTGCCGGATCTCAATGCCGACAGCCGTATCGGCGAGGCGGTGGTGAAATATTGCTCGCGCATCACCCCCGTCACCGAAATGAAATGGGAAGTCATGCGGCCTTCGGAGGAGGTCTTCGACTTTGCCGCCGCCGATGCGCTCGCCAATTTCGCACGCCAGCACAAGCTGTCCATGCATGGCCATCCGCTGATCTGGTATGCCTCCAACGCGCCCTGGCTTGCCGGCATTGGCGGCGCGAAGGTTGAGAAGCTTATGGAAAACCACATCGTCAGGGTGATGGAGCGTTACAGGGACGTGATCCGCAGCTGGGACGTGGTCAATGAGCCGATCCCCGACGTGCCCGGCAATGTACGCGCGCGGCGCGACGCCTGGTATTATGGCGCGGGCACGGACGCCATCAAGAAGGCCTTCGATATCGCCCATTCGGTCGACCCCAGGGCGCAGCTCGTTCTCAACGAATATGACGTGGAATTCGCCGTCGAAAAATCACCGGCCAAACGCGCGGCGTTCCGCAACCTCATTCTCGAACTGCTTGAGAAGGGTGCGCCGATCAACGCCATCGGCCTGCAGGGGCATCTGCGCGGCGGCTGGCCGATCGCCAAGGACGAGCTTGCCGCCTTTGCCACGGAAATGCGCAGTTACGGCCTTGCCATTCTGGTGACGGAACTGGATGTCATGGACCAGACGCTGCCTGGGCCAGAGGCGGAAAGGGATATGCTGATCAACGCTCAGGTGCGCGATTTTCTTGAGGCGGCCTCGGCCGGCGGCCCGCTTTCCTCGATCACCACCTGGGGCATATCGGATCAATACAGCTGGATCCGCTGGGCCTATCCCCGCCGGGACGGCACGGCGAACCGGCCGCTGCCGCTCGACTGGAGCTTCAACGAAAAACCGATGATGGCCGTCATCAATGAATTCCGGAACCGTGGTGCATGACTATGAGCGCTGAAACGTCGCTTCCTCCCGTGCAGAAAGCGCTGCAGGTCAATCTGCATCCCTTCGATGCTCCGCATGCGGCCCTTACCCTGCCGCATCAGCTGCGCGTCTGGGGCGGGCAGGTGGATCGCATTCTCCTGACTGTTGATACCGGACAGGTGGGGGCGGGCCGTTACAAGGGCAATGGTTTCGAAGCGGCCAGCAAGCGCCTGTTCGACATGCTGGAGGAAATGCAGACCAACTATCCGCATCTCCACGTGGATATCGTCGATTACAGCGACGCGGCACGCAGCCTGGTGGCAAAGACCTTCTTTTCGCGCTCGCCGATCCCCTATCCCGCCAAGGCTTTCGATGGCGGGCCGTTTCATGTTTATTTCTACGGGCTGAAGCGCGCCAATGCCCGCTATGTGCTGCACATGGACAGCGACATGATGTTTGGCGGCGGCAGCCAGAGCTGGTTTGACGAAGCGATTGCGCTGCAGAAGGCCAATCCCGATGCCCTGTGCATCACGCCGTTTTCCGGGCCACCGACCGTGCGCGGCGATCTCGATATCTCCCGCCATGTCGGCATGCCGGGGGTCAAGAATATTCCGGAACCGCGCAAGCTGCCGTCGCGCATTCCCACCTGGCGTTTCGCGACCGTTTCCACCCGCCTTTTCATGATCGACATGGAACGTTTCGCCAAGCGGGTCGGCTCGCTGGAACTGCTGCGGCCCGATGCCAAACGGCGCATCCGCTCCTATGCCTATAACCAGCAGCCGGTCTCGATGCCGGCCGAGGAGGTGCTGAGCGACAATATGATGCGTATCGGCGTCTACCGGCTGGATTTTCTCGGCAGGGGAAAGGGCATGTATTCGCTGCATCCGCCCTATCGCTCGCCGGAATTCTACGCGGCGCTCGGAACCATCGTCGAACGTATCGAGAAAGGCGATATTCCCGAAGGCCAGCTCGGCGATTTCGATATCAACGGGTCGATGGTGGACTGGACCAGCGCGCTTGCGGCCAAGACGCGTTCCAAGCGATATGCGAAGGCGCTGCGCCACCTGATCTCGGCGAATGTGCAGCGTTTCACCAAGGCCTAGAGCGCTTTCGTTTCTCCCGGAACAGCAAAGACGCTCCAACTCTTTGTTCTCGCGCATTTTCCGGACGTAAACCGCGCGACGCACCTTTACTGGACATGCTTTAAGGCGCTGCGGCCCGCCTGCCGCGGCGAGGCCGTGGGGCGGCTCAATAATCGGTTATCAGCTTGCTCCAGCTTTCCGAACACAGCCCGCCAATATAGATGTCGCCGGCAATCGCCCGGTCCCTCAGTGCCTCATCCCGGGTTGCCATGCAGAAATATCCGTCATGACGGAAGCTCATGTGGTTCTGGCGATAGAGCGCGTTTATGAGAAACGGCTGCGACATGCCGGTGACATGGGCGTAGTTCTCGTCATCGAAATGCCGGAACAGGGCATTGAGCACATCGTTTTCACGGCCGGCATCGCAGACGAGGTTCAGCACATAGGCGGTTCGTCCCGGCTGTCCGAAAAACAGGGCGGCGCCCATGACATGGCCGTTGTCATTTTCGATCGTCAGGCTTTTCAGTGCGCCCAGGCTCTCATTGGTCCTGCTCATTTCCACAAGCCAGTGGAACTCCTCGTAAGACCACTCCGGACGAATGGAGAAACGCTCGATCATCCGGAGCGCATGGTGGCGGAACGTTTCGAAATCCCCGGTTCTGACCGTGGCGTCGGCGACCCGATGCGGTTTTATGCCCTTTTTCCATGATCGCAGGATACCGTCGACAAATCCGAGCGCGGTCAGCGCAAGGGTGGTCTTGGCCAGTTTCGAGCGGCGCGGCATGCGCAGGGCAATCGTGCAGAAGGGCTTGAGCGCCTTGTGCCATTGCAGGCTTTCAATCGGCAGCATGTTGCCGCCGGTCGCGACCCAGTGATCGGCGCTGACGGGAGAGGCGGTGTCCGAAAACAGCATTTCGTGCTTCGACGCCCGCATGCTGCGAGACAGGCGCGCGGCTCCGAGCGCGCCGAGTTTTCCATCCGATGCGAAAGCGCACAGCAATCTGGCGGTAATGGTCTTTCCATTCGCGATAAACCGCATGGGCACCGCGAGGATGACGCTCGTCACCCGGTTTTCCCCGGCGTCATAGACGACGCTGCCGTAATCGGGATCAAAGGCGGGGCTGCTGAAAAACAATGTCTCGATATAGGCGCGGAAATTGAAGTTTCGCTCGTGCCCGGTCTTCTTGAAAGCGCTGTTGAGCACCGCCTCGACAGCCGGGACATCTTCCCTGCGCATGGCGCGAATGCCGACCGCGCCGGGCTTTGCCGGGCATGGTGCCGACTGACCGCTATCGCCATCGTCCATGCTGGTGTGTCTTGGAACGTCCACCTTGGGTCTCCAGCCTTTATGCGCAGTTATGAAGTCAACTCGAGGGTATATCTTTAGTTGTTAATATACGCTGAAGAGAAACCCGGACCATTTTCTCAATACGACAAAACGGCTCCTCAATTGCGCCGATGCGGGCGATCTTTTTTTTGATATATTTCGTGAAAATGTTAATTAAATCATATGTTTGAAATTAAGCTTCAGGATTTTTCCACAAGGCCTGTGACAATATTCCGCAGCGGAGTTCGAGAATCCGGCTCTGTTTTCCCGTCTCCGGGTCCGTTCATCTATACCGGAGGAAATAACGGAATTACTATTCTTCCGTGCATTATGCATAACTAAATAATAGGATTTTTACGACATATTCCTGTGACCGGGATGAAGCATCGGATACGATGTGTGCAGGCATGGAAAGAGGAAGAGAAAAATCCCTTATGGATGCATCGCATGACGGACAGGGGCGTGGTTACTGGCGGGACGCATTGTTTTATGTGACCTTCCTTTATTTCACGGTCGGCTTTTCGCCCTACGTCTCCCTTTCCTCCACCTATGAGGGCTCGGCCATGGCGGCCGGCTCCAATCTGCTCAACCAGTTCACCGCGATCATTCTGCTTTTCAGTTTCGTGGCGTTCATGGCGAAGGAGCAGTCGTTCTCGCTCCTGCTTGCGCCGCGCCTGCTGATGGCGGCGATCTTTGGCTGGTATGCGTTCACCTCGCTGGTGGGTGAAGCGCCGATGTTTTCGCTGCGGCGCCTTGTCATGTGCATCATCATCTGCGTGCTTGCCGGCGGCTTCCTGCAATTGCCGCGCACCGAGCGGCATTTCACCTCCCTGCTGGCCGTCTGCGCCCTCATCATATTGTTCCTGTGTTATTTCGGCATCGCCGCGCTGCCGTCGCGTTCGATCCATCAGGCCAGCGACGCGCTGGAGCCGTTTCTCGCGGGGGACTGGCGAGGCGTCTTCAATCACAAGAACGAAGCCGCCTCGGTCATGTCGGTGCTGATCATTGTCGGGATTTATCTTTGCAGACGCTGGTCATTTATCGGCGGCCTGACGGTTTTGCTGCTTTCGCTGATATTTCTGGTCAAGTCAGGCGGCAAGACGGCGCTCGGGCTGATGCCGATCATCATTGCGACCGGCTGGTTCATCGTCCGCTGGCCCCAATGGCGATATCTGGTCGTGACCGGGCTGATGGTGGTCTTCACCGCAGTGGTGATCGGCACCACCGTCGATCCGGTCTTTTCACAGATGCTGACCAGAATGGGGATCGATGCCAGTTTCACCGGCCGAACCGATATCTGGACCATCGCCATCGACTACATCCGCAAAAGCCCGATCCTTGGTTATGGCTATCAGGCCTTCTGGCGCAGCGATGCCCTGATCTCGGGTTTCACCGAAAGCAACAGCTGGGCGGCGACCGCGCCGGCTTCGCACAATGGTTATTTCGACCTTGTGCTCGCCGGCGGGATGCCGGGTCTGGTGCTGGTGCTGCTGTGGATTTACCTTTTGCCGCTTCACTATCTCGGTAAGATGGACGATGCCACGCGCAGGAGCCCGCTGACGAAGCTTTATGTCGGCGTGTGGCTCTATGTGCTGCTCTACGGCTTTCTGGAAACACTGTTCCTGCTGAGCGCGGGGTTCGTGTGGTTTTTCCTCGTCGTCGCCGTTGTGGGCCTGCATCTGCAGGCAAATGCCAGCCTTGTCGAGGATGAGAGGGGGCCGGAACCGGCCCGGGGTGGGGGCGATGACGCGGTGGTGCCGACGCCCGTTTTGCGGCAATCATCGCAGGCTGTTCGTCACAGATGATATTTTGAAATGTTTTTTCGTTGCGGATGTGTAAAAGAGCCGATTGTTGCGCGCGTTTGCATTTGATTTTGCTAAACATGCGGCGCGACAGGCATTAAACCGGATCGGCAAGGTCGACAGATGACAGAGACAGGCGCCTGTGCGCTCGAGGCGGATGATATCCACAAGAGCTTCGGCACGCATGAAGTTTTGAAGGGTATTTCGCTGAGAGCCCACAAGGGTGACGTCATATCGATCATCGGCTCGTCCGGTTCCGGCAAGAGCACCTTTCTGCGCTGCATCAATTTTCTCGAGACGCCGGATCGCGGACGGGTTGTCATCAATGGCGAAGAGATTGCCATGAAGACCGGCCGTGACGGCAGGGCGGTGCCGAAAAGCTGGCGGCAGGTGGAAAAGCTGCGCACCGGCCTCGGCATGGTGTTTCAGAATTTCAATCTCTGGGCTCATCGCACCGTGCTTGAAAACGTCATCGAGGCGCCGGTCCATGTTCTCGGCGTCCGGCGGCAGGAGGCGATCGAAAAGGCCGAAGCCCTGCTGAACAAGGTTGGCCTCTACGACAAGAAAAACGCCTATCCGGCATTCCTGTCCGGCGGCCAGCAGCAGCGCGCGGCGATCGCGCGGGCGCTTTGCGTCGAACCGGCGGTGATGCTGTTCGATGAACCGACCTCGGCGCTCGATCCGGAGCTTGTGGGCGAGGTGCTGAAAGTCATCCGCGATCTGGCCGAGGAAGGCCGCACCATGCTTCTCGTCACCCACGAGATGCGCTTTGCGCGGGATGTTTCCACGGAGGTTGTGTTTCTGCATCAGGGCCGCGTGGAAGAGGCGGGGCCGCCCGCACAGGTGTTCGGCCAGCCCAAAAGCGCGCGATGCAGGGAATTTACCGGCGCGCTGGCGCATTGACCGTCTTGCTTTACCGCCCGTTCTAACAGGAGAGACTTGAATGAAATTCTTCGCCACGCTGCTTGCCGGAACGGCATTTGCGGTTTCCGCCTTCACCGCCAGTGCCGAGGTTCGCTTCGGCATCATGAACGAAGCCTATCCGCCTTTCTTTGCCAAGGATGCCAGCGGCAAGTGGCAGGGCTGGGAAATCGATCTCATGGATGCCGTCTGCGCGGAAATGAAGGAAAAATGCTCGATCGTCGAGCTTTCCTGGGACGGCCTGATCCCGGCGCTGCAGACCAAGAAATTCGACGTCATCTGGTCGTCCATGTCGAACACGGAAGAGCGCCAGAAGGTCATCGATTTCACCGACAAATATTACAATACGCCGAGCAAGCTGATCGGCGCCAAGGGCGAAAAGCCGGGTGCTGCGGCCGAGGATGTCAAGGGCAAGACCATCGGCATTCAGGTCGCGACCATCCAGTCCGAATATTACAAGAAATATTTCGCGGCCGTTGCCGATGAAAAGACCTATCAGACGCTCGATGAGGCGTTTCAGGATCTGGCGGCGGGCCGCATCGATTACGTGTTCGGTGACTCGCTCGTTCTCGATGCCTTCGTGAAGAGCGATGCGGGCAAGGATTGCTGCGCCGACATGGGCAACGTGGCTGACGACAAGGAAATCCTCGGTCTCGGCGTTTCCGGCGGTCTTCGCAAGGACGACACCGAACTCAAGGGCAAGCTGAATGCGGCGCTGGCCGCGGTGCGTGCCAGCGGGAAGTATGACGAAATTACCAGCAAATACTTCACCTTCGATATTTACGGTAACTGATCTCCCGGCCGGTCCCGCCAATGGCAAGTCTTGAAACCACGCTGCAACTGCTGTCACCCTATCCTCCGGGATGGGGCGGCACCCTGTTGAAGGGGGCTGCGTCCACGCTTGCCATTTCCGCCGGCGCTTATCTGATCGGTATCGTCATCGGGCTTGCCGGGGCGCTCGGCAAGCTTTCCGGCAACAGGCCGCTTGGCCTTTTGCTCAATCTCTACACCACGGCCATCCGCGCCGTTCCGGAACTCATCCTGATCGTCGGGCTTTATTATGCCGGCACGGACGGGCTCAACCGGCTGCTGCTGCTCTTGGGAATGCCGCCGCTGGAGGTCAATGGTTTCGTTGCCGCCGTGGCGGTTCTGGGGTTCGTGCAGGGCGCCTATATGAGCGAGGTTCTGCGCGGCGCGATCCTTGCCATTCCAAACGGCCAGATCGAAGCGGCGCGCGCCTTCGGCATGTCGCCCGCCCTGCGTTTCCGCCGCGTGGTATTGCCGGCGCTGCTGCCGAACGCCCTGCCGGGCCTTGCCAATCTCTGGCTTTCGGTAACCAAGGACAGCGCGCTGGTGGCGGTGGTCGGGTATCAGGAACTGGCGCTGGCGACGCGCCTGGCGGGAGCCAGCACCAAGCAATATTTCCTCTTCTTCCTCGCGGCGGCGTTTCTTTATCTTGCCATCACGCTCGTCTCAAACCTCGTCTTTTCACTGCTGGAGCGTCGGGTGCGGCGTGGTCAGCCGGTCTTGACCTAGGGGGACGGCATGGATTTTTCCTGGCTTGCCAAATATTGGCCGCTTCTTCTTTCCGGTGCCTGGCAGACGGTTGCACTGCTCGTCATCTCCGTCAGCATCGGCTTTCTCCTTGCCATCCTGCTTGCCTTCGCGCAGGTCGGCGGCGGGCGGGTGACGAAAATCCTGGCGCGCGCCTATTGCACCTTCTTTCGCGGCACGCCGCTCCTGATCCAGCTCTGGCTGCTTTATTACGGCATCGGTTCGCTGTTGCCGATGGTCCCCGGCCTGCGCCAGAGCTTCATGTGGCCGGTGCTGCGTGAGGGGTTTTTCTTCGCCGCCGTCAGCTTCACGCTGAATTATGCCGCCTATGAAGCCGAAGTTCTGCGCGGCGCGCTGCTGGCCGTGCCGAAAGGCGAGCTGGAGGCGGGCAGGGCTTTCGGCATGGGTCGTTTCACGCTCATTCGCCGCATCTGGCTGCCACGCGCCATCCGCATCGCGCTGCCGACGATCGCCGGCGAAGTGGTGATGCAGCTCAAGGCCACGCCGCTTGCCTTCACCGTGACGGTGATGGATCTTTATGCCGTGGCCTACAAGGTGCGGCAGGATACGCTCCTGGTCTATGAGCCGCTGATCGTCGTCACCGTCTTTTATCTCATTCTCACCGCCATCATCGCCCGCTGTTTCGGCCTTGTCGAACGGCAGGTGCCGGTCCGGCGGTAAACCGTCCAAGGAGTATGAACATGGGCACTATCCGTATTCTCGATGGCGGCATGAGCCGCGAGTTGCAGCGGCTCGGCGCGGAACTGAAACAGCCGGAATGGTCGGCGCTGGCGCTGATCAACGCGCCCGATATCGTCCGGCAGGTGCATCAGGAATTCATCGAAGCCGGCGCCGATGTCGTCACCACCAATTCCTATGCGCTGGTGCCGTTTCATATCGGCGAGGAGCGCTTCCGGAAGGATGGCGCGTCGCTGATCGCCCTTTCCGGCAGGCTGGCGCGCGAGGCGGCCGATGCGAGCGGCCGCAAGGTGCTGGTGGCGGGCTCGCTACCGCCGATTTTCGGCTCCTACGAACCGCAGAATTTCGATGGCGCGCGCGTCCAGGATTATCTCAAGGTTCTGGTCGACAATCTCGCGCCCTCCGTCGATGTCTGGCTCGGCGAAACGCTCAGCCTGATTGCCGAGGGCGAAGCCGTGCGTCAGGCTGTTGCGGCAACGGGCAAGCCGTTCTGGGTTTCCTTCACGCTGAATGACGACGCGGCCGCGGTTGCCGGCGGCGAACCCGCGTTGCGTTCCGGTGAAACGGTGAAGGCGGCGGCCGAATGGGCGGCGCAGTCGGGCGCTGCCGCGCTGCTGTTCAACTGCAGCAAGCCGGAAATCATGAAGACTGCCGTCGAGACGGCGTCTGCCGTATTTGCAGAAAAGGGCGCTTCGCTGGAAATCGGCGTTTATGCCAACGCCTTTGAGGGCGAACAGAGCGATTCCGCCGCCAATGAGGGCCTGCATGGCACCCGTGCCGATCTGACGGACGATGTCTATTCGCGTTTTGCCTGCTCCTGGGCGGATGCCGGCGCAACCATGATCGGCGGCTGCTGCGGCATTGGCGCTGCCCATATCCACAAGGTCGCGACGGCGTTGCGGCGCGTGGCAGCCTGAGGCGCTTTTAACGTCGTGATCGGAAATGGGGCGGCGGGCTGAAAGGCCTGCCGCTTTTTTTGTTTGCGGCTATTGACCTCAACTATAGTTGAGGAATTATCAGAACATGGAACACTGTTGAAGGACGTTCCATGAGCGACAATACACTTTCCATAAGGATCATATTTGGCAGCGCCCGCAATCCGCGGTTCTGCGATGTCATCGGCAAATGGCTGCTGGCGCGGCTTGAGCCGATGCCGGGGGTTGAACTTGCGGTACTCGATCCGCGCGAGCTCGATCTGCCGCAAGGCCACACGCCGGGAGGGGCCTCGGTCCGGCAACTCCGGGAAAGCCTCGCCGGTGCCGACGCATTCATCATCGTCACCCCGGAATATAATCGCAGCTATCCCGGCGCGCTGAAGATATTGATCGATTCCGCCTATGATGAATGGGGCGCAAAACCGGTCGCCTTTGTTTCCTATGGCGGCATTTCGGGTGGCCTGCGTGCGGCCGAACAGCTTCGTCCGGTCTTTGCGGAGCTTCATGCCGTGACGGTGCGGGATGTCGTCAGCTTTGCCAATCCGTGGGACAGCGTCGATGCCGCGGGGCAGTTCGAGCCTGGGCCGCCGGCGGTGAACGCGCTGGAAACGATGATGAACAAGCTCGGCTGGTGGGCGCATGCGCTGAAGCGGGCGCGTTTCGCAACCCCTTACAGGGAGGCGTGACGATGGCTGAAAATTCCACGGCGCTGAAAATCACGCTGCTGTTCGTCGCCACGCTCACCATCATGGCGGGAACGACGGTTGCGCCCTCGCTGCCCGCCATCGAGCAGAGCTTCCTGTCGACACCCCATGTCGGGCTGTTGAGCCGCATGGTGCTGACGCTGCCATCGGTTTTTGTCGCGCTCTGCGCGCCGGTCGCCGGTATGCTGGCGGATCGCTTCGGCCGCAAACGGCTGCTGCTGGGCGCGATCCTGCTTTACAGCCTTTCCGGCATGTCCGGCCTTTTTGCAGACAGCCTTGCCGGCCTGCTCGTCGGCCGGGCCTTTCTGGGCCTGGCGATCGGCGGCATCATGACGATCGGCACGGCGCTTGTCGGCGATTATTTCGAGAGCCCGGCACGCGAACGTTATCTCGGCCTGCAGCAGGCTTTCACCCAGCTGGGCGGCGTGCTTTTTGTCGTGGCGGGCGGATTGCTGGCCGATATTCACTGGCGCGCGCCCTTTGCGGTCTATGCCGTTGCCCTGCTCATCCTGCCGGCTGCCCTGCTTTTCCTGCGGGAGCCGGAGAGGGGCGACGGCCGCGCCCGGGATGGTGGGCCGGCTGGCGCCGTCAACTGGCCGGTGGTCGCCGTGCTGGCGCTGACGGTGTTCCTCGTCAACGCGCTGTTTTACACCATTCCCTCGCAATTGCCGTTCTTCCTGCGGGAGCTCGGGGTGTTTTCCGGCAGTATCGCCGGATATGCGATCGGCATCTTCAATCTGGCGGGTGCGCTGACGGCGCTCAATTTCGCGAGATTGCGCAGGCATATGGGCGTAGCCATCATTCTGGCGGTGGGGTTGATGCTGATGGCAACGGGGTTTGCGCTGCTTGCCATGGCAAAGGGGCTGGCTTCCATGCTGTCGGCGGTTGCCGTGACCGGGCTCGGTCTGGGCGTCGTCATGCCGGCGATCATGTCCACGACGATCATGCTGGCGCCGCTGCGGCTGCGCGGGCGTATCGCCGGCATTGTCACGGCGTCGATGTTCCTCGGGCATTTCATCTCGCCGCTGGCAAGCCAGCCGTGGATTGCCCGGTTCGGTTTTGCGATGGCCTATCGGGACATAGCGCTGATCTTTACCCTTATGGCCGTTCTCGCCGCCATGGCCGCCATTTTCCAGCGCCGGGCGGTGATGCGCAAAGCACGTTCCTTTGCCCGAAGCGGGTGAGGGGCGGGATGGGCGGCGGGGACCTGCGGCAGACACGCTGGTCAACCGGCAGGGTTGATCGCGAGGGCGCTGCTGCCGCCTTGCCGCCGATTTTTCGCAGGCCGTTTGGACATGAAGGAATTGTAAAGTTTTTGACTATAATCATTTTATCGAACAAGAAATTGCAGCCGGCATCCCAAACCGGCCGCTTTCCGAAATCCCCTAAATGCGGCCCGGCGCCCCCGCTCGCTGGCGGGCTGCCCGCGTCCCGCCGAGGATGCCTGCCGACACCGGGAGGCAGGTCTCCTTTCGCTGGCGCATGCATGATGCAAATTGCGGCCCAAGCCGGTGATGCGTCTCGCGAAGCCCAGATGATCAGGGCGTTCGACGTGCAATGTCAGTTTTGCCGAACACCTCCGGCACGGGGAAGGAGCGGCTTTTCATTGACGTGAGGTTTTCCGTGTCCTTTCTTCAAAATGCCAGCATCCGCACCAAGATCCTGTCACTTATTCTGCCGCTCTGCATCGTCGGCCTTGGCGCCACGGCATTCATGTCCAACCGCTACAAGGAAGCGGATACGGCCTATTCGTTTTTCATTGCCAACGATAATGCCGCGCTGGTGGAGCTTGCCCGTGCCAACCGCAATCTGACGGCGGTCGCCTATAGCGCCTATCAGGTGATGGCTTATGATGCGGCCGGGCCGGATATCAAGGTTGCCCGCGACACCTACACCGAAAGCAAGCGGTTGCTGGCGACGCGCCTCAACAATGTGAAAACGGCTTTTCCGGAAGAGGCGGCGGTCCTTGACGGGCTCCTTGCGAAGTCGCAGGAGATTACCGCGATCACCGACAAGGCGGTCGAATTGGGTCTGGCCGACCGCAACGCGGATGCGGCGGCACAGATGCTGAAGGCCGATGCTTCCATCCGCCCGACCTCCGTGGAAATGATGGCGCTGCTGGACAAGCTGACCAAGGGCGTCAGCAAGGCAAGCGACGATCTGAGCAACCAGACCAATTCAACCATCCTGACATCCCTTGCGGTGATCGGGCTTGTTTTCTCCATCGGCGTCATTCTCGCGATTTTCGTGGCGTCGCGTGGCATCACCACGCCGATCGCCCGTCTGTGCCAGCGGATGGCCTCGCTTGCCAATGGTGAGACGGCGGCTGAGATCGATGGCACCGGACGTGGAGACGAAGTTGGCCAGATGGCCAGAGCGGTGCAGGTGTTCCGCGAAAATGCGGTCGAGCGCATTCGCCTCGAACAGGAGACCGAAGCCAATCGCAGCCTGTCCGAAAAGGACCGCATGGAGCGCGAGCAGCAGAAGGCAAGGGAAGCGGCCGACGTCAAATTCGCCGTCGACAATCTCGCTGCCGGCCTGTCGAAACTGTCCGAAGGCGATGTTTCCTATCGCATCGGTCAGCCGTTCACGGCGACGCTGGATGGCGTTCGCAACGATTTCAACATGTCGGCTGAAAAGCTGCAGGCGGCCCTGAGCAAGGTCGCGCAGAATGCCGGCGGCATCGGTGCTGGCGCGGACGAGATCAAATCGGCCGCGGATGACCTTGCCAAGCGCACGGAACAGCAGGCCGCAGCCGTGGAAGAGACCGCCGCCGCGCTGGAAGAGATCACCACGACGGTGCGCGATTCCACCAGACGTGCGCAGGAGGCAGGCCAGATCGTGAGCCGGGCCAAGGCGGGCGCCGAACAATCCGGCGAGGTGGTGCGCCGCGCCGTGGTCGCCATGGAGCAGATTGCCAAATCCGCCAACGAGATCAGCAACATCATCGGCGTGATCGACGAGATCGCCTTCCAGACCAACCTTCTGGCGCTGAATGCGGGCGTCGAGGCGGCGCGCGCGGGTGAGGCGGGCAAGGGCTTTGCGGTGGTTGCGCAGGAGGTGCGCGAACTCGCGCAGCGTTCCGCAAGTGCCGCCAAGGAAATCAAGGCGCTGATCACCACTTCCAACGATCAGGTGCAGCAGGGCGTCCAGTTGGTGGGCGATACCGGCAAGGCGCTGGCGACCATCGTCTCGGAAGTGCAGGAGATCAACCGGCACGTCGTCTCCATCGTGGAATCCGCCCAGGAACAGTCCTCCGGCCTCCAGCAGATCAACACGGCGGTCAACCAGATGGACCAGGACACGCAGAAAAATGCGGCCATGGTGGAAGAAACCAACGCCGCGAGCCACAGCCTCGCCAAGGAGGTTGCGTCGCTCAACCAGCTGCTGTCGCAGTTCAGGCTGGCCGATGGCGCCTATCAGCAGAAAGGCCAGCCGGCTCCGCTGCGCAATGCCGGCGGTAACGACAGGCCCGTGGCTTCGCCCGTGCGCGCCCTTGGCCGCAAGCTTGCCTCCGCCTTTTCGGGCAATGCCGCCGTCGATACCTCAAAGGACGACTGGCAGGAGTTCTGACCGCCATCCGGCGACCCTCACAAGCATCGGCGGGGATGTGCCCCGCCGGTGTCCGCGCAAGAAACGTCGCAATCACGACGCCTGCCTGATGGATCTCTCTAGACCGCCCTGAAGGCGACGAGGCCGGCACCGGCCAGCAGAAGGGCCGCCCCGAAAAGGGTTATTCCCGCAATATTACCCGATCGGAAGACATCCGTGAGCAGACCGAAGCCGAGCTGACTTGCGACAAGCACCGCGACCGTTGCTGCCGCGCCGATGCGCTGGTAACCGAGGATGCTTGCGAAGACGAAGAAGGATCCGAGCAGGCCGGGAAGGATGTTCCAGGGGCGGAACAGGTGCAGGATTTCCGATACCCCTGCTGCACCTGTCCGCCAGATCAGAAGAAGCGTCAGAACCGCCAGTCCCACGGCAGAATTCATGATGAGCGGGACGAGGATGGTGGTGGCGTTTCCCGAGATTTTCGCCATGAGAATGTTCTGCGCGACGATTGCTGCCCCGGCCCCGACCAGCAGCGCGAATATTGCAAAATTGGCCATGGCCGCCGCCTTAGTCTGGCGTGGGCCGGTCATCGAGTTTCAGATACATGAACGTCAGGTCGAGCCATTCGCCGAATTTCATGCCAACCTGCCTGATCGGCTCGACACTGCCAAAGCCGAGCTTCTCGTGCAGCCGGATCGATGCGACATTCCGGGATTCGATCCCGGCGATCATCACATGCTTGCCAATCGCGCGGGCGCGCCCGATCAGTGCCTGCATCAGCGCTTCCGCCACGCCTTTGCCCCGGTGGTCCATGTGAACATAGACGGAATGTTCCACCGTATGGCGATATCCATCGAATGCGCGCCAGTCGCCAAAAGATGCATAACCCATAACCGATCCGTCTTCCCTGACGGCAACGAGGACGGGATATCCAAGCCGCGTCCGATCCGCGAGCCATGCGGCCCGGTTGGCCACGTCAACGGTCGAATCGTTGAAGATCGCTGTCGTGTTCAGGACAGCATGGTTATAGATTTCGGCAACCGTTTCGAGGTCGCCGGACTGTGCGTCGCGAATGATCATGAAAAAATCCGATTTGTCCACTATGATAATATTATATCTAACATAGTGGACAACTGGAGGCAAGCGGTCTCAGGATATTTTCAGGATGGCGACCGCATAGGTGCAGGGTTCCCTGGTGGCATTGCGGAAGATGCAGTCAGCCGGCGGCCCAAGCTCCAGGCAGTCCCCCTGCTTCATCTCGTGGGTCACTTCGCCTTCCACGAAAACCAGCTCTCCCGAAAGAACCCAGATGAGCTGGCGCAGGAAGATATAGGCCGAGGCGGGCATCGGTACCTGCTTGCCGGGGGGCAGCGTGATGTGGATGATATCGAACGGCAGATCGGAACCTGGTGAAACATGCCTGCGCAGATATCCGGTCTCGGGATCCTGCCATGTCGGCTGCTCCTCCATGCGCAGCAGGCGGCCCTGCCTGGTCTCCGCGCGGGCCAGCAGCGTGGACATGCTCAAACCGAAAGCGCCAGACAGCTTGCCCAGAAGATTGGCGGTCGGGCTGCTCTCTCCGCGCTCGATCTTATGGATCATCGCCCGGGAAACGGACGCCTTTTCCGCGAGATCGCTGAGCGACCAGCCCCTGCTTTCCCGTTCCGTGCGAATGCGCGCGGCAATGCGCCTGTCCATGTCAATTTCGTTGCCCATCGTGCTACGATAGTGGACGGCTTGGAAATGGCAACAGGGCGCAGGGACATTCGCTCGCCCGTTCGTGGCGAGATTTCGAAAACAGCGGCGGCGGTGGAGGTTTGCCAATTGGGCGCGTGTCAAATCTGTGAATGGCGCACCCGACAGGATTCGAACCTGTGACCTTTGGAATCGGAATTGGAAGATATTGGTTCTAACTATATGATTTTTATGGCGTGGTTCTAACACTGCGCTAGAATTGTGCTAGATTTCTGCCAGAACTTCGGATGTGCGATTAGCAAGACCCAGTGTCACGCCGGATGCTCTTTGGTCGTTCGCCTCTCGTTCACCTGCATTAGAAACTGGTGCATACGTGAGCCCAATTCCTCAGATGCTATAGCATCGTGGAAAAGTCGCATTGCCGAGGCCTTTAGCAACGCGACGGCCGGTAGAGCTTCGTATCTGCATGTTTCGATGAACCTACCCAGTCCCGATAGGACAGCTTCTCGATCAGTGATTGACATGCCATGTCTCGCTACATAGTCCGAGAATTGCTCCACCCAATCAGCGAAGTCTGAATACAGAACGCCCGAGTATCTGCTTTTGATTTTGAACAACCTGTCCCAATTCACACCCATAGCTGTGTCGGGCACAATACTAACGCGCCATTCCGCGACTGCGTGATCGGCCGGCAGGAAGCGGCTGCCTTCCAAGGATATCGTTCCTCGTAGTTCACCATAGGGATCGAAAGAATCGGTACGACTACCTGCGTCATCGTTGAGTACGTCTTTCGCGAGCTTATATCTCGTGTTGCAGGCTATTCCCATGGGCGTAAGGTTCATCAAGTTTACACCGGCGAAAGGGTACTGTGAAATAGATAGGTAATGATCTAGGTCCGGTCTAGGAATGTCGGCGTCCGGTCGCTCCAGTTTTTCTAATCCGCAAGCAGCACATGTCTTCTTTTTAAAAGCGTTGAATATTAAATCGAAATGCCAATCACGAATGGCGTCATCATGATCAGGTGACTTAATGACGCTGAGGCGCTCAAAGGCTGTAGAAAATAGATCAACCGCTAGAGCATGTATCTTCGGCAATGCCGTCGCGCATTCTTGATATTCGAAATCGTGCAGGAGTATGGCTGGCAGGCTGTTCTGTGTCCGCAATGATGCGTGAACAAGTGCTTTGTCGGTCGTGTTGAGTTGGCGTATTTCTGTAGCCAATTTATGAAATCGAGAAACTATACTTTCGTATCGTTCAAATATAGATCGATAAGGTTGTTGCACAAAATGCGGAAAGGCCGGGAGAGCCTCAGGATGAGCGTGAGAAATTTCTCGCTCGATTTCCTCTAGCAGAATTTCACTTAGCCAATTATGCGCTAACGCGTCGACAGGAAATGTATCGAACATCTACTATTTTCTCGAAATTTCTATAAGGCGGTCGGCCAAAAGCGCCCTTTCGACGGATGACCCAAGGCGATCCATGAGCTCTTTGATTTCTTCAGGTGAGCCATTCTGGCTCACCTCCTTGATCTCAGCTTGAGCAATTTCGGAGATGGGTGGTTCGACGCCAAAGCAATGACTGAGAATACGGTCGTACGTCGCACCATAAGTTTCGATCTCTGGCTTTGAGATTTCGAGCGTGTCGTCTTGATTCTTGGTGAATATTCGAACTTGATCACGCGAAATATCAGAGGCGACAAACGGCGCATGGGAAGTAAGAACCACCTCTTGTGAGGACATTGACTGGACAGGTAGCTCCATCAAGCGGCGGATAAATTTCACGCGCCAACGAGGATTAAAATGAGATTCTGGTTCATCCAGTAAGAAAAGCACATTCGGCTGATTAAGCATTCCAAATATACCAAAAATCTCTGCTTGCTGATGCTCTCCGTCGGAAAGAGAAACATAGTCGACTGATTTGTCGTAGCTGCTTTCTTCACCCTTGAAGAAACGCACCTCCTCAAAACGAAACACTTTTGTTTCATCTTGCGGCTCTGGAAGACGAGAAGCAAATCGACGCTTGTCGATCTCCTTTTTTACGCGGTTACGCGCTGATTTGGGTATGATAAGGTCGTTTAGCATCGCGAGCTTGTGAAGCGAACGGTACAAGTGGCTGGCGCTCTCCCAATAATTTCGGAAGGCTACTCGCGTGGCTTCGTCGACGAGAAAATCGAGAACGTAGCTATCGGTTTTCTCATTATAGTGCCAGCAGGTCGCGCACTTCTTAAGGTTGCTGATATACTTTTCGAGTTCTTCGGTAAGCTGAACCCCTCTTTTTCCCGTAATCGGCGATTTCGTTTTGGGGGCTGCGGGGTGATTTAGTTGAATTATACAGCGCCACGAGGCAAGTCTGGATACCTTGGCGTGGGCTATAATCGCACCGCGCAGTGCTTCCGAGCCGAGCATCAGGTTGGAGATTAGCACTTCAAGGTGCGTTCCATAGTCAACTAACAGCATCCGGTTGTCCGGAATCTCTGTGCGTCTCAAATCAACGTCCAGAGCCGCGGTCCTCACGTTCTCTGCATACTCGGATCTGCTGACGAAGAATGGGAGGCTAAGAGTCTCGTTGTCGCCGGAAGTGTAAGCTACAATCGCGGGAGGAAGGTGATTTCCGTAACGCTTATCGTACGGTTCGATTTTTTGATACTCCTCGCCATTATGGACCTCCATAGTGACGGTTCCTTTCGCGAGTCTGCTGATCCTCACACGTGTGGAACTGGTTCCGTCTGATGGTGTTATCTCGTAAATTAGTCTGAAGTTCAAACTTGGATTAGCTTCAGCTCTTTCTTGATCTTTTCTATGGGTATGCCAAGCGCTTTGAAACAATTCGGCGATTATTTGCAGGAACTGAGACTTTCCTGTTCCATTCGAGCCAAGCAGACATAAGGGAAGCAGAACATCGTTTTTTCCATCAACGGCGCGTCTTAAATCGACCTTTAGTCCGTTAAGGAGCCCGCCAGCACTCGCGGCTTCCAGAATTTCCAAGTATATTAGCTTCATGCGGTACGCCTTTTTAAACGTATCATTCCGAGTTCGCTATCGAACACCTGTTCTAATACCGGATCATTTCCGGTCAGCGCTGAAAAAATCGCTTCACGTATATCTTCATAGTCGCCGCTGATGCGTTCAGATATCTCCGCGAAGGTGAGGCCTTGTTCCGGCCACTCTATGATGTCTGACGTTAACTGTTGCTGAGGATCTGCCATAGTTTTCTCCTCGATATCAGACCGAAGGGCAATTTTTGATGGGATCTTGTCTATGCTGCTGACTGTTTGCGGAGCTAGTGACACCGGGGACTCGTTGGGAATATTCCTAACTAGCTGGCCGGAAAATGCTTTGTATGACGCGTCGTCCTCAAGTCGTTGCAGCGACGCCTTCGCGTCTGTGATCAAAGCGTGGGTACGCTCCAGTTGTTCGAATGCTCTTTCGATAGCTGCTGCTATAGCTGTTTGTTCAGCCAAGGGTGGGATCGGGGTAGGGATGGCTAGAAGATCAGCCCTATTTATCTTCGGAAGGACTGTACGACCATCACGACGTTTGACGTGCTCGTTGAACTGTGGAGAAAGAAGCCAATAGAGAAGAAACTTCGCATCCGCTCGGGCTGTCAGCGGATACATGTCTGCGCTGCAAAGCCCGCCAAAGTCAACGAGCGCCGCCTTGCGAAGTTGGGGGCGTATCTTCGAGTAGAGAATCTGACCGGGACGGAATCGGTTCTTTGCGCTTTTGACGCCGTCATCCTTTATCGTTCGGTAGGGTAGGAGCTTTCCGGTGCCGCTTTCAATATGGTTTGGAGCGATGTGAGGGGCCTCGGGGAAATCTCTCGGGCTGACGAGCTCGCTGTCGACTGCAGCTAGATCGCCAAAGGTTCCTTTTCTCCAAGATGTCGGCAGGCTAGCATTCGGCGGTATGCTATCCTGTTTGTAGGGATTCGTTAAAAGACCTCCGTCAAATGCGAGACGTAACGTGTTCTTTTTGGCCTCATCGACTAATATCGATGCCTCTTCCAGCCGCGTGCGAACGATGTTCGTGGTCTCGAAGATAGTACTCAGAGCTTCAGCGACTCGTAGTTGTTCGGGGAACGGCGCTACAGGTATAGTCGCATTCAAGAGTGTGGTCTCGCGCACTGATGGATACAGTGCGCCCGTTTGCGCTCCGCTAATAAAATCAATGAATTGTTTGCTTCGCACCCAATGGAACAGATATTCGGGAACCAGTGAGGGGCCTGCCCTTAAGACGGCGAGGCCGGTTGAAGCCACTTGGCCATCGAGTGTGGCCGGTACCATGACCACCTTTCGAAGATACGTTCGAACTGTTGAAAATAGTACATCAGATGTTTGCACACGACGTCGAGCGCGCGATGGGGCTCCAGACCCGGTAACTTTCTTCGGGTCGACAATTTTTCCCGATGGTCCATCAATGCTGCCAATGTCGATATAGGTAAATAGCCTTTTGGGATACAGCCTCGGGTCTATGTTCGTGCTCGGTTCGATAACCTCGCGGAGTGCGTGATATGTCCAATTGCTAGGAAGCGACATCTTGCTTCTCGTTTGCCTCGTCGAGCCGCTGCAAGTCTTCTGCCAAGTCCTCGATTTCGGCTGCGGCTTCACGCAATTGCTGCATGACTGTGGCTACGAGATCGAGAGGATGTAGAGCCTCGTAGTGCGGTGAATCTGTGTCGCTTTCCAAAAGTGGGAGTAGAAGGCCATCGCCGTATTCGGCGATTTCTGCTCGGCTGTACCGACGCCATCTCCCCTGAGCTCTGGTTTGCTGAGATGACCTCGTGGTGAAGGTGGTGACAAAGTCCTTCAAGTCATTGTCGTGTATAGGGTTGGTCTTCCCGAACGGTCTGATCCCTGATCGAAGGTCGTAAAAATTGACATTCGTAGTTACTTGGCTGGTTCTATCGAAGAACAATACGTGCGTCTTTATACTTTGACTATAAAAAATCCCCGTAGGTAGACGTAGAATTGTGTGGAGGTTGAATTGATCTAAGACGCGAGATCGTATGTCCTTTGCAATGCCGCCATCTTGCAAGACATTGTCCGGAACCACGACTGCTGCACGACCGCCGTCCTTTAAGGAATTGCAGATATGTTGCAGAAACGCGAGTTGCTTGTTGGCGTTAGGATATTGGATGTCTTTTCTGATAGCTCTGGCACTTCCCGCTTTGGTACCAAAGGGCGGGTTTGCTAATATGATGTCAGCAAGTTCAAAGTTATGTGCCCCTTCAGCTAGCGCATCCTCCAGTACAATGTTCGCGCTTAGTTGATGAAGAAAGACATTCATCAGGCAGATACGGAATGTACCTTTTTCGATTTCCGAGCCTTGATATTGTGGCTGGCGCTTCAGATACGTACCCGCCGAGTTATGGGTTCGCACGTATTGATCGGCTGCTATGAGAAAGCCACCGCTTCCTGCTGCAGGATCGTAGATCACTTCGCCGAGACTCGGTGCAACCACGTCCACGATGGCATTCACAAGCGGTCTTGGAGTGAAATATTGACCTGCTCCCGATCTGGCGTCTTGGGAGTTCTTGGCCAGTAGACCTTCATAAATGTCGCCTATACCATCTCTCGTGATCGTGTGCCAATCGATAGCACAAATGCCACTGATGACTGCTCGAAGGTTTTCGGAGTGCGAGAATACCGTAGTAGGAAAGGCAAAAATCGACCTAACGGTCTGACTCTCTGCCTCATTTCCCAACCGCGTTAGAATTTGCTGATACGTGTGTAGAATATCGCCTTTGCTACCTAAGAGGTCGGACCAACGGCAACCTTCAGGTAACTGAGCCTCAGTGCCAGTTTCAGCAGCGATCTTTAAAAATAAGAGATAGGTTAGTTCTGAAATGTACTCATGATAGCTTATTCCGTCACCACGGAGTATGTGGCACAGTCCCCAGATACGTTGAACGACGTTTTCATCGTGCATTTTGACCGCCGCGATATAGGCTGTTGCTTTCGGCGGATGCGATTCATCCGTCCGCTAATGTGGCGCAACCTGCTCTACCTCGTGCTTGAGATCAAGCCGCCGGATGGCTTTCTCGGAGAATAATGCTCCACCTCTCTCTGCGTTGCCGCAATACGGAGCCCCTATCCGGCAGTTCGCTTGCAGGCGAGATCTAACAAAACACGCAATTCGTGACATTCGGGCTCTTCGCTCGTTCGCAAGGTTCGCAACATTTCACCTCGTTATGCGTATGGCTGATTACTGCATTCGAGGAAAAACGTGACCGCCAGATATGCCAAGCTAGGCCTGTCGAAAACACCGGTGAGGGAATGGATACTCCACGTCACCGCTCCGATAGTCGGCGCTTGCGTGGTGATTGCGTGCTGGGCTGTCTACGTGGAGCTATCGGAAGTCCCTCCTTACATTTTGCCGGGGCCGGGTAGCGTCGCTATGGCGATTGTGAGCGATTGGGCCATATTGGGGCCGGCGCTTTGGGTGACCGCTCAAACGACTTTTGTGGCCTTGCTCCTGGCTGTGGCAGGAGGGGCGTGCGCGGCTGTGATATTGGAGCAATCTCGATGGATCGAGACGTTGTTATCACCGGTCATGGTGACATTGCAGGTGACGCCGATTGTCGCGATTGCACCGCTCATCCTTATCTACGCGCCGACACCGTGGATTGCGCAGTTGATATGTGCGTTTCTTGTTACGTTCTTCCCGATAATGCTGAATACGCTGCAAGGCTTAAAGAGTGCCGACAGAAACCACGCCGACCTTATGAAAACCTATAGCGCGTCCCGTTGGCAGGCTCTCGTTTACCTGAAACTGCCGTCGGCGTTACCCAACTTCTTCGCGGGTCTCAAAATTGGAGGTGGGCTTGCGTTGGTGGCGGCGGTTGTCGGAGAGTTCGCGGCGGGGCAGGCCGGCAACAATGCCGGCTTGGCCTTTCGACTGCTGGAAGCGCAATATCGGTTGAATATGCCGCGCCTGTTTGCCTGCCTCATCCTGCTCGCCCTTCTCGGAGCGGCAATCTTTCGTCTCACCTCGATAATGTCCACGCTTGCTCTTCGTCGTTGGCATGAGAGCGAACAGAAATAGCCACTGCGAAGCCTCCAAAATCCAAACCTAATGAAACGCACATTTTCTGACGTTTGCGCTCGGGATGGTGCTGACGCCTTGATCCCACAGGGCAATTTCTCGCTTCACGCTGACGCTCGCCCTTCCTGCTCATCGGCAACATAACGAACGGCATGGAAATGCTGGGTTTAGTGAGGTTCCGATGAAGCAAGCGCGCGTTTTGACAGATGCCGAATTTAAACGGCTGCTGGCCGTGGTAGCGCAAATGAAGCACGCAGGGCGCAATAGGCTGGCGCTGATGCTCTCTCATCTCGCAGGATTGCGCGTCGGTGAGATTGCTGCGCTGACCGTGCGCGACGTGATTGACGGCGAGGGCAAGGTGCGCGAGCAGTTGCGGCTACGGGCCGAGATCACCAAGGGCGGTCATGCCCGCGTGGTCTTCCTGAATGAGAAGTTGCGCCGGGAGATCGAGCGCCATCGGACGGACTGGCCAGAGAAGCGGGATGCCGATGCACCGCTGCTGGTGACACAGAAGCGGACGGCGTTCTCCGCAAATACCCTCTGCCAGTTAATCGGACAATTATATAAGAGCGCCGGTCTCGACGGGGCGACCTCGCATAGCGGTCGCCGCTGGTTCATCACACGACTTGCACATTCCGGTGTCAGCCCGAAGGTCATCATGACGCTGGCAGGCCACCGCAACTTGACGACCACACAACGTTACATCGATGTACGGGACGACATGATGAAAGCGGCGGTCGATTTGCTCTGACCGTCGCCCATTCCGGTATGGCAAAAGTTCGCTCAACGAACTTTTCTGAGGAACACTATAGGGGCTTGGCGACCTCGATCCGCTTTGGCTTTGCGCCCCAGCAGGCCCTTTCGAATTCCTTCTTATCGAGCGAATGAGAACCTGCCTTCAGGCGCAAACCAAGCTGGCCAAATTTTTCAACGAGCAGGTCATGTCCCTTCCGCATCTTTTTCGTCCGGTCGTCGTCACCGTTTGCGAACGTGCTTTCGCCTGACAGTTCTTCCAGAACCATGTTCCAGCAGGTCATGGACGAGTAGCCGAGTGAGACGGCTTGCAGCACGAGATATGTGTCTTCGCCATGTGTGCGGAAGCTTGGATCAGGGAGCAGCGGTTTCCGACCCTCTTTCTCAAAGTTACGGACAACGATCATGCTGCCTTTCAGGTCCGTGCTCTTCTTGAAGACGTGATTGTTCGTATACGGATTTCCGGGGGCATTAAGCTCCTTGCTGAAAGGAACCTTCCTCCCATAGATCGGGGCAAAAACATCAACGCCGTTGTAGGCATCTTTCCCCTTCGTGGCCATTTCCGCAAACAGGCGGTAACTGCTGTTATGGCTTTCGGCCTGCATCAGCACCGCATCGTCATCCATGATGATGCCCCAATCGAAATCGCTGGCGTATAGCTGCTTGAGGCAGTCAATTCGGTTTTCGATCAGGATGCGAGGAGCGACGCGCGTGATGCCACCGCCATGCTCCGAAAGTAGACTAAGCTCTTTGCTGGCCGCGATTTCTTCGTCGGTCCAATTCGACGCAATGACGTGAACGGGAATGTCGGTCATACGGCGCCACCATTCAAGTTGCCACTCAAAGTCGAACTTCCTGTCGGCCCGGTGTTCGGCATCGTCAGGCAGGCAACTCGTAATGAAGGCACCGAATGCGCGGCCACTGGACGACGGCGTGGCCGGAAACGTCGTTTTTGCCCGCCTGTTCTTTTCGATCAACGCAAAGTTTCGGGGGCGATGATTGGCAGCGGCTGTAGCACTCGTAGCAGTGCTTGCAGAGGCCGATCCCGTTTTCGTTGTCCCCGAATGCGAAGAGCCGCCGGAGTTTCCTGATGGTGTTGAACCTTTTGATCCCGGCGGTGGCGTTTGCGGTGCAGGCGGCGTTGGTACGGTTGTCGGAACAAATGGTTCACAAATCTGCGTCGGGTCCATCTTCCTGCCGATGATCAACGGCGATCTGTATTCGACGGCATCGCCATTGACGAAGGTGTGCTCGATGCAAAATGCAGCGTCTTCGACTTCACCATGCACGATGTACCCGCCAATGTCTTCACCATAGGCGAGGAATGAATTCCAGGCAGCCTGTGCATCGGCGAGCAAAAGCTCGTTTTGAGGCAATGTAGTTGCCGTGGCCTTGAACGCAACGGACGGATAGTTGGTGTTCATCATGCCGGAGGTCTGTTCGAAGCCAAGTTCGATATGCTGGCCGTTGAACACCCACTGGAACCGCTTGGGGCGCGAAATCGGCGTCGTCCTTTGCGCGTTCGCCTTCTGAAACAGGGTCATCGCGATATCGAGATTCTTGCTATCGCGCTGCATCGCGTCCAGCTTCATCGTGAAGTGCCGTGTGCGCAATCCAAGTTTGCGGCCCTGCCGAAGCTTTTTTTCTGCGTAGTCAGACACCGGCAACAATGTCAGACGCGTGGGGGATTTAGCGTTGTCGGCCAAGATCAGCCCACAATTATCCTCACGGATTGTCCAGTCAGTGTCCTGCTGGAACTGCTGCCGGAAGATATCGGCATCGGACACATCGAGTATGAATTGACCCTTGCGGTTCAATTCGGGAAGCGCATGGGCCAGCGTGACGGTGGCATGCGTGAAGCTGTAGGCGTCGGAAAGAAAGCGGAGTTTTGTAACTGCACCGTTTTCGGCATCCTCATTCCAGATGACAATGCATTGCAACTGACCTGCCGACGATGGTTTGCAGGTGCCGGAAATCAGATCGACGGCGCGATACAGAGAAAACAGCGGCTTGTCAGCCAGCGGATGAGTGGTGACGGCCCTGTCACCAATCGCTTCCAGCAGGTACTTTTCGATTGTCGCGTCGTTATCGCCTTCCCGGATATCGACAAGGAAAGTTTGGCCACCCTGCGAAAACAGCATCGACCGATGAAAACCATCTGGCAGGCTGACACCCGGCAAGGCGTTTTTTACAATCGGCTTGCGCTTCAATTCTTCCGATATCGTATTCAACCGAATCGAGCGGAGCTTTTCGGCTTTCGCTGTCGCCGGTCGCGCAAAGTGCTGGACTGCGAGAACGTAACAGCCCGACACGCCGCCGTTGCTGACGAGCCAATCGACAAATTGCTGATCGCCGATTGTTTCCGCCGCGACAGCGAGAACATTGCTCATCTGGCTGCGCCACGATTTGCTCCGTTTGTCGGAGAAGGCCAAATCGACAAGGGCATTATAAGGATTGGCCTTCGTCACCTTGTTGGAGGCCTTTCCGTGATCGCTCAGGAAGCTTTCGAATGCCTGCGGGTCTTGGCGGATGCTTTCACCGAATTCGAAAATCTTGTCCAATGCGACATTCAGCAGGTTTTCTGTCTTGCTCTCGTGCTGCTCGAATGCGCTGGCTGCACTTTTGATCGTGGCGAACTGTGCTTCGTAATAATTTTGGTCGCGAATTGTTTGTTTTTTAACTGCTATTCCCACTGGATGCCTCACGCATTTTATTCAACGTGGCGCAATCAGACCGAGCAATCCTTAAAATTTGCAGACGATCCTAACGCGAGAATTCTTTGACGGACGACATGTTTAACAAGCCCTCAAAATACGCCATCTACACCCCCGCGATCAGTCAGGAATTCGCGAAGCTCGGATATTCGCAGCACCTCAAGCGCAGCTTTTCGTTTCTCGAAACCGACCTGAACTTTCTCGACCCGAAGAGCGGCCTGTTTCATTACCCCTATGCGCTCTACAGTGCAGGCCAAGCCGCAAAGACTGCGAACTCCGCACTCGAAGACAACATCGTAAAATTGCGCGACCGGAAGGCGACCACGGTCATCGGAGATAGCGGCGGTTTCCAGATACAGGGCAACCGGATCAAGTTCACTGGCGATCCGACATGCGAGCGCATGTTGCGGTGGCTGGAAACACATTCCGACTATTCGATGTCGTTGGATTTCCCGACGGGCGGCATAACCCCCGGCAATGTCGCAGCCCATGCTAAGCGACTAATGGCCGAAGGGCACGACCTTCATGCAATGTGCACGGCGAACGGCCTGTCACTAGATTTCAATGCCTGCCTGAAACAATCGCTGATTAACCTCGATTATTTCAAACTGCACCGCAAGCTGCAAAAGACGAACCTCCTCAACGTCCTTCAGGGTCGAAACGAGACGGAGAGCAAAGCATGGTACGAGGCCGTGAAGGGTTATGGCTTGGAAGGTTGGGCATTTGCAGGAGCTCAACAGAACTCCTTTTCGTTGCTACTCAACCGCCTTCACGACATGCGCAATGATGGCCTGCTGCAAACAGCGAAATGGATACACGTATTGGGCATTTCCACACCCTCTATTGCCTACCTGTTCAATGCGCTGCAACGATGCGTGACGGAAATCAATCCCGATCTTCAGATCACGTTCGACACGGCAGGCCCGTTTATTTCCGCTGCGAAGTTTCAGGCACTGATGACCCACCGGTTGGATAAGACCGGATGGACGTTCTCGACGGTATCCATGCCAAACGAGGGAAGCCCATCAGATCATCGAACGCTTAATGAGCTTGCATGGGAAATTGCTCAGCGTCGCCCCAAAGCGAAGCGAGGCGGTAAAGCCATGCAAGACGAGCAGACCTTTTATGCGATCCCCGCGTCAACGACGATTGGCGCACGGGTAAAGATCAGCGAAATTTGCGCGGGGTCGGGCGGCTCGTCCGATCTCGACAATGACAGCATCATGATCCTCATGAACCATAACGCCGAAGCCTATGTCCGTGTGTTTCAGCAGGTGAATAGGATTTTCGATAATCCCGAGGAATATGAAAATGATATTCCCGTCATCCTGAAAGGGCTTCGTTTCGCTATCGAGGATATTTGGGCTGACCCGCAATCAAAGACGGCGCAATGGCAATCGTTTCTCGATACACTGGCAGCGGCTTGATCGCCGCTGCTGATGTAGGAAAGGCGTCCGGCAATCGATCCCGACGCTGATTGACAAGCAACTATTTCTTCAAATTTAGTCCGACGCCCTTACAGGAAAATCGGGTATCAAATGCCTTCGTGAAATCTGTATCGGCCTTCAGTAGCTTCACCTTCACTAGTTCATCGGCAAGCTGCTTGTAGCGTTCGGCAGTCATGCAGCCAATGCCCTTGTCCAGCGCATCGCCGCTATCCACGATCCCGTACTGTTTCATCTTGTCGATGGCGTACTCGATCTGGCCATCCGTCATCTCGGGGTTGGTCGCTTTGATCAGCGCGTTGGCGGCTGCGTTATCCCCGTACAGGTAGTTGTACCAGCCCTCAATAGAAGCATCGACAAACCGCTGCACGAGATCGGGGTTTGTGGCGATGAGGTTTTGCTGGACGGTAATCATGGTCGCGTAGGGCTTATACCCGCTGTCAGCGAGCAGGAAAATCTTCGGCTCGGTGCCGGTCTGCTTCTGGATCTCATAGGGCTCGGCGGTGATCAGGCCCTGTTGTGCGGATTGCTTGTCCGCGAGAAACGGCGCGGCGCTGAAACTGTAGGTCCTGTATTGCTCGTCGCGAAAGCCGCCGAAATTGGCCTTCATCCACTCGAAATACGCACCAAACCCGCCTTGTGTCATGAAAATCGTTTCGAGTTTGGCGAGGTCCTCGAATTTCTCAACGCCGCTGTTGGGGTGGGCCAAAATGACCTGTGCGTTCTTTTGATAAAACGCCGCGACATCAACGAGGGGAATGCCCTGCTCAATGCCGACAAGCTGCTCCTGCTGGGTGCCCAAATAAAAGTCGAGCTTGCCGGTTAGCAGCAGGGCGCGGTTTTGTGCTCCCGGCCCGCCCTGTTGGATTTCAACATCGAGGCCGTATTTGGCGTAGGTGCCGTCGGCGACGGCCTGATAGAAACCGCCGTGATCCGCCTCGGCGAGCCAATCGGTGCCGAAACGGACTTTATCGAGGGAATAGGCGGGCGAGGCGATGCAGACTGCGGAGATTGCCAGCGCGGCAACGATTGTTGCCTTGCCGGATGAGATATGCGCGTTCATTGGAAATTCCTGATACGGAAAGATGCGGATAATAAACGCGGCGATTGTATTGGGCGGCTGTTGGCCAAACGTTAAGATCGATGTCGGCGAACATCGGTTATCGCTCTCCGCTCAATCTCGCGGGCAAGCTGTCGCTGGAAATCTAGCAGTCCAGGGTAGTTGTCCAACCGCATTCGTTTCAGCCGCCATGAAATTCCACAAAGCGTGGCAAGCCCCGGCTCTCGGTCGACGGCGATGAGGTGCGAATAGTAGCGCGGGCTGCGTCCGAGCCAGATGCGCGAGAACTCCATCTGCGAACTGGTCAGCCCATCCGCGCGCAATGCCTCGTAGATGTCTTTGATCTTCATTCTGCTATCTCCTTGAAACAAATATTTATTTCCAAGAAGGCACGGCGTTAAAATGGTGCTGGATAAATAGCACGTTATTTCAGCAGGGGATTTTCAATGAAGACAAGGATGGAACAGCTACAGGCGGATTTGATGACGAAGGGTGTCTTCACCCGTTATGAGCGCCGCCAAATCAAAACGTTGACGAAAGCGAACGAAGCACAACGCCAGTATGTTAAGGCGGCGCTTCCGGCGAACCATCTGGCACGACGCTGGATGGACACCTGTGGCGAGGTCGATCAATACGGCAACATCGATTATTGCGGTGTCCCACTTTGTCCGCGCTGCCATATGCGGGAACGCGCAGTGCAAACGGGAAAGACCATCAAGAAGATATTCTGCGATGCAGCGAACGAGGAGCTTGCTTTCGCAACGATCCTGCTTCCGCCGCAACTCGACTTCACCGGCATGACCGATCTCGTGGAGAATGAAAAGCGCCGTCTTCGCACTTTCATAGATCGCCAGCGCAAGAAGGATAACCGATGGAATGGCTTTCAATTGCTGGGCTGGTGGGAAATCGACCGCATGAGCTTTGGTGATTTCGAAACATGTGGCCGCAACACACGATTGGCTTTGGATGCGCTGGGCTTTCCGCTGATGGAAGCCCCGGACAAAACAATCTGGCGCCCACACCTACATGCGATCATCCGCAAGGGCGGGTTGACCACGGAAGAAATCGCCAGCGCCTTACGCAAGGAAACCCACACGGCAAAATATCAGGTGGTTATCGAACCATTTCGCACATATCGCGATGCCGGCGATAATATTCAGAATATCGTCCGCTATTGCCTGAAATTCCGCATCGAGTGCGACTACAAGCGGCCAGATGCTCAGGACTTCATTGAGGCAGAACAAGCCGATGAGGCAAAGCCAACCGAACGCAATTGGTGGCCAGCCGAAGATATCCGCGCATATGTGGACTGGCTATGTCTGGAGCGATCCGGCTTTCGATCGCTTCGCGTTGTTATCGGGCAAGCCAAAGACAAATCGGCTAGCGGTGTTCAACGTGTCACGTCTTCGAGCACTTCTATTGGTGAAGAGATTGCGGACGGTGAGAAATCGACAGATGCGATGCCTGACCGTTCTGGTACTCGAAACCATATTGTTGAAATGAAAGTAAATTCCGTCGTATCGGATATGAATGGGATTTTCGTTGTCGAAGACAGTCGCGGTGTTTCAAGGAGTAATGCGGATATCCGCGATGCGGGAAATGGCGTAACGCGTTTTGTGTATAATAATATAGTACAGGATACGAACTGGACAGATATCGACGTTGATCGCCTTTGGCCGATAGACAACCGGGCGGCTGCGAGAGCTATCAGCAAGACATCCAGATACACCGGAAACGTTGTCAGCCTTTCCGAGCGTCTGCGTAGCATCATGACCTCGAAGCAAGCCAGTGGCGCTCAGTGGGGAGATATGACGCAGCCGTAAAAAGTTCGTTCAACGAACTTTTCCGGTCTCGGTCGGAAACGAGTAGTCCTCGTAGATCGTTCGGCTGCCTAGCTTTTCAAATGCCGAGTTTTCCCTGCACGCCTGATCGAAGACGCTGCGAACTGCCTTCGATGACGGCTGTGTTGCAAGCCGGGGAATACTCCCGGTGAGCGGCAAACCGGAAAGCTCCAGCTCTTCGACAATCCTGCCAGTCATCGCGACGGCTTCCAGATATGCGCTGATCGGCAATGTCGGCGCGAAAGTCTGGTCGCGCACCAGATCGATGCCGTGCATCGGACGCAGCGCCATGATGTCGGAAATCCACAGCGGTTGAAACACCGGCCCTCCATCAGCGAGATTATGCAGCGCATCGACGGCATGCCCGCAGAGCCGGCTCCGCGTCAGCAGCATGACGGCTTTGCCATTAGGCTCATACAGCTTTGCAACCGGCGGGAAATTCGCATTCGGTCGTGCATGCCATTGAAGGCGGCGCAGTAGGGTTTTCGGGAACATCTGCCGGTATCGTCCCGGCTTGTCCATCTCGTGGACGGCGACGGTTTTGCCCTCGGTCAGCGCAAACAACAAAATCGCCCGCCACGACAACGCCGACAGATAGCTGCGCTGGTGTGTTTTGCCGTTGATTTCATAGCGCAGGTTCAGCGAGGTGCCCTTGCGCTTGATCTTGTAGAGGCGTTCGGCCCCCACATGCAGATCGGTCATGAATAGCATGGCCAAGTCAATTTGCGCCTGCGTAAGTTTGTCGTCGTGATCGCCGGGTGAATGGTCTTGCATCAGGTCTCCGCTCGGTTTCGGCGGAAACAAAATTCCAGATTGCGCAAAGGGCGAGTTCAAAGAGCAGCCCGGACGGATAGCGGCAGGGCGCCTGCTCGGTGGGGCTATGCCGGAAGCAGCGCGCATCACCCAGAAGCACAGAAGCGTCAAGGAACGCGGCCCAGCCCGAAAACAGTACCGCGCAGCGCCCTGCGCCGAACACGCGTCTGTGACGCTCTCTGACAGCGTTCCTGCCTCTGCCGGAACGCACGAAGGGCATGGGATCAATATGATCCCATGCCCTTCGGATGCTTGCCCCGCAAAAACTGCTCGGTTATCCAGCCCTGCGGAGCATCTTGCCGCGCTCGACGGCAGCAGCGGTCAGTTGCGCGTCAAGCTCGCCCGCGCGTACCGCCTCGATCAGCGTGTCGATGATCTTCGGCAGTGCCGAAAGCTCACCGGCCTCGATGGCGTTCTTGTCCTTGGCGAATTCGATGGCCTTGCCAGCATAGCGGATCGCAAAGAACACCTTACCGTTGCCGTCGATGAACCAGCCCTGCCGCACGCGCTTGGGGGCTTCGACCTCGACGCGGACGCCTTCGGCATTCTTTTTGCGGACGATATGCGTCGGCGTAAAAGCCTGACCAGCGATCTTCGCTTCCGCCATCTGCTTCTGCTCGGACAGTGCGGCAATCATTTTTTCTCGCGAACGCTGCACAGGGTCGACCGATGCGCGAAACGGGACTGCGGAAGTGAGCTTGAGTGCCTTGAGATGCGACATGCTGTGATCCTTTGCGAAACGATTGAACGTGTTCCCCAGATACAGCCGTCTGCCAAAAGGGCGAGCATTAACTTGATGGTTAAAGAGACTTTCGGTGGAGATCCAATTCATCCGGCAAAAATACCAGCACGTTGAAACCGTCATTGAAATCGAACCGGTCCAACTCAAGCAGGTCGTTGCAATGCACGCCCATAAACCACCGGGAAACGTGGGTGTCATACAAAGCTGTGATCGCGGCTTCGATTTTTGATTTTGTGTCAACGAGGATTTCGGCTTTCTGCCTGCCGCGCCTATTGAGGTGCATAAGCTTTTTCCGCACAGGACTACCCGCATCGGAAACAGCGATGGACACCCTGTCCTTCATGTAACTTTTGACCCGGACCCGCAGTCGCTTCGGGCGAGACGCATCAAATTGGTCGTTAATGGCTTTGATGCGCGCCTCGATATCAGCATCGTCCAGGCGCACCTTGGGCAAAACATCGTCCGCCGGCGCAAGCTCGTCGCCAAACTGCGCGCGTGCCACCTCGGCAGCGTGATGCGCGTATGCGAGATGAGTAACGGGTAGTGCCTTCAGCCATTTGCGGCGTTGCGTGATCGCCATCGACTTTGCCGCTTCCTCACCGAATTTGGCGATGGAGAAGTTTTCTCTTTTTTGCCCCTCACTGGTCATCAGCGTTGCCTGCCAGACATCGCCATCCGCTGTCTCGACGCGCCTCACACCGGAAATACCGCTTCGGTTGTTTTTGCGCAGAAGCACGGCCTGCTCGTGGTTGGTAGCGGGCGGAATGGCAAGAATGATGGCGTCGCGATAGGCACGCGCCTCACGATAGGCTGCATCGCCCGAACCGTAGATACTTGTCCTTGAACAGCCTGACGATCCTGTGGCCGCGCCGCCTGAGGCTGACCCACCAGCCGGCACCGCGGTGTGTCCCGGCGGCGGCTTCCCGTCGCAGCCCATAGTGGTCGGCGTCGTGCTTTGTCTGTTTCGACCTTGCTCCAACCCTCACGTCCACCCCCTGTCAAATTTTATGGGTAGTATTTTGCCCTATCCGGGTTGCAGAATTCATGGTGAGTCCATGGTTTCGCCACAATGTTTGATTGCATTCTGTCGAGATTTTGGCAGTTGATTGATAATTTTTCCAATCTTCCATCGAGGTTCGCCATGACCGACCAGCCTGCATCTTCGGACTTTCTCCAGGCGAGCCGTGTGCTCAAGGTCAAGTCTCCGCTAGGGGAAGACCAGCTTCTGCCGGAACGACTTGCGGTTGACGAGGGTGTTTCGCGGCTTTTCGAGATTCACCTGACGCTGCGTGCGAAGAAGGAAGCGGTCAAGCCCGAGGAGCTGATCGGGCGGCTGGTCGATGTGTCGGTCGAGATAAGCCAGGGAGACGGGGAGGAGGGCAGCGGCGTCCGCCGGCCGTTCAACGGTCTGGTGACGGAACTGCATGAGGGCCCGCCGATCACCCGTGGGCTGCGCTCCTATGCGCTGACGATCCGGCCGCAGATGTGGCTTCTGTCGCGGCGGTCGGATTGCCGCATCTGGATGGATAAGACGGCGGTGGAGATCGTCGAGACGCTGTTTTCCGAACATGGCATTCCGGCGCCCGACACGTCGGGCATCATCTCGCCGCCGCCTGCGCAACACTACAGCGTTCAATGGAACGAGACGGATCTTGATTATCTGACGCGCCGTTTCGAGGAGGACGGGCTGTTCTACTGGTTCAGCCATGAGGATGGTTCCCACAAGCTGCATGTTGCCGACAGCGCCAGCGGCTGGCTTTCGCCGTCGGCTTCGGCGCAGGGCGAGGGCCGGGTGAGACTGGCGCAGGGGTCTTCGGACCGCAACCACATCAATGACTGGGCACGGCGTTTTTCCTATGTGTCGGGCCAGCGTGCGGGCGCGGACTGGAACTTCGAGACGCCGGGCATGGTGCCGGGCACGATGACGCCGTCGCTGGTGCAGATGCCGGATGCGACGAAGCGCGAGCTTTATGAATATCCGGCCCGGATCAGCACGGTTGAAGAGGCCGAGCGGGCGCAGAAACTCAGAACCCAGTCGATCGAGGCGGATCATGACCGTGTGTTCGGCTCGTCCACCTCGCGCATTCTGGAGGCGGGCCGGCGGTTTACACCTTACGAGGTTGCCCATCCCGATCATGCCTATGAAGAGCATGTGATCATCCGTGCGAGCCACAGCATCGTCGACCGTTCCTATGAGACGAATGGCAACGAGCCGGAATATCGCAACAGTTTCGAGGCGATCCCTGCGCGGGTGCCGCTGACGCCGCATCGCGCGACGAAGCGGCCGCGCATCGAGGGGACGCAGGTTGCGATCGTGGCCGGTCCTGCCGGCGAGGAAATCCATCCGGATCAGTATGGCCGCATCAAGCTGTGGTTCCCGTGGGACCGCAAGGCGAAGAAGGATGGAACCGATACGTGCTGGGTGCGGGTCAGCCAGGCATGGGGCGGCGGAACATGGGGTGCGCAGGTTATCCCGCGCATCGGCATGGAGGTAATGGTTGCCTTTGTCGATGGTGACCCGGACAAGCCGCTGGTCATCGGCGTGGTGAACAATCCCGCCAATTCCGTGCCCTACGACCTGCCCGCCAACAAGACGCGCATGGTGCTGCGCTCCAACAGCCACAAGGGCGACGGTTTCAACGAAATCACCTTCGAGGACGAGGCCGGCAAGGAGAACCAGTTCTTCCATGCCCAGAAGGATCAGACGACGCGGGTGTTGAATGATCGCACCAAGCGCATCGACCGGCACGAGGTCGCCTCGGTTGGCGGCAATCGGGCCGTGGAAGTATCCGGCAACCAGAAACACGAGATCGGTGGTTCTGTGAATACGGTCGTCGGTGGCACGGGACCGATGGCGATGATGGCGATGGCCGGCGTGCAGGCGCTCTCCGGGCAGACGGCGGGGCTGCTCAGTCAGGCAGCACAGATCGCCGGTGGCGGTGGCCCGGGTGTTGCGGCCTTTGCCACAACGCTTGCCTCGTCCGCACTCGGCTTTCTCGGTGCGGGCGGTCTGTCATCGCGCGAGGGCGTTGTCTCCGGTCCAAGTCCGCGGGCCGATGCGGGCACGGCGCTTGCAGGATCGGGCACGGGTGTCGGTTCCGATGCTTCGGGATTGTTCCCGCTGCCGGGCATCATGAACACGATCGTCAGTTCGTTTCAGTCTACATCCGTAGGCGTGGCTAAGGCTGAGCAGATCGGGGTGAGCAAGGTTACCAATATTGGCCAGACGGAAGTTCGACAGGTTGGAAAACAGCAGAACCTGACGATCGGTAAAGAGCAATTCATTGAGGTCGGTACGGGCCAATACACGCGTGTCGGCGAGAAGATCACCGTCAATGTCGGCAAGCTCTACAACCTCGTCTCTGAGGAAAAGTATCATGGCGAGGCGAAGGTCTGGGAGATCTTTGGCGACGATGAAATTCGCCTTTCCACACCCGGGGGATACATTTCCCTGACAAAAAGCGGCATCAAGCTCTTTGCCCTGAAGATCGATATCGAAGGCAACCAGATTAACTTCAAGAAAGGTGGCCCCGGTGAAAGTGGCTCTTGCTTGAAGTCGATGTCGAAGAATTCCACACCGTTTGTCAGGATTTGATTATGAACGATACACCCATAATTGATCTGCCAAATCCGAACGAAACCGCCGAGCTTACAAGACAAGCTGTAGAGGCCATGACGGGACAGGTGTCCGTCGTTTTAGATGGGGGTGCATTTGATAATCTTCCGCGCATCCTTCAGGAAGAAGGTATCAGTGCCCGGTCATTATTTCTTGAAGGTGCTTCCGCCGATTTTCGTTTGTCAGGACCATGGTTAGTCGATCTCTCGGCTATCCCCGTGCGTTCTTATATCGGCTGGCTAGACGCAAAAAATGCTTGCGCTGTCTATTGGTCCTGTCCGTCTGGAACCGATGAACTTTACCGTCACCTGAGGACTATTAACGAGGTTATGATCCCACTGGAGCAGACCAGTGACGATCTGCCAGCTACGAGTTCACCCCAGTATGAACGCGTATTGTTTCGACACTGGGACCCTAATGTCCTCGGCGCTCTTCTTCCAATTCTGACAAGGCCGCAGATTGCCCGGTTCTTGGGCCCTGCGGACTGCGTCGTTTTCAACGCACCGGACTACGGTGGGGTCAAGAGAGTAAAAGCGCCGGCAGACCTTCCTGCTACTCCGCCCGGCCCGTTGCGAATTGAGCGGGACCAAATTGAAAAGCTGAAAGCAGCCATGCTTCACTCCTCTCGGCTCAGAATAGCCCGGTTCCTGAAAGCGAATACTCCGCCGTATTTTTCTGGCGTCGATGACAACTTCATTTGGGGTGCCACCTTGGCCAGCGAAAAATCTGCCGATGAGCTTGGCATCAAGACGGAGCGCGGTCGCGCTCGCTGGGCTTACGTCATGATAATGTCCGATGGAAAGGCGGCAGATGCTCCGGAGGTGCGAAACTATGTTGGCGATGGCGGCGACACACCCGATAATAGGGTTAAATCCCTGATTGACCACACCGTCGATGCCTTGCGTTCTAATCCGTCAGCATCTGGAGTGCCTGCATGAGTGCGACGACAACAGTCGCCGGGGCGGGCGGTGCTATCGCAGGAGGTTGGCTTGGCCGTGTTATTGGAGGCTTAGCTGGCAGCCTCGCTGGGCCTGGAGGTACAGCGGTTGGAGCATGGATAGGTGGACAAGTCGGCGCTATGGCGGGCAGAGCGGCTGCATCCGCAATCGCATCCTACATGGAAGGTGCAAATGTAGACGCCGACGCGAAAACCAAGGAGAACGAACAGGCCAAGCCTTGTGTCGATTGTGGGGAGATCGATTGCTTTAGTCCGCCTCCGGGTTCAACGCCGGATGAGATTAAAGAATTCAAGCGCCAACTCAAAGAACAGCAAGACGCGATAAACAATATTCCTCCCGACCAACTTATCAAAAACATGGATAATTACGAGAAAATTGGTCGCGGTGCGCAGGACGCATTGGATCGAGCTAATGCCCGTGAAGCATGGATTAGAAATAGAGCGGCTGAAATACTGAAGCAAGACGGCAAAATGACTAGAGACGCTGCCAGAACTGCTGCTGCAAACGATATTAAGACGATGGACGTGATCCATACTCCGGATCTTTCTGCGGGGGGTACTGGGCGAATTTCACCAGAAAATGGCGGTATGGGTCCCCGGTCAGCAAATCGCTCGATAGGTTCGCAATGGTCCAAAACCGCAAAGGGTTCTGATAAAACCCGATTACAACAACTTAAGGATCACGCGAACAAGGCGAAGGAGAAAGGTCAAAAAACCAACGCAGACCTAAAAATTTGTGAGGACAAAAAAACGCCGAGCTCGAATAAACAATCTGGTGGTTCTAATAGCGGCGCAGGTGAAGGTCAGGCTAGCCCCGGCGGCGTACCGATGTCATAGTATTTCGGCAATTCTTATTATCTGGAGGTTCCGTGAAAGATTATCAGACCAGACTAGCTTCGATTGTCGCTGATTACGGCGCTCCGCAAGGCGGCGAGGCTATTAATGCCGAGGATTATCGCGGGAAAGTACCAGACGCAATGTTGGAATTCTGGCAACAGAACGGAGCAGGCCTCGTTCTAGATGGATATTTCCAGTTTTGTAATCCGAACCGATATAGTGGTGTTTTAAGACTGGTATTCGATAACGACCCTGACATTGATGCCGAGCAAACATATGCTCTTGGTTTCGGCTCTTTTGGGACAATCATCGCCTGGAACGAGGCGTATCAAGATGTAATTATCGATCTCGTGAAAAGCCGGGTTTCATGTCCAGCGCTTGTCAGTGGAAAATCACATGATCCAAATCTTTCTGTGACTAGCCAACTGATGATGCTCGATGATCCGAGTTTCGACGAATATGATGCCGACGTGAAAAAATTGTTCAAACGAGCGCGTTCAAGGTTGGGCAAGCTAGGGGTAGACCAAATTTACGGCTTCAAGCCTATTCTTGCACTCGGTGGCAACCGTGATTTGACTAGCCTTTCAATATATGACGCAGTGCCACACATGGCGATTTTGGCACAAGCACATAAATTTCAGCTTATGGATGATGCCGCTTATCCTCCCCAGCCGGTTCGCTCCATCGGAGGATGATGGTAACGTCTTTCGAATGTCTTTTCAGTGTTTTCATCCTCATCGCGCGCTGTTGAAATAAGCATTAGGAGAGTTCGACATGGTTTCTCGTCCGGTCACGTTGAAAGGTCAGATGCATGTGTGTCCCATGGTTGATCCGGGACCAAGACCGCATATTGGAGGCCCTGTCATATCGACACAGCAGAACTTCGTGACTGTCGACGGCGTGCCGGTAGCAACCGTGGGAGATAGCCTACTCTGCACTGGTGTACCAACCACCTCGGACAAGATCACGTCTGGTTCTTCAGTTGCCAGTATCGAGGGCAAAAGGGTTGCCCGGTTGGGTGATGCCTGCGCGCACGGCGGAAAGCTTGTCCAAGGTGTTTCATGGCTGACGTTCGAATGACAGCGGTCCAGTACGTTACCGGAACAGCATCATCATGTTCTCAGCATTGCTGTTCGCGATTTGCAAAGATTGGATCGCAAGCTGTTCCTGCGTCTGGAGCGCCTTGAGGCGTGTAGAAGATTCGTTCATGTCGGCATCAACGAGGCGGCCAATGCCCTTGTCGATGCTGTCCATGAGAGTCCGCATGAAGCTCTCCTGCATGTCGATGCGGGTCTTGACCGTACCGAGCGCGGCAGCGCCGGAGATGACCTTTTGCAACATCGTGTCTACACCTGACAGGTAGTGATCGAGGTCGTTGGCGGGGTCAGTGATATCCACATCTAGAATATCGAAATCCGGTGCTGGGCCGAGATTGTCGCTGACATTGCTGATCTGCATGAACGAGCGACGGGCTGCCAGAGGATAGAGCGTCTTGTCAATATCGAAGACAACAGCCGCACCGCTGGCGCTCACATTCAGTCCCTTCCCTTCCAGCGCCAGATCAAGGACCGTTGCCATATCAGCGGCTGAGTTGATCTTGCCATCCGAGGTACCGAGTGCAGTGTCGACCATGTCCCGCGTGACGCTGATCGAGACTGGCGCGTCATTGCCAACCTGAATGTCGAAACTGAATTCGACATCACGATAGACGGTGAACGGGCCGGAGAAACCGAAGCTCCATTGCGGATAATCGTTTTCGAGAGAATAATAAGGCGCATTCTCCAGACCAGCTCCGTGATTACCGGGGGCAAAACTGGAAATCACATTGCTGACCGCAACGCTGGCTCCGGGTTCACCCGTGCCCTCCCGGCTGCCTATGGTGTATTGGCTGTAGGCACCACTAAAGCTTCTTGCGACGCTCCCTGCCGGAATTCCCGCAGCATCGAAAGCTGTACCGAGAACGAAGCTGAAATCGAGGGCATCGTTTATGACACCGTCAGGGCGCCCAAGGGCCGCGTCAACCAGTGTCTTATCCAATGTAACCGTGTAGGATACGCCTGCGGACAGGTCGCTTGCATCCAACAGGAGATCGAAACTGATGTGATCCGCTGCGCCGAAGGTAAACGGACCCGTAAAAACGAACTGCTGAAAGCCGATATTGCCTATTCCTGTGAATTCGCCTTCCCGAAACCCGCCGATATCTCCGAGCGAACGAATATCCTTCTGCAAGGCACCTCCGCCGCCCACGTTGAACAGGCTGACATCGGCAACATCGATATCCGTAGTACCGACCCGCACGGAACCGTCAGCGGAGCGGATGAAGGACGATGTGATGCTCGTCGGCAGTGACGACAGTTCCCACAGGTTTTCGGGCGCGTTCGTGTTGAGCCAGTTGACCCCGTTGAAGCTTGCAGACGTGGCGATGGAGAGCAGTTGGTCCTTGAGTTGGTCAAGCTCGGTCTGGATTTTGCCCTTGTCCAAGCCGTCTTCTTTGGCGGCAACGAGTTTCGCCCGGAACTCGCTGAGAACATCAGCGGTGCTTTCCATGCCTGCGTAAGCGACATCGACCTTTGCAGCACCAAGGCCCAAAGCGTCCGACACGGCGGAGAGCGCCATATTGTCCGAACGCATCGTCGTGGAGATCGACCAGTAGGCGGCATTGTCGGCTGCGGCTTGCACCCGCAATCCCGAACTCACCTGCCGCTGCGTGTCGGCCATGTTCGCGCCGATTGTTCGTAGGGTTTGCAGCGCGGCCATGGCTGCCATATTCGTCAAGATGCTGGTCATGGTAACCGTCCGAGCCCATGCGCTGGCTTGCAGTCCGCGTCAACGGCCTGCTTTGAACCAGCAATAATAGGACACTTCGTACGGTTAACCACAAAGGGTGCCCGCCATAATGGCGGGACCGTCACCCTAAGAACGAGGCTACTCTTAGTCTCAGGGCTGCTCAACGGGAATCGAGCATTTTCATCAACGTTATTGCATTAAAGAGAGTTAACGGGAAGTTAACGACGATGAAATCTACGGAGCGTTGGCGCTCGTGAAGTTCGGTATGACGCTCGAAACCAATTCGAACTCCGGCTCGAAGCCAGCGATGACCTCCACGAACTTTTTCTCGATTTCGTCCGCGTTGCGAATATCGCTGACAGTGATGGGATTCTCCCGCAAGAACCGTGAATAGAGACGCCCCTTGTCAGAGGCTCCGACCGGGAACTGAATTCGTTCCATGCGTTTCGCAGATGCTGCCATCCTGATCGCCTCGATAATCCCCTGTCGAACTTTATGGTCTGAAACAGGACCGACTTCCGCATGCAGCTTGAGGTGCGCCGTCGTTCCGTCATCGGCGGCCCGTATCTCCACCCAAGCGATTAGCGGATAGCCTGCCCACCAGTTTTCGCAGCCGGACCATGCGCCCTTGGTTTTGTCCAGTTCTTCTCGCCACCGCGCAGGCAGAAAACTCACAAGGCTTTTCTCATGGCTTGAATAGTTGAATTCATGCTTGCCGATCCTGACAGTCTTGCCGCGTTCGGGTTTGTCACCAAACAAACGAAAAACTGCGGTTGCAAAACCCGGGCCGGGGCGATCCCTCTTGATGAGATCCAGCACTTTCTTTTGATCCCGAAAAAGCTGTCGGGCCAGATCGTGCGTTTCAGAGCGTCCTTTGCTCATGTCAGTAAGCTTGGCCTCCCGTCAGGCGTTTCAGCATCCGTCAGCCGAATTCGCGTCCCGTCAAGTGTTTTTGCACTCGGCGAGAAATTTATATCTTGTTAACCGAGCGGGTCGCAGTAATCTCAATGTAATAAGCGGCGATTTGCGCCGCGTCTTCTCAACCTATTCCCGCAAGCCGAAGCATTACGCCGACTTAGCCGTTTACACCCCGCTCGCCTCGCGCTCGAACCTCTCCGCCTCTGGTGTTAGCGGTCGGACGCAAAGGAGGCGGTCATGCAGGACGAATTTCCCGGCAATCAACATTCATCGGGTCCGGTGCGGGCCTATTCCTATGTGCGTATGAGCACCCGCAAGCAGCTTCGCGGCGATAGCTTACGCCGACAGCTTGAGCGGTCGAAGACGTTTGCGGACGAACACTCTCTGCTTCTGGATGACAGCTTGCAGGACTTGGGCGTCAGCGCGTGGAGGGGCAGGAACTTCAAGACCGGCGCATTGGGGCGGTTTCTGTCCATGGTCGAAAGTGGCGAAATCCCAAAGGGCAGCTATCTGCTGATCGAGAGCCTCGACCGTCTGTCGCGAGAAGCTGTCCCGGACGCGCTGACGCTGTTCATGGCGATCATCAATGCGGGCATCATCATTGCGACCCTTGGCGAAGACAGGCAAATCTACAGTCGTGACCGGCTTAACGGGGATTGGACCAAGCTAATTATCGGGCTTGCGGTGATGTCGCGCGGTCACGAGGAAAGCCAGACGAAGAGCGAACGCATCAGTGCTGTTGCCAAGCGGAAGCGGGAACAAGCTCGCGAGGGTAAGGGCCACATCACCAGCATCACACCCGCATGGATAGATGCCAAACGGATCGACGCGAACCGATACGAGTTCACGCTGAACCATCACGCGGAGACGGTGAGGGCTATCTACGAGATGGCAATGCGCGGGCTCGGCGCGACGGCAATTGCTCGAAAGCTCAATGTGGACGGCGTTCCGGCCTTCAAGAGCAAGGACGGATGGTATCAGAGCATCATCAAGGCACTACTCACCCGGCACGATGTCATTGGCACATTCCAGCCGCATCGTATGCAGGACGGCAAGCGCGTACCGGATGGCGATCCCATTGAGGGTTATTTCCCCGCCGCCATCGAAAAGGACTTATTCCTGCGCGTTCAGGCCATGCGAAGCAACCCCGGCAGACCGGGCCGCAAAGGCGATATGTTCGCGAATCTATTTACTGGCCTGTGCCATTGCGCCCACTGCGGCGGACCGATGACAATGAAGCTCAGCCGTGTGAAGGGCAATGAGAACGGGCGCTATCTCGTCTGTGCCAACTATGTTCGAGGTCATCGCTGCAAAGACGGCAAGCGGCATTTCCGATACGAGCCGTTGGAGGCAGTCATCCTCGATCACGTTAAGGAGATAAATCTGGCGGAGACACTGCATGCGGCAAAGTTCGATGACACCCTGCGAGAGCTTGATGAGGCCATTGCCGGGTTGACGCTGCAACTTGAAGGGCTACGTAGAAAGGAGCAGCGGCTGGCTCAGGCCATTGAAGACGACAACGAGCCGCCGAATGCCATTCTCAATCTGCTCAGGGTGAGGCAGAGCGAACGCCAAGCGGTCGAGGCAGAGTTAAGGCATCAACAGACGGAACGCCAGCGTCAATCAATCCGACACGATAACTTTGCCAACATGGCCGACCGTATCGCAAAGCTTCGAGTGGCGTGGGAAAATGCAGAAGAAACCACGCGTTACGAACTTCGCTCAGAAGCCCACAACGCGATAAGGGAGCTTATGACGGAAATCAGTTTTGACAGCCCCAGTTATACGGCGGTCGTGATCATAGAAAACGGCGTGTCGGCCTACAGGATAAAAGACGGAATGATTAGCGCACTGTTCCGGGCATTTGCGGCGTGAACATCGGTGGGTGTCCCCATGCGAAAAGTTCGTTTGAACGAACTTTTCCGCCTGAACAATTGCTAAAGCCGCGAAGCCATCCGCCGCAGGCTCAGCCTATCCGGCTCGTTTCTCGGCGTACCGCTTTGCGATTTGTTGCTCCGTGGACCCGTCTTTGCTGCCCCGCTTCAATTCCTCGATGCGTTTTTCGAGAAGCTTGATTTCAGCGTAGGCATCGTCATCCAACAGAACGGGTTCATTTGCATAGTCCTCTTGTCCAGGCCGGAGGAAGTCTTTGATCTGCTCGGTGTTCACTTGCGCATAGTGCTTATCGATCATCGCGAGTGACGTGCGTGTATTGCGGGCAACGTGGTGGACAGAGACGTTGTTTGCGAGCATCTGCGAGATATAGAAGTGCCGGAACGAATAGGACGTGCGACGAATGCCGCGATTGTCCTTTTCCAACCCTGCCGCAATCAGCAAGGCGTTGAGGCTTTTCTTGAACGACAGGATGCGATTGCCTTTCTCATCGACGAAAACCGGATCATCGTCCTGCGGCTCGCGTCCTATGTCATTGACGAACAGGTCCCAAAGCATGCCGAGTGCAGATAGTGCGCCGTAAAGCGGTACGGTGCTGCCATGCTTACTCTTGCCGTGAACTGCCAAACGCGCATCCTGTTGGTAAAGAGGCAAGTGCCGCGTTTCCCGAAACAGCGAGATATCGCCCCATGTAAGGTTCTTGGCTTCTGTGGGGCGTAGGCCGGAATTCGCCATCAATTCGATATAGGCGTGCAACCGAACGCGGTCAGCGCGAATGCCTTCGGTAACGGCCTTTTGGGTCCAGACACGCCCATCCTTAGCCTTGATGACCTTGAGCTTCGAATGATGCTTGTTGATCCGCTCGGTACTCTTGGCGATGAGCTTCTCGTATTCCTCCGGTTTGAAACCGGGGCGGCGATTGTCGGGCTTCTTCCTTGCTTCGACCGCTGGTAGTTCCAAAGGTTTGCAATAACCCCATCGCGCTGCCTGACGAAAAAGCTCACGAATGATGACCATTTCGCCTTTCATGGTCGCCAAGGCAGCGACTTTGCGTGGTGCGGCGCGAGAGAAAACGCGACCATCTTCACGCTCGCAACGGATTTTCTCGATCTTCGATCCCGGCCCTGTTGTCCAATAGGTCTTTCGCCATTCCAGATAACGTTCGACGTCGGCGGTCGTAATGAGATCGATTGCCTTGTCCCCGAAATAGCCGACCGGAAAACGTCGGATGATCGGGGGCCAGAAGGTCGGGTGATATTGGCTGCGTTCGTCACGCTCCGCTTCCGCGCAGACCTTTTCGATAAATTCTTCGGCCACCTCGCAGAAGGGATGCTGGACCAGCGACAGGCCTTGCTTATGTCGATACTTCTGTTCGTGATAAATCTCGTTCGCCCGCTGTAGGGCGGCATCGTAGTCGGCAATACCGAGCGACTTCTTGATCTGTCTGCCACCGAGCGAATAGCGCATGGACCAGTTTCGGGTGCCTTCACGCTGAAAAAGCGTGAAGGGGGCATTTGGTGATTCGGGGGGGCGCTGCAACATAACCTGGGCTCCAATGGAGTTGCTTCGGTCGGAGCACTGCGCTGGAACTGCGCTAGCTCCGAGACCGAGCCCGGAAACGCTACATTGAAATCATTGAGAAATTCCGAAGGATATGCACTACTGAGCTAGCTTATTTCCAGTGCATATGAGGACAAGCAAAGACTGAAATGTCAGTTTTTTCAATTAGTTAAATGGCGCACCCGGAGGGATTCGAACCCCCGACCTTTGGAATCGGAATCCAACACTCTATCCAGCTGAGCTACGGGTGCAGCAGTCACGCTTGAATCGCGTGCAGCGGTTGGTTCATACCCTAGCTTTCTTTCCGCATCAATGTCTAAAAATCAGAGATTTGCGAAACCGTGCCTGTTTTTCTGCCAGCGCTGAGTGCAGTTTGTTGGGAGGGGCGGATGTCTTTCTGCGGGGCGGGGGAGCGGTGCGTCGTTTGACGTATTGCTTTTTTTGTTGAAATCGGGTTTCCCCTATAAGTAGTATGTTATGGCATCATCCGGCAGCTGTTCCGTCGTCATGGCGAACGGGTGGCCGGATTGGCGCAATGCCTTTCAAACACGGCGCGGCGGGCGGTGCGATACCCTCAAAACCGGCGGGTAAATAGTCATATTTTTTCCGGTCTCCGGAAGGGGCCGTGGAAGCAGGAATTGAGTTTTTGCGGATTAACTGTCAAATTATTATACAATATTAGTATCATCTACATTTATTTGGGATACAGTTTCGGAGCGTTGTCGGTTATGATTTCGGCAGGGTAAAGGAACGAATCAGGCGGGGGATCGGATGGCTTTGCGATTGGCACATAGCAACGGGCCGCGGGCGGAAAAGGCTGAAAGCGGCGGAGCGGAAGCGGCGCATCTGGCGGCGATCGACTATGGATTGCTGACGACGGCGATCGGCTATCATTTGCGGCACTCGCAACTTGCCGTGGCAAACGGGTTTTCCGATGTGCTGGCGGAGCGGGGATTGCGGCCGGCGGATTTTTCGGTTCTCGTCATCGTTGGCGGTAATCCGGGCCTGAAACAGAGCGATGTGGCCGAAGCGCTCGGTATTCAGCGCGCCAATTTCGTCGCGATCGTCGACAGCATGGAAGAGAAGGGGCTGCTTGTCCGCCGCCGGTCGGAAGAGGACAGGCGCGTTCATTTTCTCGACATGACCGAGGAAGGCAGCCGCCTTCTCGACTGCCTTTCCGATTCATGGCGCGACCGTGAGGAAAAGCTGATCGACAGGATTGGCGGCAAGAAGGCCCGCGACCAGCTTTTGTCGCTGCTTGGGCGTCTGCGGGACTGAAGATCGCGGCCTCTGCCATGGCTGCCAATCGACGCGACGGCCCGCAGGCGCGGGGATCGTGCCGGTTTTGGGTCCGGTGCGGTTATGTGCTTCCTTCCTTCATTCCGGGTTCTTCACGGCAGCCTGACCGGTCCAGGCCCGATTTGCATTGCAATTTTCGTGTGAAACGGCCAAGACGGCCTGATTACAGGCCTTTGGCGCACGCGATGCCCGCAGACCGCCACATGCCGGAAAGGCCGGAAACGGGAACGCCATGCTGAACATCGATACCAGCCATCCGCTTTATCGCCCCTTGTGGGTCAGATTGCTTATCGTCGGTTTTTGTGCGGCCTGGGCTGTGATCGAATTCGTCAATCGCGAGTTCTTCTGGGGAACGATCGTCGGCGGTATCGCGGCCTATGCGGCCTATGAGCTGTTGGTGAGGTTCAAACCCGCGAGCGCCGATGATGCGGCCAAGGGCGCAACAGACAGGGCCGCACCGGACGAGCCCGGTGAAAGCGCGCCGGCCGACAAGAACGATGCCGGCTGAAATTCATACGGTTTGCGGGAAGTGTGCCGGGCCTTTCGTCCGGCGTCTTATGCCCTGAGCATCCGGATCGCCTGGTCGATCAGAAGATTTGCCGCGGTCATGCGCAGGGTCGCATTGTGCCGGAATTCCGGCTTCACCCCGTCGGGGTGGTTGAGCCGGGCGAAGGCGCGGCGTTTTTCCGCAAGCGTTGCGGCTGTGTCGGTTTCATGGATCGCCAGTTCCGCCGAAACATCCGCAAGAGAAGTCTTTTCAAGGTGTGCCGGCATGGGTTCCGGCTCAGGCTCCGGCTGGGGTTCGGGCGGCGGCGCGGGGTCGGCGAGAAAGGCGAGATAGGCATCGAGACTGCCATGTCCCGGTTGCGGTGCAGCAGAAGAGGTGCCGACGACGAAACCGGAGCTGAAACCCGCAATGCGATGGCCGGCGGGCGGCAGCGGCTGCGTGTCTTCGTCTTCCCTTTCCTGTTTCAGCCTTTCGACGACTGACTGAAAGACGGATTGTCCGAAAAGCATACGGTGTTTCCCTGCGCCGGCCGGTGTCATCCGGCCCTTTTAGAGGATGAAGGTGGCGTCTGGCTTGCCGCTCTTCATGAGGCGGTCAGCTTGCGGCTTTCGTCCAGAACCAGATCGTAAAGCAGGCGGGCACTGGGCGGCAAAACACGGCCTTTGGTGGTGATGATGCTGTAAGGCTTGACGACAAGTTCGAAATCCGTCGGCAGGATGCGGGTGCGGCCGATATCGGCCTGCTGGCCGGTCACGAATTCGGCCATGTCCTGGGCGATCGGCGCAATCGCATTGGTGTTGCAGATCAGCGCGAGCGTCAAAAGCATGGAGGGCGTGTTGATGATGTTGCGCGGCATGGTGACGCCGTGGGAAAGAAACACATCCTCCATCGTTCGCCGCAACAGGGCGCCGGGGGGCTGGAAAACCCAGTCGTAAGCGGAAAGCTCATTCAGCGTCACCGGCTCGCCGCCAAGCAGGGGATGGCCCTCGCGCACCACCAGACAGGCCCGTTCGATGCCGATTTCATGGATGGAGAAAAGGCCGGGATCGAAATCGTCGGGGATGCGGCCGATGATGAAATCGTGACGCGCGGCCAGCAGTTCGCGGGCCAGCACGTTGCTGCTTTCCACCTGCACGTTGATTTCGATGCCGGGATAGGTATCCGTCGCCCGCCTGATGGCGGGAACCACGAGGCTGATGGCGGGTGCTGTGACCGCGCCGATATAGACCGAGCCGCCGCTGCCGGACTTCATCTGGTTGAGCTCGCGGCTCGCCTCGCGCAGCTCCAGCAATATGGTGCGCGCCCGGCGGGCCAGCGCCTCGCCGAACTTGGTCAGCACCACACCGCGCGAGGCCCTTTGACAGAGCGGGCTTTTGACGATGGCTTCCATTTCGGAAAGCATGCGCGAGGCCGCCGGCTGTGTTATGTTCATGGCGGCCGCGGCGGCGCTGACCTGCCCGTGCTCCTCGATCATGACCAGCATGCGCAGATGGCTCATCTTTAATCCCGCCCGCAGAAGCGGGTTGTCCTCAAAGACAAAAAGCGCGTCCGCTGTTTGCGTCTGCTCATACACTTTTGGGTTGCTCATCTGCCGTTTTATACCCCTCAGCGGTTATTGTATCGATTTAATATAACATAATTGATATAGGTAAACCGATATATTCTATTTGACAGTTATATGGATTCAGAACAGTTTGCGGGGTGCCGGGGAGGAGCGGCATCTGTTCCATTTCGCAGCTGCGAGATCGGAATGGGCCTAGCGCGGCTTCTTCCCCTGATGGCATGAATTTCATGGTGCGCCGCAGCAAGCGGGTGCCAGAGAAGGGTTCAAGGGAGAGAGTTAATGAAGTCCATTATTTCGCTGATGGCGGCTTGTGCCATCGGTGCTGCTTCCTTCGCAGCACCGGCTTTCGCGCAGGACAAGGGTTCCGTCGGCATTGCCATGCCGACCAAGTCTTCCGCTCGCTGGATCGATGACGGCAACAACATCGTCAAGCAGCTGCAGGAAGCCGGTTACACGACCGACCTGCAATATGCCGACGACGATATTCCGAACCAGCTGTCCCAGATCGAAAACATGGTCACCAAGGGCGTCAAGGTCCTCGTGATCGCATCGATCGACGGCACCACGCTGTCGGACGTTCTGAAGCAGGCTGGCGAGCAGGGCATCAAGGTCATCGCTTATGACCGCCTGATCCGCAACAGCGGCGACGTCAGCTACTACGCCACCTTCGACAACTTCCAGGTTGGCGTTCTGCAGGCGACTTCGATCGTCGACAAGCTGGGTCTGAAGGACGGCAAGGGTCCGTTCAACATCGAACTCTTCGGCGGCTCCCCGGACGACAACAACGCCTTCTTCTTCTATGACGGCGCGATGTCTGTTCTGCAGCCTTACATCGACAGCGGCAAGCTGGTCGTGAAGTCCGGCCAGACCGGCATGGACAAGGTCGGCACGCTGCGCTGGGATCCGGCAACGGCCCAGGCCCGTATGGATAACCTGCTGTCGGCCTATTACACCGACGCCAAGGTTGACGCCGTTCTGTCGCCTTACGACGGTCTGTCGATCGGCATCATCTCCTCGCTGAAGGGCGTTGGTTATGGCACGAAGGACCAGCCGCTGCCGGTTGTTTCCGGTCAGGACGCTGAAGTTCCCTCGGTCAAGTCGATCATTGCCGGCGAACAGTATTCCACCATCTTCAAGGACACCCGCGAACTCGCCAAGGTGACCGTGAACATGGTCAACGCTGTCATGGAAGGCAAAGAGCCTGAGGTAAACGACACCAAGACCTATGAAAATGGCGTCAAGGTCGTTCCGTCCTACCTGCTGAAGCCGGTTGCCGTTACCAAGGAGAACTACAAGCAGGTTCTCGTTGACGGTGGTTATTACACCGAAGACCAGCTGAAATAAGCTTGAAGACACATGCGGGGATGACTTGGCGTCATCCCCGTTTTTCCATAAAAATAAAAACGCCGGAATTAATCGGGCGCTGGATTGCGATATGGCCAATACCATTCTCGAAATGCGGAACATCACCAAGACGTTTCCGGGCGTGAAAGCGCTTGAGAACGTCAACCTCAAGGTTAAAGAGGGTGAGATCCACGCACTCGTCGGTGAGAACGGCGCGGGGAAGTCGACCTTGATGAAGGTCCTTTCCGGTGTTTACCCCGCCGGCACCTATGAGGGCGAAATCCATTATGAAGGCGCGGTCCGGAATTTTCGCGCCATCAACGACAGTGAAGATATTGGTATCATCATCATTCACCAGGAGCTGGCGCTGGTGCCGCTCCTGTCGATTGCGGAAAACATCTTCCTCGGCAACGAGGTCGCCTCGGGCGGCGTCATCAACTGGCAGCAGACCTTCAACCGTACCCGCGAGCTTTTGAAGAAGGTGGGCCTGAAGGAATCGCCGGAGACGCTGATCACCGATATCGGCGTGGGCAAGCAGCAGCTGGTCGAAATCGCCAAGGCGCTGTCGAAGAGCGTGAAGCTGCTCATTCTCGACGAGCCGACGGCCTCGCTCAACGAAAGCGATTCCGAGGCGCTGCTCAACCTGCTGATGGAATTCCGCAAGCAGGGCATGACCTCGATCATCATCACCCACAAGCTCAACGAAGTGCGCAAGGTGGCCGACCAGATCACCGTTTTGCGCGACGGCATGACGGTGAAGACGCTCGACTGTCACAAGGAAGAAATCAGCGAGGATGTCATCATCCGCAACATGGTGGGGCGTGATCTCGAAGATCGTTATCCGCCGCGCGACGTGCCGATCGGCGAGACCATTCTCGAAGTGAAGAACTGGAACGCCTATCACCAGCAGCACCGCGACCGCCAGGTTCTGCACGACATCAACGTCACCGTGCGCAAGGGCGAAGTCGTCGGCATTGCCGGGCTGATGGGGGCAGGGCGCACCGAATTCGCGATGAGCGTGTTCGGCAAGTCCTATGGCCACAAGATCAGCGGCGAAGTGCTGATCCACGGCAAGCCCGTCGATGTCAGCACCGTGCGCAAGGCCATCGATGCCGGTCTTGCCTATGTGACGGAAGACCGCAAACACCTCGGTCTCGTGCTCAACGACAACATCCTGCACAACACCACGCTTGCCAACCTGGCCGGCGTGTCGAATGCAAGCGTCATCGACGACATCAAGGAAATGAAGGTGGCGAGCGATTTCCGCACGCGCCTGCGCATCCGGTCTTCGGGCATTTTTCAGGAAACGGTCAATCTTTCGGGCGGCAACCAGCAGAAGGTGGTGCTCTCCAAGTGGCTGTTCTCCAACCCTGATGTGCTGATCCTCGACGAACCGACCCGCGGTATCGACGTCGGCGCGAAATATGAAATCTATACCATCATCAACCAGCTCGCTGCCGACGGCAAAGGCGTTCTGATGATCTCATCGGAAATGCCGGAACTGCTTGGCAATTGCGACCGCATCTACGTCATGAACGAAGGCCGCATCGTCGCTGAATTGCCGAAGGGAGAGGCGAGCCAGGAAAGCATCATGCGCGCTATCATGCGCTCAGGGGAGAAGAACTCATGAGTTCGGCAAACACCGCAAACGAAGAAAGTAACGTCATCTCGGTCGGGTCGTATATTCGCTCGAATATCCGCGAATATGGCATGTTGATCGCGCTCGTCGCCATCATGGTTTTCTTCCAGTTCTATACCGGCGGCATCCTGTTCCGCCCGGTCAACCTCACCAACCTCATCCTGCAGAACTCGTTCATCGTCATCATGGCGCTCGGCATGCTGCTGGTCATCGTGGCGGGGCATATCGACCTTTCGGTCGGCTCCATCGTCGCCTTCGTCGGCGCGATTGCGGCCATATTGACCGTGCAATGGGGCATGAACCCGTTTCTGGCGGCGCTGATTTGTCTTGTCATCGGCGGTATCATCGGTGCTGCGCAGGGTTACTGGATCGCCTATCACCGCATTCCGTCCTTCATCGTGACCTTGGCGGGCATGCTGGTGTTCCGCGGCCTGACGCTGTTCGTGCTCGGCGGCAAGAACATCGGTCCGTTCCCGACCGACTTCCAGATCATCAGCACCGGCTTCCTGCCTGACATCGGCGGTATCGAAGGTCTCAACACCACCTCGATGATCCTGACCGTGCTGATCACCGTGGTGCTGTTTTATCTGGCGTGGCGCCGCCGCGTGGTGAACGTGAAGCATGGCATCGACGTGGAGCCGTTCGGTTTCTTCATCGTGCAGAATCTGCTGATCTCAGGCGCTATCCTGTTCCTGGGTTACCAGCTGTCGACCTATCGCGGCCTGCCCAACGTGCTGATCGTGATGCTGGTGCTGATCGCGCTTTACAGCTTCGTGACGCGCCGCACGACTATCGGTCGCCGCGTTTACGCCATGGGCGGCAATGAGAAGGCGACCAAGCTTTCCGGTATCAACACCGAACGCCTGAGCTTCCTCACCTTCGTCAACATGGGCGTGCTGGCCGGTCTCGCGGGCATGATCATTGCAACGCGCCTCAACTCGGCGACGCCGAAGGCCGGTGTGGGCTTCGAGCTTGACGTGATCGCGGCCTGCTTCATCGGCGGCGCTTCGGCATCCGGCGGCGTTGGCAAGATCACGGGTGCGGTCATCGGCGCCTTCATCATGGGCGTCATGAACAACGGCATGTCGATCGTCGGCCTCGGCATTGATTTCCAGCAGATGGTCAAGGGCCTCGTGCTGCTCGCCGCCGTGTTCTTCGACGTCTACAACAAAAACAAGGGCTGATCGGCCCGAACCCTTTCGCAGTCAAAAAAGTGGCCGGTTTCCGGCCACTTTCATAAGATGCAGGCGTTATGCGCCGAAGAAGATAAGGCGCGTCGCGCCGCAGGAAGGAAATCCCGTGCTCATTTCACAGATCAAAGATGCCAGTGGCAAAGTCACCGTAGCGGTTCGCGAAGAAGGCGGGCAGGCGCGCGCCGTCAAGGGTGCTGACTCCGTCTACGCACTCGCCATGGAAGCCGCCAATGGCGGCAAGAGCCTTGCCGATGTCATTTCCGCCCATGGTCTGGGCGACGCCGTCGATCTCGAAAAGGCCTATGCCGAAGGCCGTTTCCTGCCGCCGATCACCCATCCCGATCCGGCGCATCTGCATCTGACCGGCACGGGCCTTACTCACCTCGGTTCGGCTGCGACCCGCGACAGCATGCACAAGAAGACCACGGAAGCGGCGGAAGAAAGCCTGACGGATTCCATGAAGATGTTCCGCATGGGTCTGGAAAACGGCAAGCCGAAGGCCGGCGAAAAGGGCGTGCAGCCCGAATGGTTCTACAAGGGCAACGGCCATGTGGCGGCTGCACCGGGTGCGGCTCTCACCTCGCCGTCCTTCGCGCTCGATGGCGGTGAAGAGCCTGAGATGGCCGGCATCTATGTCATTTCGGATAAGGGCGAGCCCGTGCGCATCGGCTTTGCCGTCTCCAACGAGTTTTCCGATCACGTCACCGAGCGGATCAACTATCTCTACCTCGCCCATTCCAAGCTGCGCCCGGCAAGCTTCGGCCCGGAAATCCGCGTCGGTGCGGCACCTTCGGATATTCGCGGCACCTCGCGCATTCGCCGTGGTGACAAGGTCATCTTCGAAAAGCCGTTCGTTTCGGGTGAGGACAACATGTCCCATACCTTCGCGAACCTCGAATATCACCACTTCAAATACGGCCTGTTCCGCGCGCCGGGCGACGTGCATGTGCACATGTTCGGCACGGCCACGCTCTCCTTCGCAGACGGCATCAAGCCGGAAGCGGGCGACGTCTTCGAGATCGAAGCCGCCGGTTTCGGCCTGCCGCTGAAGAACCCGCTGGCCGTGGATGCGGAAGAAGAGATCGTGGTCCGCCAGATCTGATCTGCGGGTCGAGCATGAAAATGGCTGAGGGTGAGGGCGCCTTGCGTCACCCCCTCGGCGCCATCCTTGAGCTTGGCCCGGGGATTTGCGATCGATTGATGTTACGCGACGTGGTTAGGTCCCCGGGATAAGCCCGAGGATGACGGAGAAGGGGATCGCGGTTTCTTTCTCGGCCCTTGTGTGACAGGTGGCTCGGACGTCACTCGAACCCCCACAGCTTGCCTTCCCCGACCTCCACCGAATTGCCCGCGGGATCGCGGATATAGACGGAATAGCTGTCATTCGGCCAGCGGTGGTAGTGCTCGAGGGGAATTCCAAGTGTTTCGAAGCGGGCCTTCCACGCGTCCACTTCCGATTTATCTTTCGCATAAAAGCAGAAATGGCCTTGCCCGACCGCACCATGGCGCGGGATCGGATTATCGGGATTGGCCCGGCCTGATTGCTGCGGATCGAAGATCAACAGCATTTGCCGGCCGCACCTGAAGAAGACAAATTGCCCGGGCAGTCTGCGCACCACCTCCAGTCCGAAGACATCGCGGTAAAAGGCCTCGGCGGCGTCGAGATCGTCCGTGTAGAGTGCTGTTTCCATAATGGCAGATGGTGGTTTCATCATCGTCCTCTTCCCAAGATGACAAATTTTCCCGTACCGTCAGATATCCATATGCCACAGCCATGGCGATGGGAACATTGTGGCGGCTGTTTCTCCGGTGCGGCGGATCGGCCATGGAGTCGGAACGGCTTACAGCACGGATGGCCGATGAAGGAGGGAGTTCAGGGTGGTTGAAACGAGCATAAGGCGCCTGACGGAGAAGGATGTGGCCATCTTCCGCGAGATGCGGCTCGAAGCGCTTCGCACCGAGCCTGAGGCCTATGCGAGCAGCGCCGCGGACTGGGAGAAGCTGACGGCAGACGAATGGCGTACACGAATGGCCCAGAACAGTGTGTTTGCCGCGTTTTGGGATGATGCGCCGGTGGGGATCATGGGGTTGATGCGCCAGAGTGCCAGCAAGATGGCACACAGGGCTACACTGATCATGGTCTATGTGCGGGCCGAGGCACGGGGAACGGGCATTGCCCGCGCGCTTCTGGAGGCTGTGAAGTCTTTTGCAAAGGACAAGGGCATCCGCCAGATCGAGCTTGCGGTAAGCGCTGAAAATCCTGTCGCTGCCAACTTCTACAAAAGGGCCGGTTTTTCGCAGATAGGATGTGTACCGGGCGGATTTCTGCACGAGGGCAGGGAAATCGACGATATCATGATGGCCTGTCGCGTCGATGCCGAAGGCAAATGATCGAATGAAGAGGGCCGCCGGGAGGATCGCGCGGCCCTGCCGTTTCCGCGCCGGGTCCGGCCGCTCAGCCTGTCGTGCTGAACGTCAGCACGGTCAGATCGTGTTTGCCGACGCCGCGTTCCAGAACGGTCCAGCCGCAATTGATGTAACAGGTTTCGAGATCGCGTCCGCAGCAGAGATAGCTGGTCCGGTGGCCGAGTTCGGCGGCCCGTTGCGTCGCTGCCTGCATCAGGGCGCGTGCGACGCCTGAGCGCCGTCGGCCTTCTTCCACCCAGAGTGCTGCGACCCACGGCAGATATTGCGGCCGTTCCTCCAGGTCGCAATGGATGAGGAATGCGGAACCGACATAGTCATCGCCATCATGGGCGACGAAACCGGTGGGCAGCGTGTGGGGGTTGGTCATGTCCTTCAGGTGTTCGGCGACGTCGCCGACCTGAAGGCTGCTATCCTGCCACCACGCCGTCCAGACCCGTTCGGCGATGACGGGTCCATGGGACTGGCAGTCGCGATAGTCGGAAATATTATACAAAGCCGTCTCCTGGCCGGCTTCTTTTCGTCAGGTTGAAGCCGGATCATGCTTGCAAGTCGATGCCGCGATTTAAACGATCGGGAGACGCTTTCGCAACCGGCAGGTTCAGGAAATGGATCAGGACTTCGTTGCCGTCACATGCAGCCAGTCGGTCGGCATGTTGTCGTAGCCGCTGCCCTGGCGGGTTTCGGTCTCGATGCTTGCCCAGTCAAACTGCCCGTAGACATCTTCAAGCCAGGCTTTCGACGGATAGTTGTAATAACGGCCGAATGTGTCGCGGCCTTCGGCCTTTCCGGCCTTGAAGCTGGCGTAAAATACGCCGCTCGGTTTCAGCGCCGTGTGGATGCGGCCGATGATGCCGGCAAGTGCGGGGCGCGGCACATGCAGCAGGCAAGCATTGGCCCAGACGCCGTCATGGCGTTCACTGTCGTCGATATTCTCGAACAGCAAGGTCCTGACGGGAATGCCGAGCCGGGCTTCCGCCGCTTTCGCGATTTCGGGCGTTCCATCGGTGGGATGAACGTCGAAACCGGCAGCCAGCATGAATTCGCTGTCCTGCCCGCCGCCGCATCCCAGTTCGAGAATGCTCGCGCCCTCCGGCAGCCGCGCCAGAAATGTCTCCAGATGCGGACGGTCCGCCGCCTGCCCCCGGGCGGTGTAGGTGCTGGCATTATCGGTGTAGAAACCGATTGTATCCTCGTCCTTGGCGGCCATGGTCTCAGCTCTGCGACTGGCTCTGGCTCTGCGATTGCCGCACGGTGACAGACACGCTGAGTGTCTCGCCGGCCGGGCCGATGCGCATGCCTGATATCGGCGCGCAGTCGCGGTAGCAGAGGCCGGATGCGATGCGCACATAGCGGTCGTCCGGGCAGATATTGTTGGCGGCGTCGAAACCAACCCAGCCCAGCCCCTGAAGATACACCTCGGCCCAGGCGTGGGTGGCGGTCTGCTCCTCCACCTCTTCCATCATCAGATAACCGGAAACATAACGGGCCGGCAGCCCCATCAGCCGGGCGGCGGAAATCAGGATATGGGCGTGGTCCTGGCAGACGCCCTTGCCCGCTTCCAGCGCCGCTTCGGCGGTGGTTTCGATGTCGGTTGCGCCGGGCACATAGTCCACCTTGTGGTGAATGTTCTCCATAAGACTATGCAGGCGGGCAAGCTCGCTTTCGCCGGCGCTTGCCTTCACCAGCTCGCGCACCAGTTTTCCCGGCTTGGTCCGCGCAGTCTCGCGCTGGAAGAGCCACAGTGGCGCGTTGCCGATATGGTGTCCGAACACGCCGGCCTTGTCTTGCGTGCTCACCGTGCCGCTTGCCACGACCTTCACACGCTTTTGCGGGCCTTCGGTTTCCACCAGCGCAACGCGGTTGCCGAAGTGGTCGTCATAGGTCACTTCGACGGTGGCGCCATCGACCGAGACATCCCAGTTCTCCACCGTCTGGCTTGGGCCAGTCTGTGGTGTCAGGCGCAGCCGCTGCAACGCATAGGGCATCGGCTCGTCATAGACATATTCCGTCGTATGGGTGATTTTCAGACGCATAAGCTGTCCCCGTCCACGCGCTTATTGATAAAAGCGGTAGCCTTCCGTGATTTCCTGTCCCAGTTGCCCGTTGCGGTTGACGAATCTTTCCAGAAATTCGTGCAGGCCCTCGTCCATTACCCGGCCGATAGTGGTCGCGCGCAGGCTGTCGCGAATGCTCTCGGCGGTGTCGTGCGCCTTGTGCCTCTCGCCGTAATCCTCGGCGATGTAGTTGAGGTTGCTGGCGATCTTCTCGTAACAATAGGCCAGCGAGCGCGGCATGCGGCCGTTGAGAATGAGGAAGTCGGCAATATTGGCCGGCTTGTATTCCGCATCGTAGACCCAGCCATAGGAGCGGTGCGCCGAGACCGAGCGCAGGATGGATTCCCACTGCGCATTGTCAAGCGACGACCCCACATGCGCCACCGCCGGCAGCAGCACGTAATATTTGACGTCGAGAATGCGTGCCGTGTTGTCGGCGCGCTCGATGAAGGTGCCGATGCGGGAGAAGTTATAAAGATCGTTGCGCAGCATCGAGCCGTGGAAGGCGCCGCGCACCAGGCCGGCGCGATGTTTGATGACATCGATGGTCTGCGGCAGTTCGGCATGGTTGAGCTTGCGGCCGAGAATGTTCTTCAGCTCGATCCAGAATTCGTTGGTGGCTTCCCATGTCTCGCGCGTCAGCGCCGTGCGCACCATGCGGGCATTGTTGCGGCCCGCCTCGATGCAGGACATGACGCTGGAGGGGTTCGATTTTTCCCGCAGCAGGTAGTCGATCGCATCGGCTGCCGTCACCTTCTTGTGCATTTCAAGGAAGGCTTCGCGCACGCCCGCACTTTGCAGCACGCCATCCCAGTCCTCGTCGCCGCTGCCGCTGCGTGTCAGCGAAACGCGCAGGCCCGCATCGATCAGCCGGGCGATGTTTTCAGCGCGCTCGATGTACCGGAACATCCAGTAGAGCCCGTTTGCCGTTCTGCCCAGCATGGCTTAATCCTCCAGTACCCAGGTGTCCTTGGTGCCGCCGCCCTGGCTGGAATTGACCACCAGCGAGCCCTTTTTCAGCGCAACACGGGTCAGGCCGCCGGGAATGATCTGCACCTTGTCCGAGACGAGCACATAGGGGCGCAGATCGACATGGCGCGGCGCGATGCCGTTCTTCACCATGATCGGCACGGTGGACAGCGACAGCGTCGGCTGCGCGATGTAATTGGCGGGACGGGCTTTGAGCTTTTCCGCAAACAGCGCCCGTTCGCGTTTCGTCGCCGTGGGGCCGACCAGCATGCCGTAGCCGCCCGAACCGTGGACTTCCTTGACGACGAGATCGGCGAGGTTGTCGAGCACGTATTTCAGGCTGTCCGGCTCCGAACAGCGCCAGGTCGGCACGTTTTCGAGAAGCGGCTTGCGACCGGTGTAGAATTCGACGATCTCGGGCATGTAGGAATAGATCGCCTTGTCGTCGGAAATGCCGGTGCCGGGGGCATTGGCGATGGTGATGTTGCCGGCGCGATAGACATCCATGATGCCGGGCACGCCCAGCGCCGAATCCGGCCGGAAGGTCAGCGGGTCGAGGAAGTCGTCGTCGACGCGGCGGTAAAGCACGTCGATGGCCTCATAACCGCGGGTGGTGCGCATCTTGACCTTGCCGTCCATGACGCGCAGGTCGGAACCTTCCACCAGTTCCACGCCCATCATGTCGGCGAGGAAGGAGTGTTCGTAATAGGCGGAGTTATAGATGCCGGGCGTCAGCACCGCGACGCGCGGCTTGCCGGAACAGCCGGGAGGGGCAAGCGAAGCGAGGGACTGGCGCAGGAGGTAAGGATAGTCCTCCACCCGCCGTACCCGGTTCTCATGGAAGAGTTCCGGGAACATCTGCATCATCGTTTCGCGGTTTTCCAGCATGTAGCTGACACCGGAAGGCGTGCGGGCATTGTCTTCCAGAACGTAGAACTGGTCTTCGCCGGTGCGGACGATGTCGGTGCCGACAATGTGGGTATAAACGCCGCCGGGCGGAGTGAAGCCGATCATTTCCGGCAGGAAGGCTTCGTTCCTCTCGATGATTTCGCGGGGAATGCGGCCGGCGCGGATGATTTCCTGCTTGTGGTAGATATCGTCGAGGAAAGCATTGAGGGCGAGGACGCGTTGTTCGATGCCCTGGGCCAGTTTGCGCCACTCACGTCCGGAGATGATGCGCGGGATGATATCGAAGGGGATCAGTTTTTCCGAACTGTCGGCGTGGCCATAGACTGCGAAAGTAATACCGGTTTTCCGAAAGATGTTTTCCGCGTCTTTTGATTTCTGGATCAGGTGCGACCTGTCCTGTCGGCTGTACCACTCGTTATAGTTTTCATATGGGCTTCGCGGAGTGTTGTCCGCATTTATCATTTCGTCAAATGCCAACTTCTATGTCCCCTTTTTTACCATATGAATACAAGGCCAAAGGCAATGCAAGAACTATGCGGACCTCCTCATGAAGATTTTTTGTCGCCCTAGAGTTTTAAAAAAGAAGCGTTTTTTCGGTTTCAGCCTATAAATGCGGCATCGTCGAAATGGTTGCGCGGCGGGGCGGCGTGAAAGGGCATGGGCGCGCTGTCCGTGCGCTGGGCGAATGCACAAAATTTACTCGTTCGCTTTCGGTTGATGGATCATGGAAGTCGCATCAGAAAATCTGAAAGATGCGATCACGAAAACGCCTTTGACCTTTGGCGACGATGGCGATACCGCCTTGGCAAACGATCCGGGCCTGACTGTCCTGACTGTGTGGTCCGCACGGCACCGGGTTCGATCATTCGCCTTTGTGCGTAGGCCGCAATATCAATTCGCTGCATGTCCTGCGTCCCGGGCAATGTCCGACAGGCGGTATCATGCGGCACAGGGGATGTTCCCATGTCGCTCGACCGCCTGGCTCCGGCCATTTTCGTCTTTCTCTGGTCGACCGGCTGGGTCACCGCCAAATATGCCGTCTATTATACCGGGCCGCTGACGTTTCTCTGTCTGCGCTATCTGCTGGCCGGCCTGATATTATGGGCGATCTGCCGGCTGTCCGCCATTTCGTGGCCGAAGCAGCGTGCCGATGTCCTGCGGGCGATCCTGTCCGGCGTGTTCCTGCACGGCATTTATCTCGGCATGATCTGGTGGGCGATAGGGCAGGGCGTGCCGGCCGCGATCGGCGGCATCATCGCCGGTCTGCAGCCGCTGATGACGGCTGTGGCCGCCCGTTTCATGATCGGCGAAAGGATTTCGCCGCTGCAGCGCGCGGGTCTGCTGCTTGGTTTTGCGGGTATCGCGATTGCCGTTCTGCCGAAGGTCATGGCGTCGGGCGCGTTCGGCATGTCCGTGCCGCTTTATGCCGTGGCGGTGAATGTGCTGGGCATGGTGTCGGTGACCTATGGCACGCTCTACCAGAAGAAATATGTCCATGGCGGAAACATCATGGCGGTGGCGACGCTGCAATATGTCGGCGCGCTGCTGGTCACCATCCCCTTCGCATTTTTTCTGGAGGACGGGCATGTGGACTGGAGCCTCGGGCTCGCGGCGACCCTCGGCTGGTCGGTCGGCGCGATCTCCATCGGCGCCGTGGCTCTGCTTCTTTATCTCATCCGGCGCGGGCAGGTGTCGCGCGCGGCTTCGCTGATTTATCTCGTGCCGCCGCTTGCCGCCGTCGAGGCCGCGCTGCTTTTCGGAGAAACGCTGACGCCGGCCATGATTGCCGGCACCGTTCTGGCGGTGACGGGGGTTTACCTTGCCAACCGCAAACCTGCCGCGTCGGTTGCGGCAGGTTAATTACTGCAACCTCATATTAGGGGTTTGTTAACCATAAAATTATACCTCTCGTTAATCCAAAGATTTGGCGGGGGTTATATGTCTATTTCACGTCGTGGTGTTCTGTTCGGATTGCCGCTGTTTCTGGCTGGCTGCGCCAATACCGGCATTGGCCAGCAAAGGTTGAATTATGCGGCAAAGCCGGAGGAGAAATTCCCGCTTCCCGCCATGCATCTCGACAAGGTCAAGCCGGAACTGCGCCGCCAGGAAGTTGCCTATGACACCAGCCATCCGGCCGGAACGGTTGTCGTGGATACGCCGGCGCGGCGGCTCTATTATGTTATGGGCGGCGGGCGCGCCATGCGCTACGGTGTGGGCGTTGGCCGTCAGGGCCTGGCACTCAAGGGTGACGCCTATATTGGCCGCAAGGCAGAGTGGCCCTCCTGGACGCCCACCGCGAACATGATGCGCCGTGATCCGCGCAACCTGAAATTTGCCGGCGGCATGGCAGGCGGCCCGAACAACCCGCTTGGCGCGCGTGCGCTCTACCTCTATCGCAGCGGCAATGACACTATGTTCCGCCTGCATGGCACCAATCAGCCGCAATCCATCGGCCACGCCATGTCGAGCGGCTGCATCCGCATGCTGAACCACGACATCATCGATCTCTATAGTCGCGTGCCGGTCGGTTCGAGGGTCGTCGTGCTGCAGGCGTGAGGTGAGGGCGGAGTTTTCCGCCTTTGCTGCATGAAAAAATATCTGAAGCCTTGAGTTGATTTCTCCGGATCGATCCAAATTTCATACGGTGAAATCAACTATTTGTAGAAAATCGACTTTTGCTTATTTTAGGTGGTCCTGCAATATCGGAAACGTGATTTCCGCTCTTGGGGGCGTGTATCCATAAACGTGCCAACGCGCCCTGCCGGCGCTTCATCACTTCAACGGGGACACATCAACATGGCAACTTTCGACAATCTCTCCCGCTACCGGCCTCATGCTCTTGCGGTCCTGCGCATCGTCGCAGCGCTGCTTTTCATCGAACATGGGACGCAGAAGCTGTTCGGCTTTCCGGCATCGCAGATGCAGGGTTCCCTGCCGACCCTGATGCTGGTGGCGGCGCTTCTGGAATTTGTCGGCGGCATTCTGGTGCTGATCGGCCTGTTCACGCGGCCGGTCGCCTTCATCCTGTCCGGTCAGATGGCCGTCGCCTATTTCATGGCGCATGCGCCGCAGAATTTCTTCCCGGCCCTGAATGGCGGCGATGCGGCCATCCTGTTCTGCTTCGTGTTCCTCTATTTCGTCTTTGCCGGTCCGGGAGCTTTCTCGGTGGATGAGCGCCGGGCCTGATCCGGCCTGCGGATCGTCATCGATTTCTTTCCTGAAGCCCCGCATGGTCAGGCCATGCGGGACTTCTTTTTGAAAATGGGTGGAAACTTCGGCCGCCGCCGAAGCACGGATGGTTGTTTTCGGGTTAGGAACGGTTCATCCTGAACGCAGTTGGAAAATCGATCCGTGACCCCTCAGAACACCATTGCCCGCGAATTGCTGCTTCTCGCCCTGTTGTCCACGCTGTGGGCGGCATCCTACACCTTCATCAAGATCGGGGTGGAGACGATACCGCCGATCACCTTCATCGCGTCGCGGACGCTGATTGCCGGCCTGCTGCTCGTGGCGGTAATCCGTCTGCGCGGGCTGCGGCTGCCGAAGGATCCTGCGACATGGCGGCTGTTCTTCATTCAGGCCTGCATCAACAGCGTCCTGCCCTTCACGCTGATCGCCTGGGCGGAACAGAGCATCGATGCCGGCCTTGCCGTCATCCTCAATGCAACGACGCCGATCTTCACCTTTCTTCTGACGGCGCTCGTCATCCGGCATGAAGCGGTGAGCGGGCGCAAGCTGTTCGGTACCATTGCCGGCATGACGGGGGTGTGCCTCATCATCGGCATGGAGGCGCTGAGCGGTGCGGGTGAGGCGATATGGAGCCAGCTCGCCGTGCTCACGGCGGCGTTTTCCTATGCCTGCGCGGCCATATTCGGGAAGAACTTCAAGGGGCTTGATCCGATCATGCCGGCCGCCGGTTCGCTGATCTGCGGCGCTGTGCTGCTTCTGCCGGTCAGCCTGATCGTCGACCGGCCCTGGACGTTGTCGCCCTCGGCGGCGTCGCTCACGGCGCTGGTGTGTCTCAGCGTCTTTTCGACCGCGCTCGCCTTCATGATCTATTTCCGGCTGATGCAGACGCTCGGCTCGGTCGGCACCACCTCGCAGGCCTATCTCAGGGTTCCGGTCGGTGTCGCCATCGGCATGGCGTTTCTGGGGGAGGTGCCGACACCCGCCATGTGGGTCGGTCTCGTCTGTGTGATCGCCGGCGTGCTGGCCATGACCCTGCCGTCACGGCGCCGTCCGGTCACGCAGGGCGGTTGAAGGCAAAGAAAAACCCCGCAGGCCGGTGGCTTGCGGGGTGTGATCTGAAGGCGTCTCGGAAGAGAACAACCGCATAATGGACCGAGCGGGTGCCCCTTGTTTCTTCTCCCCGAGGGGGAGAAGTCCGCGGCAGCGGGATGAGGGGCGTTCCTGCCGGATTTCGGAGAGCTTGCCCCCTCATCCGACCCTTCGGGCCACCTTCTCCCCGGCGGGGAGAAGAAACAGGCCGCGACGCCGAGCGTCCTCAATCCACGCGAAGCAAATTAACGGTTGCGGCCGCGATGGCCGTTGCCGGAAGCGCGCTTTTCCTGGCCGTTGCCGCCAGCAGGTGCGTGGCGGTTGGCGCCGCTGCCGCCGGGCTTGCGGGCCGGGCGGCGGTGCTTGCGCGGGCCTGCCGGGCGGCCTGCGTCGCCTTCAGCCTGCTTCACGCGCTTGAAGTCGGAGGTGACTTCAAGGTCGTTATCCGCTTCGCGCGGCGCATGGTGACGGGACGGGCGGGATTCGCCGTTGTGACGTCCGCCTTCGCGCGGGCCACGCTGCTGGCCGCCATTATTGTTGCGGCCACGATTGTTGTTGCCGCGCGAGGGGCTGGCCAGACCGGCCGGACGTTCGCCTGATGCGACCGGGATTTCGATCTTCATCAGCTTTTCGATATCGTGCAGCAGGCGGGTTTCGTCCGGTGCGCAAAACGCAATGGCGATGCCGTCCCGACCGGCGCGGGCGGTGCGGCCGATGCGGTGAACATAGGCATCGGGCACTTCCGGCAGGTCGTAGTTGAAGACGTGCGTGACGGCCGGGATGTCGATGCCGCGGGCGGCGACGTCGGTTGCGACCAGCACCTTGATGTCACCATCCTTGAAGCCCTTCAGCGCCCGCTCGCGCTGGCCCTGGCTCTTGTTGCCGTGGATGGAGGCGACCTTGAAGCCGATATGTTCGAGATGCTTGTAGAGCTTTTCCGCGCCGTGCTTGGTGCGCAGGAAAACGATGGCGCGGCCATCCGGGTTCTCGTTCAGCGACTTCTTCAGGAGATCGGTCTTGTCGTTCTTGCCGGCGACGAAATGGACATATTGTTCCACCTTGTCGGCTGCCTTGCCGGGCGGGGTTACTTCCACCTTGAGAGGATCGGTCAGGTAGCTGTGGGCCAGATCGGCAATCGCCTTCGGCATGGTGGCGGAGAAGAGCAGCGTCTGGCGCTTGGCCGGCACCATCTTCGAAATCTTGCGCAGATCGTGGATGAAGCCGAGATCGAGCATCTGGTCCGCTTCGTCAAGCACCAGATAGGTGACCTTGGAGAGCGAGATGGCGTTGCGGGCGATGAGGTCCAGCAGGCGGCCGGGGGTTGCCACGAGGATATCCGTGCCCTTTTCCAGCTGCAGCTGCTGCTTGTTGATCGATGCGCCGCCAACCACCTGGTTGATACGCAGCGGCGTCTTCTTCACGAAGGAGCGCAGGTTTTCGCCGATCTGGTTCACCAGCTCGCGGGTCGGTGCAAGGATGAGGGTGCGGCAGGTGCGGTTTGCCGGACGGTCCGCCTGCTTCATCAGCATTTCGATGATGGGCAGGCCGAAAGCGGCGGTCTTGCCGGTGCCGGTCTGTGCGAGGCCGATCAGGTCACGGCCTTCGAGCAGCAGAGGAATGGCCTTTGCCTGAATGGCGGTAGGGGTCGTATAGCCAAGCTGGGTAACGCTGGCCACGATCTTTTCGGAGAGGCCGAGTTCGCTAAAACTGGTCAATATATTGCCTTTCGGGGCGCCAAAAACCCATCGTCCGGAGCAGTGCTGCTGTCCGGCGGTTTTGGCGTCAAGAACCCCGCGTGAATTGGGAACTTGTGGGTTGGAATAACTTTCTGCGCATCAGTGCGGCAAATGCCGTCTTCTGTATTCGTTGCGCTTTTCCTTCATGCGGGCCAGATTTCTCTTGGAACAAGTCGTTCTGGACATACGCTGCAGCTCACGCGGCTGCCGAAGGTGAAAGCTTGACGGGGATGTGGGCGTTTTGCGTGTCAAAGTCAAGCGATAGTTTTGTAACACGGCTGTCCGGCGGCGCATGGCAGCCATGCGCAGGGACGGCCGGCACCTGACGCCGTGCGGAGGCGGAGAGCGAATAATTATGGTTAAAAAAGGGTAACGGCGCCGTTGAATACATAGCAAATGGTGATTTTCTCACATAACGTTTTTGCGAAGCCGTCTGGAAATATTTGATTCGACAGACAGGGAACTGCACGGTGTGGAGTATCGATTGACCGAAAGCAGCGGGTTGCTGGAAAAAGCCTGCAGGGCCGTTGCCGCCCTGGACCTGCCCGCGTGCATCAAGGACAGCGAGCTGCGCTACCTCGTGGTCAATGCAGCCTATGGCCGGGTCATGGGACGCCCGGTTGCGGCCTTTGCGGGGCAAACGAGCTTTTCGCTCTCCGCCGACATTCGCGATACCGAGCGGGAAGACAGGGAGCGCCGCTCGCTGGTCTTTGCCACGGATGAGGTGATCGCATGCCATGGCGCGGCCTCCTCCGGTCCATACAGGCTTCGCTGCGAGCGCTTCACCGGCGATGACGGCAATCTTTTCCTGTTCGAAGCCTTCGAGGAGATGCCGGCGATTGCCGTGGAGGGATTTTCCGGCGGAGACAGCGCCTCCAACCTCCTGTTCGGCAGCGGCGTGATCGATCTCATCGACGCCGGTATCGTCATCTATGACCATGAAAACCGGCTGATCTACTGCAATACCCGCTTCATGGAATTCTACAGTGCCTTCGGTGTCGAACTGAAGCCCGGCATGCGGCTCGAAGCGCTGATGGAAGCGGTCTATTTTTCGAGCGGCTACAGTGGCGCGCAGGAAGACGATCCGGCCTTCGAAGGCTGGATGCAGCAGCAGCTACGGGATTTTTCCCTGCCCTATCTGGAAAGGGTGGAGCAGTTTGCCGATGGCCGGTGGGTGCGCATCGTCAACAAGCGGCTGGAAAACGGCATGCTGGTCGGTCTGCGCATCGATGTGACCGAGTTCAAGGTGCATGAGACGCTGCTCAGCACGCAGATTCGCGAGACCTGGCTGCTGCGTGCGGCGCTGGAACAATTGCCGGTGGCGGTCTTCCTGCGCGATCACGACAGGCGGCTGACCTTTGCCAATACGGCTTATGAGAAATTCGTCGGGGACGATCTCGCGCATTTTATCGGCAAGACCGAAAGCGAGATGTTTCCGGCGACCGGCGAGCAGTCCCGTCTTGAAAACGAGCGGCTGCTTGAAACCGGCGAGGCAATCGAGAAGGCGGAAACCCTGCCATTGCCGGATGGCGGTTCCCTTCCCGTCATTACCCGCCTTGGCCGGGTGGCGACACCTGACGACGAATATTATCTGGTCGGCTCGGTGACCGATGTCAGCCTGCTGCAGGACCGTGAAAATGCGCTGATCGCGGCGCAGGCCCAGGCCGAGGCGCTGCATCGCCAGCTGGAGGCGGTTCTTCACGCCCTGCCGGTGGGCGTGCTGCTTATCAATGCCGATCTCGTCATCGAATATGTCAATCCGTTCTTCTACGAGGTCTGGGGCGAAATCGGCGGTGAGAAGTCGCTGGTCGGCAAGAGCTATCGCGAATTCATGGAGCTGAATTTCGACAGCGGCCTCTATGACTATGGCGACATGTCTTTCGACGATCTCTACAGCCAGCGGGCGGAGCGGCTTCTCAGCAAGGAGGTTTTCGCCCCCCGCGAAGTGCGCAGCAAAAGCGGAAAGGTTACCGTCATCTCGAAAACCCGCCTCGATGGCGGGAAAATCCTCAGCACCTATGCCGACGTGACCGATGTGCGCATGCGCGACGCCGAGATCATGAAGGCCAAGGCCGAGCTGGAGCGCGTCGGCGAATATATGCAGGGCGCCACGCGCGCCATGGCGCAGGGGCTTGCGCTCGTCGCGCAGGGCACGATCATCATGTCCAACGAGGCGATGGCGCGGATGTTCGACGTGCCGCCGCATCTGCTGGAAAAAGGCCGCAACTGGTCGGGTTTCTTCGCCCATTGCGCCAGGCGCGGAGATTTCGGCACCGCCGAGGAGGCGGCGGCAACGCTTGCCGCCTGGAAAGACAATATTGCCGCCAACCAGCCGTTTTCCTGGCTCATCCATGTCGCCGGCAAGACCTGGCTCAATCTGGAAGCGACCAACAGTTCCGGCAATTACTGGCTCGTCATCGTCACCGATGTGACCGAGATGAAGATGCGCGAGGAGGAATTGCAGCGTCTGCTTTCACGGGCGGAAGCGGCGGATCGCGCCAAATCGGAATTCCTGGCCAATATGAGCCATGAAATCCGCACGCCGATGAACGGCGTGCTCGGCATGGCGGAGCTTCTGGCAAAGTCCAATCTGGATACGCGCCAGAAGACCTTTACCGATATCATCGTCAAGTCAGGCAATGCGCTTCTGACGATCATCAACGACATTCTCGATTTTTCCAAGATCGAGGCCGGGCAGATGAAGCTGCGCAGCGTGCCTTTCGATCCGGCCGAAGCGGTGGAGGATGTGGTTTCACTTCTCTCCTCGGCGGCGCTGGAAAAAGACATAGAACTGGTCGTGCGGATCGACCCCTCGGTTTTCGGCAAGGTCATGGGCGATGCCGGGCGGTTCCGCCAGATCGTCACCAACCTCGTCGGTAATGCCGTGAAGTTCACCGAAACGGGGCATGTGCTGGTCGAACTTTCGGCGCAGTCGGCGGAAGCGTCGGAGACCATGCTCTCACTGCGCGTCGAAGACAGCGGCATCGGCATTCCGGCCGACAAGCTCGAAACCATCTTCGACAAGTTCAGCCAAGTGGACGGTTCGGCGACCCGCCGGCACGAGGGGACGGGACTGGGGCTGGCGATCACCGTCGGCCTTGTCGGCCTTTTCGACGGTTCGATCAATGTCGTGAGCGAGGTCGGCAAGGGATCGACCTTCGGGGTCAATATTCCGTTTCAGGTCACGGAGAGACGGCGCGATGTTCCGCTTCTGTCCGTGGCGATCGAGGATATCCGCGTGCTCGTCATCGACGACAACGATGTCAATCGCCGCATATTGATTGAGCAACTGCGCACATGGGGTATCGACGGCCATGCGGTGGAGGACGGTCCGTCCGGCATCGCCGTGCTGCAGGAGGCCGCGTCGCTCGGCTTTTCCATCGATGCCATCATTCTCGATTATCATATGCCCGTCATGAACGGGCTGGATGTGGTCGAGCGCATCAGGGCGGATGAGCGGTTCGATGACATCGCCATCGTGTTCCTGACCTCCATGGATGTGGTGGGTGACGAGACGCTGTTTACCGATCTCAACGTGCAGGCGCATCTGATGAAGCCGGCGCGGGCACGGCTGTTGCGCTCCACCCTGTTCGATGTGGTGCGCGATGTACGGCTGAAACGCGCCCGCTCACAGCCGCTGGCGCCGGGGGCAGGCGGCATACCCGTGCGCCCGGAAAAGCGTCTGGCTGAAAAGAAACAGCGCATTCTGCCAGCGGCCCCGGCTGTTTCCGAACGCCGCCGTCCGAGCCTGATCGACGTTCTGGTGGCCGAGGACAATGACGTCAACCAGATTGTCTTCACCCAGATTTTGCAACAGGCGGGTTTGCGTTTCCTGATCGTCGGCAACGGCAAGAAGGCGGTTCAGGCGTGGGAGGAGAACAATCCCGCCATTATCCTGATGGATGTCTCGATGCCGGTCATGAACGGCCATCAGGCGACGCTTGCCATCCGCGCCGCCGAACAGGCGGCGGCTGACGGCCGGCATGTGCCCATCATCGGCGTTACCGCCCATACCCAGGAGGCTGACCGGGAACTTTGCCTGCAGGCGGGCATGGATGATTATCTGTCGAAGCCGATCAGTCCTGAAATCCTCGAGGACAAGATCGCGCAATGGCTGGGGGATGCCATGCCCCGCCGTGACGCGCCGGGCGTCTGATCATCCGGCGCGGCGAGGGTCTTCGGAATTGCCTCAGGCGGGCCGTTTGGTGCCGCAGAGCATCTCCCGCTTTCCGGCAAAGCCCTTGCGGCGCTCCAGGTCAAAACCGGCGGCGATGAGGTTGCGGCGAACGAAACCGGCGGCGGCATAGGTGGCGAATGTGCCCTCCGGCGCCGTTTTGGCAAAGAGTGCCTGCATGATTTCCAGCGACCACATGTCCGGATTGCGCGCCGGTGCGAAGCCGTCCAGAAACCACGCGTCGAAACTCTCGGTGCTGTTGGAGATTCCGGCAAAGGCCTCGCCGCAGACCACCGTCAGGCGCGTCTCGCCATCCAGTGCGATCTCGACCCTACCTTGCGGCTCTTCCGGCCAGAGGGCGACAAGCGCCTTGCGCTCAGTATCAATCTCCGGCCAGTGGGAAAGCGCCCGGTCGATCTCGTCCGCCTTCATCGGGTAAAGCTCGAAGGAGATGAAATGCAGCCTGGAGCGGCCGTTGCGCATCTCTTTCCACTGGCGCCATGTCTCGCAGAGATTAAGGCCGGTGCCGAAGCCCAGCTCACCGATGCGGAAGGTGCCCTCCCGTTCAAGCCAACGCTCCGGCAGGCCGTTTCCGGACAGGAAGACATGGCCGCATTCCAGCCTGCCATCCGTCTGGCAATAAAAATGATCGTCAAAGGCCAGCGAATAGGGCATATCCCCGTCACGCCAGTCGAGTGCGGTGCGGGTTTCTGCGGTTGCCGAACCGGTCTCTGCGCCAGTCTCCGGAATAGTGTCGTTGGAATTTCTCATGGCTAAAGCCGATAATCCCGCTTTCGAACAGGGTCAATCTCCAAGATTGGCGGCGTCAACATTGCCCCGCTCCATATCGCTCCTCATCGTTGGCGGCGGCATCATGGGGCTATGGGCCGCCGTCAAGGCGGAACGGCTCGGCATGGACACCCTGCTGGTGGAGGCGGAGCAGCTTGGCAGTGGCGCAAGCGGCGGGCTGCTCGGCGCCTTGATGCCGCATATGCCGGACCGATGGTCGGACAAGAAGCAGTTCCAGTTCGATGCGCTTGTGGCGCTGGAAACGGAAATTGCCGGGCTGGAGGCCGAGACTGGGCTTTCCGCCGGTTATCGCCGCTGCGGCCGGATCATTCCGCTGCCCAAGCCGCATCTGCGCGGCATCGCGGAGCGGCACGAGCGGGATGCCGCGGAGAACTGGGTATCTGGCGAGCGGCGGTTCCACTGGCATGTCGGCGACAGGCCTCCGGTTACGGGCTGGGTTGACGAGGCTGCGGGAGAAGCGGGTTTCGTGTTCGATACGCTGGCGGCGAGGGTTTCGCCACGTGCGATGGTGGCCCTTCTCTCGGCTTTTCTCCGCACAGCGCGCCACGTGCGAGTGGCGGAACAGTGCCGCGTCGTCTCGCTTGATTCGGCAAAGGGGCGGGCGGTGCTGTCTTCGGGGGAAGAGATTGTCTTCGGCCATGCCATTGTCGCCAACGGGCACCGCTCCTTTCCGTTGATCCGCGATGCGCTCGGCCTTGCGACCGGCGTTGCGCTCGGGCAGGCGGTGAAGGGGCAGGCGGCGCTTCTCGACGCGGCGGTTGACCCGGCCATGCCGGTCGTGTTCCTGAACGGCCTCTACGTCGTGCCCCATGAGGATGGCACCGTCGCCATCGGCAGTACCAGCGAAGATTGTTTTTCCGAGCCTTTCGGCACCGACGAAAAGCTGGAAAAGCTGCTTGCCGACGCCTGTGCGGTGGTGCCGTCTCTCGGCCGTGCGCCGGTACTCGAACGCTGGGCCGGATTGCGGCCGAAGGCGGTGGGACGGGACCCGATGGTGGGCTCGATTGCCGGCCATCCGAAGCTCGTCGCGCTGTCAGGCGGCTTCAAGGTCAGCTTCGGCCTTGCCCATTTTCTCGCCGGCGCGGCGCTGCAAACCGTTGGTGGGGAGACGCCCTCCCTGCCGTCCGGGTTCGGCCTTCAACAACACGTGAATATTGCCCTCGCGGACTTTAGAAAGTTCTGATCAGGCCGCTTACGTCGTTAATCTGTCACGCAAATCACTTATTTGCTGGCCTGCAACGAGGCCGGTTTGTCCGCTTTTGCGGCGAGGTGACAGCGCATGCGATACGCCATTCATTTCACGCCTTCCCCCAATGACCCCCTGACGCAGGCGGCCGCCGCGTGGTTGGGGCGCGATGCCTATTCCGGTCAGGCGGTGGAACCGCCGGGCATGATCGATCTTGGCATGCAGGAGATTTCGTACCACACGGCGCTGCCGCGCCGTTACGGTTTTCACGGCACGATCAAGGCGCCTTTCCGGCTTGCCGAGGGCCACTCCGAGGCCGCGCTTTTGCGCGACCTGATGTATTTTTCCGGCAAGCAGGACCCTTTCACGCTTCCACAACTCGTGGTGGCAAGGCATGGGAATGTCTTCAGCCTCGTTCCCGAGCGCCCCTGCGAAGTGCTGCATTTTTTTGCCGCCCGCGTGGTGCAGGAATTCGACCGTTACCGCGCGCCGCTGTCCGAGGCGGAAATCGAGCGGGCGGACCCGGACCGGCTTTCGGCATCGCAGCTTACCAATCTGCATCGCTGGGGCAGCCCGCATGTGATGGACGAGTTCCGGTTCCAGATGTCGCTGACGGGCGGTGTCGAACCCGCCAGCAGCCAGAGGATCGAGCGCGCCGTGCGCAAGGTTTTCGAGCCGCTGCTGACCCGCGAGCTGCAATTTTCCAGCCTTGCCCTCTTCATCGAGGATGAACCGGGTGCGCCCTTCCGGGTGCATTCGCTGCATCCCATGGGCCGCGTTTCCGCCCGCAAGATCGCCTGAGAAACGGCTGCTCTCAATCGTATACAAAAAAGCTTCGGAATGTCGGCAAAATTGATCTCGACATTCCGGGTGCGGATGATACCGTTCGGCATCGCATATCCGAAGTTTGCGCCGTTTCCCCATTCCGGGGCCGGCGCGCTTTGGAGATTTGTTTATGTCTCCCGAAATCGGTTTCCGCCGGGGAGAGATGTCTTGGGTGGCTGAATGATTTCCGACAATTACTCCCGCAATCTGGTGGGCTATGGCCGTCACGTTCCCGATCCGAAATGGCCGGGCGGTGCGCGCATCGCCGTGCAATTCGTCATCAATTACGAGGAGGGTGGCGAAAGCTGCATTCTCGACAATGACAAGGCCTCGGAATCGCTGCTGTCGGAAATCGTCGGTGCCCAGCCCTGGCCGGGCCAGCGCAACCTGAACATGGAATCGATCTACGAATATGGCTCGCGCGCCGGCTTCTGGCGGCTGTGGCGCATGTTCACAAGTCTTGGTGTCACCACCACCGTTTATGGCGTGACCGCCGCCATGGCCCGCAATCCGGAAGCCGTCGCGGCCATGAAGGAAGCGGGCTGGGAAATTGCCAGCCACGGTTATCGCTGGCTGGAATATAAGGATTTCTCCGAAGAGGAAGAGCGCAAGCATATAACCGAAGCGGTGCGCCTGCATAAGGAGGTGACCGGTGAGCGGCCTTATGGCATGTATCAGGGCAAGCCTTCGGACAATACGCTGCGCCTCGTCATGGAAGAGGGCGGCTTTCTCTATTCGTCCGATTCCTATGCCGACGATCTGCCCTATTGGGTGAAGGGCGCGAAAGAAGAGCCTTTCCTGATCATTCCCTACACGCTTGAAACCAACGACATGCGTTTCGCCACGCCGCAGGGTTTTAATTCCGGTGACCAGTTCTTCACCTATCTGAAAGACGCCTTCGATGTGCTTTATCAGGAAGGCACAGAAGGCGCGCCGAAGATGATGAGCGTCGGTCTGCATTGCCGCCTTGTCGGCCGTCCCGGCCGCGCGGCGGCTCTTCGCCGTTTCATTGAATATGTGCTCAGCCATGACAAGGTCTGGATCCCGCAGCGGATCGAAATCGCCCGGCACTGGCATGAACATCATAAGCCGGTGGCTCCGTGATGTCGGCGCGGCAGGAATTTGTCGCCCGTTTTGGTGGCGTGTTCGAACATTCGCCCTTCATCGCCGAGCGGGCCTATGATGCCGGCGCGGTCGATGGGGATTTGACGGCGAAGGTGGTTCATGCCGCACTCACCGCGCAGTTTCGTGCCGCTTCCGAGGCCGAAAGGCTCGGCGTGTTGCGAGCGCATCCCGATCTTGCCGGCAAGCTGGCGATTGCGGGTGAGCTGACGGCCGATAGCCGCAACGAGCAGGCAGGTGCGGGGCTCGATCGGCTTTCGCCGGCGGAACATGCGCGTTTTACCGCGTTGAACAGCGCCTATACCCAAAAATTCGGCTTTCCCTTCATCATCGCGGTCAAGGGGCTGAACAGGCACGATATTCTTTCCGCCTTCGAGACCCGCATCGGCAACGATGCAGCCGAAGAATTTTCAACCGCGACGGCGCAGGTGGAAAAGATCGCCTGGCTGCGTCTTTCCGCGATGCTGCCGGAGGGCTGAATTGGCGAGCGGTGGCCGTTCTGCTAGGATCGCGCTGTCTGGAGATAAGATCATGAGACCCTCCGAGGTGCTGGAAAAGAACAGGGAAGCGATCCGCGAAGCGACGAAGCGCTTCAACGCGGCAAACCCCCGCGTGTTCGGCTCCGTTGCCCGCGGCGAGGACCGGCCGGACAGCGATCTCGATATTCTGGTGGATGCATTGCCGGGCACGACACTGTTTGATCTCGGCGGTTTGCTGGAGGAACTGAAGGCGCTGCTTGGTGTCGAGGTCGACGTCGTCACCTCAGGCGGTCTGCATTCGGATATAAAGGCGCGTGTGCTGAAGGAAGCCAAAGCGGTATGAGTACGGATCGGCTTCTGCTCTATCTGAAGGAGATGGATGTCGCCGCGTCCAGAATACGGGATTTCATTCAGGACATGGATGAGGCCGCTTTTTCCTCCGACACGCGTACGCAGATGGCGGTCATGATGGGTCTTGCCCTGATTGGCGAGGCGGTTGCCAAACTCGACAAGCACTACCCCGCATTTTTACAGCAGCACCCGGAAATCCCCTGGATCAAGATGAAGGGTATGCGCAATCTGATCGTGCATGATTATTTCCGAGCGGAGCTCTCGGTCGTCTGGAAAACGATAACGCAGAGCATTCCGGATTTACAGGCGCGTCTCTCCCTCCTCAGAAACTGGCATGCCCAAGGTGAATGACATTTGACCGATTTTCTCGACATAAAACCCCTTACCAAAGAGACATTCGCATCCTTCGGCGATGTGATCGAAGCAACGCCTTCTTCCATGCGCCAGATCAATGGCGGCCAGACCGAGCGGCATCATGCGCTTGCCGCACCCGAGGCGGCGGGCGAGGGCGCGCGTATCATCCTCAATATTTTCCGTGGGCAGCCGCGGGTGTTCCCGCACAAGATCGAAATGATGGAGCGGCATCCGCTCGGCAGCCAGAGTTTTTCGCCGCTGTCTGGCAGACCTTTCCTTGTCGTCGTTGCGGAAGATGACGGAGGCCGTCCGGCGCGGCCGCAGGTGTTTCTGGCGCGCGGAGACCAGGGTGTGAATTACCGCCGTAATGTCTGGCATTATCCGCTGATGCCGTTGCAGGCGGTCTCTGATTTTCTGGTTGCCGACCGTGAAGGGCCGGGCAACAATCTGGAAGAGTATTTTTTCGATGAGCCCTTCATGATCGCGGAGCCCAAGCCATGACCGGTCTGACCACCCATGTTCTCGACGCCGCCCATGGCACGCCGGCGGAGGGACTGACGATCGAGCTTTACCGGCTCTCCGGCGATCGCCGCGAAAAGCTGAAGACGGTGAAGACCAATGGTGACGGCCGGGTGGATGGCGGGCCGCTGCTGGTCGGAGAGAGCTTCAAGGCCGGCGAATATGAGCTGGTTTTCCATGCCGGCGATTATCTGCGCGGCAAGAGTGTGGCGCTGCCGGAACCGGCATTTCTCGATATCATCCCCATCCGCTTCGGCATTGCCGATGAGAGCGGCCACTATCATGTGCCGCTGCTGCTTTCGCCCTATAGCTATTCCACCTATCGAGGAAGCTGATTGCCATGATCTTTGCCGCCATTGCCGATATTCACGGAAACTGCGCTGCGCTTGAAGCCGTGCTTGAGGATATCGCCAGGCTTGGCATCAAGGATATCGTCAATCTCGGCGATTGTTTCAGCGGGCCGCTGGAGGCGGGTTTTACCGGTGATGTGCTGGTCGGCAACTGGATCCCCAGCATTCGCGGCAATCATGACCGGGAACTGATCGAGCGGGCGCCGGAGGATATGGGCAACTGGGAAAGGCCGGCCCATGCGCAGATGACTGCCGCGCATCTGGACTGGCTGCAAACCCTGCCTTTCAGCATGGTATTCAAGGACGTTGCCTATTGCTGCCACGGCTCGCCGCGTGACGATCTGGAATATTGGCTGGAAACGCTGTCCCCGGAAGGGGTGCTGAAGCTGCGCCCGCTGGCCGAAATCGAGGCCATGGCTGATGGTATCACCCAGCCGCTGATGCTGTGCGGCCATACCCATATTCCCCGCGCGGTGCAGCTTTCCGACGGCCGGCTGATCGTCAATCCCGGCAGCGTCGGCTGCCCCGGGTGGAAAGACGACACGCCTTTCGACCATCACGTCGAGGCGGGTCATCCGCTTGCCACCTATGCCGTGCTGGAAGAGACCGGGCGCGGCTGGCAGGTCTATTTCCGCAATATCCGCTACGACAATCTGGCCATGGCCGAGATGGCGCGGGTCAACGGCATTCCGTATCTGGCGGATGCTCTGGAGAATGGCTGGCTCAAGCGGTAAAACTTACCCCTCGCTGTTCATCACCACGCAGGCGTAAGACTGCGCCTTCAGTTCCTTGCAGGCGGAAACCGCCGAAGACTGGTCTTCGAAGCCGGTGAAGCGGGCGCGGTAGAGCGTTGCCGAGCCGCTTTGCACGGCTTCGGTATAGGGGGCGATCCCGGCATAGCTGCCGATGTTGGAGCGGGCGTTGGCGAGCAGCGAGCGGGCGGCGGCTTCGCTATCGGCGGCGGCGATCTGCACTTCCCAGCGGCTTCTCTGGCCGGCGGGCTGGCCAACGGCGGCAGCGGGGGCGGGTCTCGGAATGGCGGAAACCTGGATCATGTCGGCCATCTGGTTGTTGGCCGTGGCGATCTGCATGGCGACCGGGTCGGAGCGGCGTTCCGCGAACATGGGGAGCGGTACGGCAGCGGGCGGCACATCGAAGGTGCGGCTGACATTGGCGCTGGCGACGAGCTGTTCGGTATTGCGGCTTCTCGATGCCTGCGGCACGGCCTTGTCGAGAAGGGCCGCCATCTGGGCATCACGGCTGCGCGCGGTCTTGCCGCCCAGCACGACGCCGACGACACGGCGGCCATTATGGTTGATGGCGCTGACGAGGTTGAAACCGGAAGCGTTGGTGTAGCCGGTCTTGATGCCGTCCATGCCCTGATAACGATACATCAGATTATTGTGGCCACGAATCCGTTTTCCCCGGAAACTGAAGGATTCCATGGCAAACAGGCCGTATTCCTTGGGAAAGTCGCGCTGCAGCGCAAGGCCGAGCTTCGCCATATCGCGCGCCGTCGTCACCTGCGATTTGCTGGGCAGGCCAGAGGCGTTGCGGAACACCGTTTTCGTCATGCCCAGTTGGCGGGCCTTGCGGGTCATCATCTCGGCGAACCTTGACTCGGAGCCGCCGAGGTGATCGCCCATGCCTTCCGCCATGTCATTGGCGGATTTGACGATCATGCCATAAACCGCTTCGCGCACGGTGAAGGTCTGGCCCTGGCGCACATAAAGCTTGGAGGGGATGACGGCTGCACCATTCTTGGACATCTTTATCTTCTGATCCCAGCGAATGCGGCCGGCATGCAGCGCCTCGAAGGTCATGTAAAGCGTCATCATCTTGGTGAGCGAAGCGGGGTGGTTCAGCACATCGGCATTGCGGGAAGCCAGAACCTTGCCGGTATTGGCATCCATGATGAAATGGGCATAGCCGGCCTGCGCCGGCGATGCCTGCAATGAGAGGATCGCGCAAAAGAAGGCGAGCGCGAAGACCCATGTTCCCGCCATTCCCCGTTTGACCGTTCCCGACATAATTCGCCCCTTTTGTTTGACCGCCGCTGTTGATTTCAAGTTTTACTGACACTTTCCGGCAACAAAACCGCTAAAACTTTAGAGATCGCTTTCATGCTTAATTAAGTATGAATTTCAACCCGTCTGCTGCCTTCACAATTTCCTTGAAAAGAAACCTACCATCCGGTATGTTTTGAAGCATGACAAATGCTCACGGACGAAAGAAGCAGCCCGAGATCGTGCGTCGCAGCCTCCTTGACTGCGCGGCGAAACTTGCTGCTGATCAGGGTGTTGCGGCGCTTTCCATACAGGCGGTGGCCGATGCGGCCGGGGTGACGAAGGGTGGGCTGTTCCACCATTTTCCCTCCAAGCAGGCCTTGCTGGAGGCCGTCATGGCTGACCTTCTTTCGGCGCTGGACGCGGAAATCGATGCGCTCATCTCACAGGATTGTGAAGCTTACGGATGCTTCACGCGGGCCTATGTGAAGGCGGTTTTCGATGATCGTGACCGGGATTCGGGCAGGCAATGGGCGGCAATCTCGGTTTCCATGGTCGGTGAGACGTCGCTTCGGCGCATGTGGACCAGCTGGGTCGAGGGACGTCTTGCCCGTCATAAAGATACGGATGACGGGGTGGTACTGGAGATGGTGCGACTTGCGGCTGACGGCATCTGGTTTGCCGATCTTCTGGCCGATGATGGCAGGGCAGGTGGCGACAGGGCGGCTCTCAAGGCCCGGATGATCGCCCAGACGACAAAGGAAACGGAACGATGAACGCGGCACTTTTCACCTATGGGGCGCTTGTCGCGGCCATTATCTGCGAGGTCATCGCGACCTCATTCCTGCAGCAGTCGCAGCAATTCACCAGGTGGCTGCCGACGGTGCTGATGGCGGTATTTTACGGCGCGGCCTTTTATCTGCTGTCGTTCACGTTACGCGTGATCCCTGTCGGGGTTGCCTATGCGATCTGGAGCGGGCTCGGCATCGTGCTGATCTCCGGCATCGGTTATTTCGTGTTCCGCCAGACGCTGGATATTGCCGCCGTTATCGGTCTCGGGTTTATCGTGACGGGGGTGGTGATTGTGAATGTGTTTTCGAAGACGGTGGGGCATTGATAGGGCCTCTCCACCTCATTCCTGTGCCTGTCACAGGAATCCAGCCGGCGCGCGTCTGCGCGACGGAAGGAGTCCTTTCAGCCCAAGGACTTGGGCTGGCTGGATCCCTGTGACAAGCACAGGGATGAGGGAGGCAGCGTACGGGACTTTCTGAGACGCCGGCTCTGAGGCATCACCTCACCTGCTACAGCGTCACCATCACGCCAGAATGCTGCGATCCACGTCCGTGATCAGCCTTTTTCCGCAAAGCGCCATGCTGACATCCATCTCCTTGCGGATGATCTCGAGCGCCGTCGTCACGCCCCGCTTTCCATCAGCGCCGAGGCCGTAGAGGAAGGGGCGGCCGATATAGGTGCCTTTGGCGCCGAGCGCCACGGCTTTCAGCACGTCCTGACCGGAGCGAATGCCGCCATCCATGTGCACCTCGACTTTATCGCCGACGGCATCGACGATTTTCGGCAGCATGGCGATGGAGGAATGGGCGCCATCGAGCTGGCGGCCGCCGTGGTTGGAGACGATGATGGCGTCGGCGCCCGTGTCGAGCGACGCGCGTGCATCTTCCTCGTCAAGAACGCCCTTGAGGATCAGCTTGCCTCCCCAGCGTTCCTTGATCCATTCTACATCCTTCCAGGACAGGCGCGGATCGAACTGTTCCGCCGTCCAGGAGGAAAGCGATGACAGGTCTGAGACGTTTTTGGCATGGCCGACAATATTGCCGAAGCTGCGGCGTTTGGTGCGAGCCATGTCCAGGCACCATTGCGGCCGGGTCGCCATCTGCCAGATGTGCTTCGGCGTGAATTTCGGCGGTGCCGACAGGCCGTTGCGAAGGTCCTTGTGACGCTGGCCGAGAATTTGCAGGTCGAGCGTCAGCACCAGCGCCGAGCATCCGGCGGCCTTGGCGCGGTCGATCAGATTATTGACGAAGTCCCGATCCTTCATCACGTAAAGCTGGAACCAGAAGGGTTTCGAGGTGACCGAGGCGACATCCTCGATGGAGCAGATGCTCATGGTCGAGAGCGTGAAAGGCACGCCGAATTCCTCCGCCGCTTTTGCGGCCAGCATTTCGCCATCGGCGTGCTGCATGCCGGTGAGCCCGGTGGGGGAGAGCGCGACCGGCATCGAAACCTTCTCGCCAACCATTTCGGTGGCCAGCGACCGGTCGGTCATATCCACCAGCACGCGCTGGCGCAGCTTTATCTTGGCAAAATCGTCCTCATTGGCGCGGTAGGTGCTTTCCGTCCAAGCGCCGCTATCGGCATAGTCGAAAAACATTTTCGGCACACGACGCTGAGCCTGTTGCTTCAGGTCCGCTATGGTCAGGATTTTGCCCATGGATAAAGCCTTCACATTTGAATGATGGCTTCACATAACATGAATGTGGCGGTCACGACATCAAAATCGACGGATTTCCATCACCAGAATGCCCGCAAAAACAGCTCGGCTCCCAATATGAGCAGGCAGATGAGAAACCAGCGCCGGAATGTCGCCGGGCTGACGATGGTACGGATTTTCTGGCCAAGCCACATTCCGGCAAGGGCCGGCAGCACGGCCAGCGCGGAAAGCGACAGATGCTCGACGTGAAAGGCATTCTGGGAGGCAAGGCCGGCGGCGAGCGCGACGGTGGAGACCGTGAAGGAAAGGCCAAGCGCCTGCACGAGATCATCCCGGCTGAAACCGAGCGACTGGATATAGGGCACGGCGGGCACGACGAAAACTCCGGTGCCGCCGGTCAACAGACCGGTTGCGAGCCCCATGACCGGGGAGAGTTTCGGTTCCAGCCCGGCCGGAATCGAGATGGGTCTGGCAAGCAGGCTATAGGCCGCGTAAGCCGCAAGGCACAGGCCGAGCGCCGAGGTGGTCCAGACGCCGGTGCCTGATGTCATCAGCCGGATGCCGATGAGGGTGCCAAGCGCAATGGCGATCATCATCGGCCACAGCCGCTTCACGATGGCCCGGAAATCAGGCCCGGCCAACAATTGCCAGATATTGGTGATGAAGGAGGGCAGGATGAGCAGGCCGGCGGCGCTGACCGGCGGCATGAAGAGGCCGAGCACGCCCATGGCAACGGTGGGCAACCCCATGCCGGTCACGCCCTTGACGATGCCTGCGATGACGAAGGTCGCGAGGATCATGAGCATGGTGGTTGTGTCTAGATTCGGCACGGGGCACTCCAGAGGTCATTCGCATTTCGGCCGACCGGCGGCGGCAATCGCATGAAGCTCGGCGTTGCGCCGGGTTTCTTCTCCCCGAGGGGGAGAAGGTGGCCCGAAGGGTCGGATGAGGGGCAACGTCGCCGTAACTCACTGCCCTCGCCCCCTCATCCCGCTGCCGCGGACTTCTCCCCGGCGGGGAGAAGACACAAGTGGCATCCGCTCGCTCCATAGATATTGGTTTAAGCGAGATCGTGACCGGATGTTTCGGCCCCAGCCGAACTATGCCAGCACGCTCTTCATCGCCCTGCCGGCCACATAGGTTTCCACCACGGTGCGGTCATCGCCCATGGTCAGCATCAGGAACAGCTCTTCCGTCAGGCTTTTCACCACTTCCATCTTAAGGGCCATGGCGGGTGTCGAGGAAGCGTTGAGCACGGTGATGTCCGCGTCCGTGCCGGCTTCCAGTGTGCCGATGCGATCGACCATGGAAAGCGCTTCGGCATTACCGCGGGTCATCAGATACCAGCTTTCCAGCGGGTTCAGACGCTCGCCCAGCAATTGCTGGATCTTGTAGGCCTCATCCATGGTGCGCAGCATGGAATAGCTGGAGCCGCCGCCGATATCGGTCGCGACCGCGATCCGCACCGGCTTTTCGCGCCGCTGCAGCTTTTTCATCGGGAAGAGGCCGGAGCCGATGAAGAGGTTCGAGGTGGGGCAATGTACGGCCACCGCGCCGGTTTCCGACAGCACGTCCGCTTCGCGCTCCGAGAGGTGGATGGCGTGGCCGAGCAGGGTCTTGTTGCCCATCAGGCCATAGCGCACATAGATATCGGTATAGTCGGTCGCTTCGGGGTAAAGCTCGCAGGTGTATTTGATCTCGTCCAGATTTTCGGACAAATGCGTCTGGATGAAGAGATCGGGAAACTCCTGCGCCAGCGCCTGGGCGGCCTCCATCTGCTTCGGGGTGGAGGTGATGGCGAAGCGCGGCGTGATGGCGACGTGGTTGCGGCCCTTGCCGTGCCAGTCGGCAATCACCTGGCGCGTCTCGTCATAGGAGGTTTCCGGCGTGTCCAGCAGGCCCTGCGGGGCATTGCGGTCCATCATCACCTTGCCGCCCACCATCAGCATGTTGCGCTTCATGGCCTCAGTGAAAAAGGCGTCGGCGGAGGTCTTGTGCACCGAGCAATAGGCAGCGGCCGTGGTGGTGCCGTGGCGCAGCAGCTCGTCGTAGAAATGCGTGGCGATGCGCTGGGCATGGGCGGTTTCGACGAAGCGGCATTCTTCCGGGAAAGTATAGGTATTCAGCCATTCCAGCAGATTGGCAGCGTATGAGCCGATGACCTGCATCTGCGGGAAATGCAGGTGCATGTCGATGAGGCCGGGCACGATGAGATGCGGCCGGTGGTCCTTTTCCTCGATCTCTTCCGGTGCCGTCTTACGGATATCGGCGTATTCGCCGATGGCGGCGATCCTGCCATTTTCGATCAGCAGGCCGCCATCTTCGATATAGAGATAGCTTTGCGTATCGTCGATTGCGAGCGGCGCGCGGCGGAAGCTCAGCAGGCGGCCACGCAGCAGAACCATGCTCATTCAGTTTTTCCTTCGGCTTTTCCAGCCCCGGAAACCGCACTTTCATACCATGCGGTCAGCACCTTGCGCTCATCCGGGGTGATGGCGGTGATGTTGCCGGGAGGCATGGCATGGCTGCGGCCGGCTTGCAAATAGATTTCGCGCGCATGGGCGGCGATCTGTTCGTCGGTTTCGAGCTTCACGGATTTGGGTGTGAAGGGCACACCTTCCCAGACAGGCTCGGCCGCATGACACATGGAACAGCGGCCCTGAACCACATCGCGCGCCTTGGTGAAATGAGCGTCGCTGACGAATTGCTGCTGCATGGGGGAGAGGGTGGCGGCCTTCTGCTCCTCCTCGCCGGTCAGCACTTTCGGCACGGTGGAAAGCCACATGATGACGATGAAGATGAGGGCGGTGAGAAGCCAGGTCCATGTCGGTTTGCCCTTGCGGGCATGGGTGGTGTTGAACCAGTGGCGGATGGTGACGCCCATCAGGAAGACCAGCGCTGCGATGATCCAGTTGAACTCGGTCGCGAAAGCCAGCGGGTAATGGTTCGACAGCATGAAGAAGATGACGGGCAGCGTCAGGTAGTTGTTGTGCAGCGAGCGCTGTTTGGCGATGCGGCCATATTTCGGGTCCGGCGTGCGCCCGGCAATCAGGTCTGCGACGACGATCTTCTGGTTCGGAATGATGATGAAAAATACATTCGCCGACATGATGGTGGCGGTAAACGCGCCGAGATGCAGGAAGGCGGCACGCCCGGTGAAGACCTGCGTATAACCCCATGCCATCGCCACCAGCGCGACATAGAGCACGATCATCAAGCCCCAGGTATTGTTGCCGAGCGGCGATTTACAGAGGAAATCGTAAAACAGCCAGCCGATGGCAAGCGATGCCAGCGACAGACAGATGGCCTGGAACTGGGTGAGATCAAGCACGGAATGGTCGATGAGGAAGAGGTCGGCGCCGCCATAATAAACGATGCAGAGCATCGCAAAACCGGAAAGCCAGGTGACGTAGCTTTCCCATTTGAACCATGTCAGGTGTTCGGGCATCTGGGCAGGCGCAACCAGATATTTCTGGATGTGGTAAAAACCGCCGCCATGCACCTGCCACTCCTCGCCATAAGCCCCCGGCGGCAGATGCGCCCGTTTGACCAGCCCGAGATCGAGCGCAATGAAATAGAAGGACGAGCCGATCCAGGCGATGGCGGTGATGACGTGGAGCCAGCGGACGGCAAAGGCCATCCATTCCCACGCAATGGCGTATTCGTACATGCGGTTCCCCTGATCCTTGTGCAGCGCACCTTGCGAGAAATTTGACCGTTAGGAAAGGGAAAAGCAGCGCTCCGAGGGTGATTGTTCACAATCCGATGGTCTTGTGTTCACAACCCGGTTCGGGCCGTGAGCGGACCGCGGCAGGCCCGGTAAAGTTGCAATGTGCGCTTGCTGCCGTATGGTTTGTGCTTAGCTGGCTAACGCGACTCAGCTATTATCCTGTGAGCGGCCCGCCAATGTGCTAAAATATAGGGCTGCGGAGCTTTTAAAGCTCCCATGACATGTTTCGCTGGCGGTTATTCCGAAAGCGGGTGCTGCGAACCCTGTGGCGGGGGCAGAATCAGGGGCAGGTGTCGCGGTTCCCGGTGCCGTTGTGTCCGGGTGCGTGTTGATGTGTGGAATTTGAATGAAGGGACGCAATGACCTTCCGGCAGCCGCCGTTGTTTTCAACGGAGACCATGCCGATGCGCCTTGTTCTGACGGTCCTCTTCTTATTTCTGGCGTTCACCGCCACGGCACTTGCCCATGAATCCCACAAGGGGTTCAAATATGAAAGCTACTGCTGCAATGGCGATGCCCAGACGGGCGACTGCCAGATGATCCCCACGCGCAGCGTTCGTGTCACACCTGATGGTTATGAGGTTTCGCTCGCCCCCGGCGATCATCGCATGGTGACGCGACGCCATGTCTTCAACTGGTCGCAGAGCGAGGCAAGACGGTCGGAGGACGGCGAATATCATCTCTGTCTGTTTCCGGATGAGGATACGCCGCGCTGTTTTTATGCGCCTGACATGGGGTTTTGATGGGGCTGTGGCGGCCGGCTTTCCTCGATCCGCTTCAATATCCAGTCGCGAAACAGTTTGATCTTGCGGATGTTCCTGCGGTTTTCGGGATAGACAAGCCAGTAGTTCTTGCCTTCGCTGCTGAGATGCTCGAAGGGCTGGTAGAGACGGCCGAGCGCGATCTCATCGGCGTAGAGTTCAGGGGTGAGCATGGCCACACCCTGACCGGCGATCGCCGCTGCGGCTTCGAAAGCCTGCACGTTGAGGCGGCTGCGTGGATAACGCTTCAGATCAGGATTTTCAATACCGACTTCCCGGAACCATTGGCTCCACCACACGTCACCGGGATCGATGATACGCAGGCGAAGAAGGTCTTCGGGCGTCTTCAAACCATCGATGCTTTGTGCAAGGTCGGGATGCAGCATCGGCGTGTAAACGCCGCGAAGCAGCCGATGATAGGTCAATCCCTTGCCGTCGTCGCGGCTCCAGCGAATGGCGACATCGCAGTCCGATTGGTTGAAATCGATCAGGGCGCCCGATGTTTCCAGCCTGACGGCGATGGAGGGATGTTCAAGCTGGAAGGCGCCCAGATGCCGCGACAGCCAGCGTGATGCGAAGGTGGCCGTGGAATGTATGGTCAGGGTGGCATCCGGCGCGTCGCGCACACTGTCGACGGCCTCCCGAAGCGTATTGAAGGCGTCGGCAACCTTGGGCGCCAGTTTCTCCCCCGCCTCCGTCAGCGACACCTGCCGTGCCGTGCGCAGGAAAAGCGGCTCGCCAATATTCTCCTCCAGCAGCTTCACCTGGTAGCTGACCGCCGTCTGCGTCATGCCCAGCTCTTCGCCGGCCTTGGTGAAGCTCAGATGCCTTGCGGCGGCATCGAAGACGCGCAGGGCATTCAGCGGGAACTGGCGAGACATCTTCATGGATAAGTTCTCTTTATGCAAAAGGCCAAAGGTTTCATTGGTTTTTCTCCGGAAACCAGAGCATTTTTAGCCCAATTCATCAACTGAGCTTCTGACATTTTTGAATGGAGACGAACATGCGCACAGCACTTTTGCGCGCGTGGTCCCGCCTGCGTGCGGGCCTGCGGACAGCGGAACGATTTACCCTTGAAAGCCTTGCACCGGATAATCTGGCGGATGAAAGCCTGCCGGATGGGCTCAAGCGTGATCTTGGTCTTGAGGATGGGCGTGTCGATTTTCGTTGCGACGGATTTCGGCAGCGGAAAATGCTTGCAGCAACTCGGCTGCCACAAGGGCCGCTATGACGGCGGGGCGTTTGTCCCTGACGCTTGTGCCGCCGATGGGCAGGGTGAGCTTTGCAAGGCGGGAAGAGGGCTCACCTTCCCGTTCCAGCCAATGGGCGAAGGTGGCGCGTTTGGTCTTCGAGCCGATCATGCCGACATAAGCGAGATTGACGCGGGCAAGCGCTTCCTTCGCAATCAGGAAATCGAGCGCATGATCGTGGGTGACGATGATGGCCGCGCCGTTTGCCGGGATTTTCGGAACGAATGCTTCCGGCATGGGGGTCAGTATGGACGCCACTACTGAGGGAAGATCGCGCAGCTCGCTTTCACGGGTTTCCACCACCGTCAGGGTCAGGGGCAGCAGCGACAGGGCATCTGCCAGCGCCTTGCCGACATGACCTGCGCCAAAAATGAAGACGGCGGGCTGCTGTTCGGCCTCGCCCTTCAGCCGCGCCTCAAGACCGGCGGCGATCTCTGCCGTTATCCGCCGGAAGCGGATGAGGGTGCGGCCGCCGCAGCATTGGCCTATTTCCGGCCCTAGCGGAATATCCATGCGGTCTTCGCTGACGCCATCCCGCAGCATGGCGCGGGCGTGGTCTATCGCCATATATTCGAACTGTCCGCCGCCGATGGTTTCCCACAAGTCAGCCTGTGAGACCAGCATGAAGGTGCCGGCCTCGCGTGGGGATGAGCCTTTTACGGCCTCGATTTCCACGAGGATTGCGGGGGCAGGGCGGGCGAGGAAGGCGGAGAGGGAGGCGTCAGGCATTGGGGCTGGCCCCCTCATCCGGCGCTGCGCGCCACCTTCTCCCTGGCGGGGAGAAGAAAGGTCCCGCAAGCTCCGCACTACGACGGCAACATTTTTGAATTGCCGTGACGGCGCGGCAAATTTCTTCTCCCCGGCGGGGAGAAGGTGGCGCGCAGCGCCGGATGAGGGGGCTCGGCCACATGGATACGCCCTCCCTCACACCTTCTTCAGCCGTTCCACTGCCATCAGTACCCGTTCCGGCGTTGCCGGCGCATCGAGGCGCGGGCAGACCTTGTAATCGGCGACGGAGGCGACGGCCATGGAGAGGGCTTCGAGAACCGAGATCGCCAGCATGAAGGGCGGTTCGCCCACGGCCTTGGAGCGGCCGATGGTGGGCTCGGCATTTTCCGCCCATTCCGCCAGCTTGACGTTAAAGCTCTTCGGCCGGTCGGAGGCGAGCGGGATCTTGTAGGTGGAAGGCGCGTGGGTGCGCAGCCGCCCCTTGCCGTCCCACCACAATTCTTCCGTCGTCAGCCAGCCCATGCCCTGCACGAAGGCGCCCTCGATCTGGCCGATATCGATGGCCGGGTTCAGCGATTTGCCGACATCGTGGAGGATATCGGTGCGTTCCATCAGGTATTCGCCGGTCAGCGTATCGATAGACACTTCCGAGCAGGCCGCGCCATAGGCGAAATAATAAAACGGCGTGCCACGGCCGGCGGCGCGGTCCCAGTGGATTTTCGGCGTCTTGTAAAAACCGGCGGCGGAAAGCTGCACGCGGGCGAAATAGGCTTTTTTGATGAAATCGTTGAAGGCGATTTCCTCAAGGCCGATGCGCACCCGGTTCGGCAGGAAGACGACTTCCTCTTCCGGCACGTTCCAGTTCTCAGTGGCGAATTTGACGAGCCGCTCGCGGATCTGGCGTGCGGCGTCATAGGCCGCCATGCCGTTAAGGTCGGTGCCGGAGGAGGCGGCGGTGGCTGACGTATTCGGCACCTTGCCCGTCGTCGTGGCTGTTATCTTCACCCTGTTGATATCCACCTGGAAGGCATCGGCCACCACCTGCGCCACCTTGGTGTAGAGGCCCTGGCCCATTTCGGTGCCGCCATGGTTCAGGTGAATGGAGCCATCATTATAGATATGCACCAGCGCGCCGGCCTGATTGAAGGCGGTCATGGTGAAGGAAATGCCGAATTTGACAGGGGTGAGCGCGATGCCCTTGCGGATGATCGGACTGGTTTTGTTGAACTCGATGATTGCATCACGTCGTGCGCGGTAGTGGCTTGACGTCTCCAGCTCCTCGACAACGCGGGCGATGATATTGTCTTCGACTTCCTGATGATAGGGCGTCGTGGTGCGGCCGGAGCCGGTCTCGCCGTAGAAATTCAGCTTGCGGATATCGAGCGGGTCCTTGCCGACGGCATAGGCGATTTCCTCGATAAACCGTTCCGCCCCCAGCATGCCCTGCGGCCCGCCGAAACCGCGAAAGGCGGTGTTGGAGACGGTGTGGGTTTTCAGCGGCCGCGAGGTGAGATGCACATGTGGGTAGAAATAGCTGGAATCGGCATGGAACAGCGCGCGATCCGTGACCGGGCCTGACAGATCGGAGGAAAAACCGCAGCGTGCGGCGTAGGTGGCGTCGACGGCGTGGATGCGGCCTTCCTCATCGAAGCCCAACTCGTAATCGACGCGGAAATCATGGCGCTTGCCGGTGGCGCTCATGTCCTCGTCGCGGTCCGGGCGGATTTTCACGGCCCGGTTCAGCTTCTTGGCAGCGATGGCGCAGAGGGCGGCGAACTGGTTGCCCTGCGTTTCCTTGCCGCCGAAACCGCCGCCCATGCGGCGCACCTGCACGGTGACGGCATTGGACGGCACCTGCAGGATGTGGCTGACGATGTGCTGGATTTCGCTTGGATGCTGGGTGGAACTCCACAGCGTCACCTCGTCATCTTCGCCCGGCACGGCCATGGCGATGTGGCTTTCGAGATAAAAATGCTCCTGCCCGCCGATCCGCATCGTGCCGGTGAGACGACGCGGTGCGACATCCATTTCGATCTTCGCATCGCCACGTTTCAGCGTCATCGGATCGATGACGAGCGCGCCGCCATTCTCAATTGCCGTATCGATATCAGTGAAATGCGGCAGGTCCTTATAGGTGATTTTTGCCTTGCGGGCCGCCTTTCTGGCGATGTCGCGGGTTTCGGCAAAGACCGCGAAGATCGGCTGGCCGTGGAATTCGACCTTTGTCTCGGCCAGCAAAGGTTCGTCGTGGCGACCGCCTGACGAGACATCGTTTTCGCCGGGCACGTCCTTGGCAACCATCACCCAGAGCACGCCTGACGTGGCTTCCACTTCGGAAAGGTCCATCGCGACGATTTCGGCATGCGCCCGGTCGGAAAGGCCAAGCGCGCCGTGGACGAGGCCGGCGGGTTCGGGAATATCGTCGATATATTCGGCGCTGCCGGTCACATGCTTATGGGCGGAATCGTGCCGGAGTGAAGCGTGCATTGGGCCGTCGATTTCGGTCTTGGTCTTGTCGAAGCTTGTGGTGTCCATGGTTCAAGCTCCTTCTTGGTGAATTACGGCATGTGACAGCGATAATAGTCCCTCATTCCTGTGCTTGTCACAGGAATCCAGCCAGCCCAAGTCTTTGGGCTGAAAAGAGTCTTTCGCCGCGCAGACGCGCGTCGGCTGGATTCCTGTGACAAGCACAGGAATGAGGGAGGGGGCGGGTTTCGCCATCGCCATGATCACGCCTCCTCCAGCGAGAAACGGCTAAGTTCCTGCCTCTCCCCGGAAGTCTCAAGGAAGAACCGCGTCAGCAGGTTCTTGGCCGTCAATTGGCGATATTCGGCAGTGGCGCGCCAGTCCGTCAGCGGGGTCAAATCCTCGTCCAGCACATCGCGCGCTGCGTCGATGGTATCCTGCGACCACGCCTTGCCGAGAAGAGCTGTCTCCAGATGAGCGGCGCGTTTCGGCGTGCCGGCCATGCCGCCAAAGGCGATGCGGATGTCCTCGATGGTGCCGTCAGCGTCGAGCGTCAGATTGAAGGCAGCACAGAGGGCGGAAATATCCTCGTCGCGCCGTTTGGAAATCTTGTAGACGGCGTAGTGGCTTTCCGGCTTCTGGAACGGAATGAAAAGCTTTTCGACGAATTCGCCGCTCAGCCGGTCCTGTTTGCCGTAATCGATGAAATAGCTCTCCAGCGGCACGGTGCGGCCGCCGGAAGACGAGCGCAGGGTGAGCGTCGCGCCAAGCGCAATCAGCGCAGGTGGTGTGTCGCCGATGGGCGAGCCATTGGCGATGTTGCCGCCGATGGTTCCCATATTGCGCACCTGCTCACCACCGAGGCGGTTGAACAGCCGGGCAAGCGGTGGGAAATGGTCTGCAATGGTCTTGAAGGCCTGGCTGTAGGTGACGCCGGCACCCAGCGTGATGCCATTTTCATCCACGGCGATGGTTTGCAGGTCTCCGAGATTGTTGATGAAGATGACGGGGTTCAGCGCCCGCATCTGCTTCGTCACCCACAGGCCGACATCGGTGGAACCGGCGACGATGGTGGCCTTCGGTTCAGCGGCGTAAATCTCGGTCAAATCGGAAAGCGTCGCCGGAATGATGGTGCGATCCTCGCCTCTGACGACGGTGATCGTCTCGTTTTCGCGGATCGCCCAGAGCCGTGCCATGATGTCGGTGCGGTCCCGTTGCAGCGGATCGAACAGCGCACTCGGGCGGGCCGCGGCGATTTTTTCGGCGGCCTTCACGATCGGCTCGTAACCCGTGCATCGACAGAGATTGCCTTGCAGAGCCTTCTCAATATCGGCGCGGCCGGGTTTTTCGCTGGTCAGCCAGAGGCCGTAAAGCGACATGATGAAGCCCGGCGTACAGAAACCGCATTGCGACCCGTGGAAATCCACCATGGCCTGCTGCACGGGGTGCAGCGTGCCGTCGCGGGCGGCCAGATGCTCCACCGTGACGATGTGGGTGCCGTGCAGCGAGCCCAGGAAACGGATACAGGCATTGACGCTTTCATAACGCAGCGAACCATCCAGCAGCCGCCCGACCAGCACCGTGCAGGCACCGCAGTCGCCTTCCGCACAGCCTTCTTTTGTCCCGGTCAACCGCTTGCTGATGCGGAGGTAATCGAGAAGCGTGTCCGTCGGTCCGAAATCCCTGAGCGAGATGGTTTCGCTGTTGAGGATGAAGCTGATCGCGTCTTTCATGCAATGCCTTGCTGTTTTGACCGGCTGCCGAGCCGGTTTCTTGTCATTGTTCCGATACATCTATGCACGCCCTTGCGCGCATATCGATTTCCGTTTTGGCAATTCATTGTTTCCATAACGGAAAGAAAATCCGGCAATTATTGCGCCGTCCAGCCGCCATCCACGGAAATATGCGTGCCGGTGATATTGCTTGCGGCGTCGCTTGCCAGAAACAGGGCAGCCGCCGCCACGTCATCGACGGTGACGAATTGCTTGGTCGCCTGCAATTCCAGCATCACGTCGTTCTTCACCGCCTCTTCGCTGATGCCGCGCACCTTGGCCATTTCCGGTATCTGCTTTTCGACCAGCGGTGTCAGCACGTAACCGGGACAAATGGCATTGACGGTGACGCCGGTCTGCGCAAGTTCCAGCGCCGCCGTCTTCGTCAGGCCCATGATGCCGTGTTTGGCCGCCACATAGGCCGATTTGAACGGCGAGGCGACGAGACCATGGGCCGAGGAAATATTGATGATGCGGCCTTTGCCGGCCTTCTTCATCAGCGGTATCGCGGCACGCATGGTATGGAAGGAACTGGTCAGATTGATGGCGATGATCCAGTCCCATTTTTCCGTCGGAAACTCCTCGATGGGCGCGATGTGCTGGATGCCGGCATTGTTGACGAGCACGTCCACCGAGCCGAGCTTTTCGTGAGAAGTGTGGATGAGGTCGGCGATTTCGTCCGGTTTCGTCATGTCCGCCGGGTGGTAAAGCACGCGCCCGCCGCTTTCGGCTTCCAGCAAAAGACGGAGTTTTTCAATCTCGTCCTCGTCGCCGAAACCGTTCAGCACGATATTGGCGCCTTCTCTCGCAAATCTCTGGGCGATGGCAAGGCCGATACCGCTTGTGGAGCCTGTCACGATAACTGTCCGATGCATGCTTTCCCCTTTTTGCATTACTTCGCACATGTTTAGGCAGGGTATGCCCAAAGGGGGCTGGCTGGCAATCGCCATTTCTGGCGCCATTTCGCGGGTCATTTCAGGCAAGGGCGGCGCAGCGGCGAATCCGGCGGCGCATATCCATTTTTTCGAAGCTAAGCTTCCAGATTTTGCGTTTGTCTGGGGGGCTGTGCGTCCCTATCTCTGAGGCAAGCAAACAGAGGTATCGTTTATGGAACTCGGTCTTTACACATTCGCGGATGTCAATCCCAACCCCGCCGATGGCCGCGGGCCGGAAGGTGCGCGCCGTCTGAAGGATCTTCTCGAGGAAATCGAGCTTGCCGATCAGGTCGGGCTCGATGTTTTCGGACTGGGAGAGCACCACCGCCCGGATTATGTCGCTTCCTCGCCCTCCACCGTGCTTGCGGCCGCGGCTGTCAAAACCAGGAACATCCGTCTCACCAGCGCCGTCTCGGTGCTGAGTTCGGATGATCCGGTGCGGGTGTTCCAGCAATTTTCGACTGTCGATCTCCTGTCGAACGGTCGCGCCGAAATCATGGCCGGGCGCGGCTCCTTCATCGAATCCTACCCGTTGTTCGGTTACGATCTCGAGGATTATGACGTGCTCTTCGCCGAAAAGCTCGATCTGCTTCTGGCGCTGCGCGAACAGGAAATCGTCACCTGGTCCGGCACCAAACATCCGGCCATAAACGGGCGCGGCGTTTATCCGCGCCCGCTGCAGGAACGTCTGCCGGTGTGGATCGCGGTGGGCGGCACGCCGCAATCGGTGGCGCGGGCCGGGGCCATGGGCCTGCCGGTGGCGCTTGCCATCATCGGCGGCGAATATCGCCGTTTCGCGCCGCTGTTCGATCTCTACCATGAGGCGGCCCGCCGGGCGGGTCAGGAAAAGACCAAGCTGCGCACCAGCATCAATGTGCACGGCTTCATTGCCGACACCACCGACAAGGCGGCGGACCAGTTTTACGGGCCGCAGGCGGAGGTGATGGACCGCATCGGCCGCGAGCGTGGCTGGGGGCCGACGAACCGCGCGCATTTCGATGCGGCACGCGGGCCGGAAGGCAATCTCTTCCTCGGTGAGCCGGAACTGGTGGCGGAAAAGATCATCAAGGCGCATGGCGTGTTCAGGAATGATCGCTTCCTGCTGCAGATGGCCATCGGCCTGATGCCGCACGACCAGATCATGCGCGGCATCGAGCTTTATGGTACGAAAGTCGCGCCGATCGTCAGAAAAGAATTGACGGGGAGCGCCGATCCGGTGAAAGCCACGGCTTGATGATTACCAAGGCGGGCGTTTTCAGACCCGCCAGACAGAACGACGGACAGAGACATGGTCATTTCCACCGAAGAAGAACTGGTTCTGCTGAAGGATATCGGCCGTTTGTGCGCCGTCGCGATGCAGACCATGGCGGACGCGCTGGAACCCGGCATCACCACGGCCGAACTGGATGCGATCGGCCGCAAGGTGCTGGAGGATAATGGTGCGCAATCGGCGCCGGAATTCTGCTACAAGTTTCCCGGCGCGACCTGCATCAGCGTCAACGAGGAAGTGGCCCACGGCATTCCGGGGCCACGCATCATCAAGGCGGGCGATCTCGTCAATATCGATGTCTCGGCGGTGAAGAACGGCTTTTTCGGCGATACCGGCTCGTCTTTCGCCGTGCCGCCGGTGAGGAAGGATATCGAACGCCTGTGCCGCGATGGCAAGCGCGCCATGTGGACGGGCCTGCAGCAGGTGAAAACCGGCCGGCCTTTCGCCGATATCGGTAATGCCATCGGCGCTTTTGCCAAAAAGAACCGCTATACGCTGATCACCAATCTGGCCAGCCACGGCATCGGCCGCTCGCTGCATGAGGAGCCGAAGGAACTGGCGACCTGGCCCGATAAGGGCGAACGCCGCATCATGCAGGAAGGCATGGTGTTCACCGTTGAGCCGTTTCTCTCGACGGGCGCCTATTGGGCCGAAGACGGCGACGATGATGCATGGACACTCTACAGCGATCCGAGCGCGCCGACGGTGCAATATGAGCATACGGTGGTGGCGACGAAGAACGGGCCGCTGGTGCTGACGTTGGCTGAGTGACAGCTACACCTGCCTCCGTCACCCTCGCTTTTAAGGTTGGAGCGAGCGCGCGCCACTTGTTTCTTCTCCCCGCCGGGGAGAAGTCCGCGGCAGCGGGATGAGGGGCAAGCTCTCCGAAATCCGGCAACGTTTCCTCCTCATCCGACCCTTCGGGCCACCTTCTCCCCCTCGGGGAGAAGAATACGCGGCATTCTTGGAACGCATTGCCGCTCGCCACGTGACCGATAAAGGCGGCTTATGACGCCGATCAAAATAACTCGTTTGTCGCTCATCCACCCGGTTGCGATAAGCCATGCATGACCACCGACAAGCCACTTTCCGCCAGACATCTGACTGCACTCGGTTTCGCCGGGGCTCTCATGATGGCATCCGCCATGGGTTTCGGCCGCTTTTCCTTCACCCCCATCCTGCCCGGCATGATGGCGGATGTGCCGCTCTCGGCGGGGGATGCGGGCATCGTGGCGGCGGGCAATTTTGCCGGTTATCTGGCGGGTGCGGTGCTTTCGGCCTATTCCTGGGGTTCGGGTAGGGAGCGGCTTGTAGCACTTGGCGGGCTGTTTTCCACCGCCGCGCTGCTGCTGGCCATGGCCGCTTTCAATTCCGTCGCGGCCTTCACCGTCATCCGGTTTCTGGCGGGTGTCGCCAGCGCGCTGACCATGATCTTCACCTCGCAGATCGTCATCGGCCATGCCGCAAAGGCCGGCAGGGACGCGGTTCAGGCGCTGCATTACGGCGGTGTGGGTGCGGGTATCGCCATCTCCTCGCTCGCGGTTTATCTGATCGGTGTCGTTTTTGATGGCGGCGGCGCCTCCTGGCGGGAGGAGTGGATCGCCGGTGCCGTCTTTTCCTTCCTGACGTTCCTTCTCGTCTGGCGGGTGTTGCCCGCAGGCCCGCCGCGGCATGCGTCCTCGGTGGCCGAGCCGCCGCTTGTATGGACGCGGCCGCTCTTCCTGACGACGCTTGCCTATGGGCTTTTCGGTTTCGGCTACGTCATCACCGCCACCTTCATCGTTGCGATTGCCCGCATGGCTGCCGCAGGTGCCTTCGTGGAATTTCTGGCCTGGTTCATTACCGGCTGCGCCGCCGCCGTTTCGCTGTTCCTGTGGAAACCGGTGCTGAAGTCGCAGGGGCTGAAACGCGCTTTTGTGATCGTTCTCGCCGTCGAAGCCATCGGCGTCTTCGCTTCCGTGATGCTGCCACCGGTGCCGGGTGTTCTGGCGGGCGGCCTGCTTCTGGGGCTGACCTTCATGGTCATCACGGCCTATGGCCTGCAGCTTGGCCGGGAATTTGCCGGGCCAAGCCCGCGCCGCGCCTTCGCGCTGATGACGGCCGCCTTCGGAACGGGCCAGATCGTCGGGCCGCTGGCCGCCGGCTGGATCGCCGAGGTGACGGGCAGTTTTACCGCACCCAGCATTCTCGCTTCCGCCGTGCTTGTCGTCAGTATTGTTCTAGTGCTGCCGGTGCTCGCCACGGAGCGGCGGCGCTAGGCCTCTCCGGTTTTCCCCGCGCCGATCCAGACCTTTTGCGAGGTTTTCGCCAGGATTTATCCGCCGTTCGCGTCTTACATCTTGTTAAGGTCCGCGCTTCGCCGTTGCTGTGCACAAATTTCTGCCCTAGGTTCGGGCCATCTAGTGCTTCGCCAATAATGGCTGATTTCAAACGCGCGTGAGTTCTAAACGTGTTTCATTCTTTCTTTCCCAAGCCGAAAGCCTTCTTTACCTCCGCCATCGTTTGGGCCTTCTTCGCCATTCTTGCCTGGTATTTCATCTTTGAAAGGCTAGGGGCGTCCTGGGGTTATGTGATGCCCGAGCAGGAACCCTACGATCTCAGCTATTTTCTGGTTCCGGCAAATCTGTTCTTTTACGGCTATCTCGCATCGTGCCTGGCGTTATTCGGCGTTGTCTGGACCGTCATCGCCAAGGATCACCCCTGGAAGCTCTGGTCTATCTGGGGATCACTGCTGATTATCGCGGTGACCTATTTCGGCGTTCAGATTTCCGTCGTCATCAACAATTTCCGGCGGCCTTTCGGCGACCTTCTGCAAAATGCCCTTTCCAAACAACCGGGTATCGAAGTCTGGGATTTCTACAGCCTCCAGATCGTCTTCGCCAAGATTGCCTTTCTCAGCATGGCGGTTTCGATCCTGACGGATTTCTTCACCAGCCATTACATCTTCCGCTGGCGAACCGCGATGAACGATTTCTACATGTCCAAGTGGGAAAAGCTGCGCCATATCGAAGGTGCTTCCCAGCGCGTTCAGGAAGATACGATGCGGTTCTCCTCCACGCTTGAGGCATTGGGCATCACCCTGATCAATTCGGTGATGACGCTCGTCGTTTTCCTGCCGATCCTGTTTGCGCTGTCTTCCTATGTCTCCGAATTGCCGATCATCGGCGAAGTGCCGCATGCGCTGTTCTGGCTGGCGATCGTCTGGTCGATATTCGGTACGGTGCTTCTGGCGACGGTCGGCATCAAACTGCCCGGTTTGAACTTCCGCAATCAGCGTGTGGAAGCCGCCTATCGTAAGGAACTTGTCTATGGCGAGGATCACGCCGACCGCGCCCAGCCGCCAACAGTCAAGGAGCTCTACTCCAATGTGCGGAAGAACTATTTCCGCATGTACTGGCACTATCTCTATTTCAACGTGGCGCGGTATTTCTACATTCAGGCCGATGCGGTGTTCCTGCTCCTGATGCTCGTTCCCACTATCGTCGCCGGCAAGATCACCTATGGTATCTACCAGCAGATCGCCACGGCCTTCGGTCAGGTCAGTAATTCGTTCCAGTATCTGGTCAACTCCTGGACGACGATCATCGAGTTGCTTTCCATCCACAAACGTCTCGTGGCCTTCGAAGCGGCGATTGATGACAAGCCCCTGCCTGATATCGACGTGCGTTATCTGCAGCGGGAAGCGGAAGCCGGTGAACTGGCGGCCAACAAGCCCTGAAAAAAGGCGGTCGATTGGCCGCCTTCAGGTCTTGAGCACGTCCTACGGAGACGGTGTGCTTGGTGAATTGCCTCATCCGCACCCGTCACCCCGGGCTAGATCCGGGGTCCAGCGCGATCAAGTCCTTGATCGCAAAAGGCTCTTATCACGGCGCGGATGCGCCGTGGCTGGATGCCGGGTCATCCTCGGGCTTGTTCCGGGGACCGGCATGACGGAGGAGAGGTGTTCGACCTTTGTCACGAAACGGAGAGTGTGAGGAAGTTTACCCCTCGGTTTTCTGCTTCTTGCGGGCCTCGATCATCGGCATGGCCTCAGCATAACTCACGCAGGCGACATCGTCTTTCCGGCAGACTTCGCGCAGCAGGCGCTCATAGGCATTCCAATAGGCGCCACCGTTCATCTTCACGAAATGAAAGCCCATCTGCAGCGGAATGCGCTCGCCATTGTATTGTCTGTCGAAAGCGTTGCGGAAGGCGGTATAGGCACGGTCTTCAAATTCCCTGGCGCGATCCGGCGTCTCGACGCCGATGGAATGGCGGATGAAGAGATTGTAGTCCATGGCGATGATGGGGCGGTTGCCCGGACCTTCGGGAATGAGCGGCAGGCCGAAATGTTCGATGCCGTGGCGTTCCACCGGCCATTCCGGTCCCTTGGTGATGCTGGTGGCGTCGTAAACGAAACCGTGTTTTTTCTGCGCGGCGGTCAGCGCCGGCCCCTGCGACAGATAGGGCGCGCGGAAACCGTTGATGTTCTTGACCATGTCGCGCCAGCCTTCGGGTTCCTCGCCCTTCTTGCCGATCATCTGCCAGGCGTTTTCCAGCGTGCTGGTGAAGGTGGTGAATTCGCCGTCCCATTGTTCCGCGGTCCATTGACCGCCATCGAAATGGCCGCAGGTGTGGTTGCCGATTTCGTGACCTTCGCGATAAGCCGCCCAGATGTTCCTGAGCCTTGCCTCCACCTCTTCCGGCGACTGGCCGAAACCGACATTGGAGCGACCAGCCTTTTGGCCGGGACCCTGATAGGTCTTGGCGCTGGTCTTCCTGTCCATCACCAGCGTGCAGGCAAGGAAATAGGTGAAATGCGCGCCGACTTGCCTGCCCGTCGCCCGGCTTCTTTCCCACAGTGTATTGTCGCCCGCGCCGTCGAAGGACACGATGACAAGCTGCTTCGGCTTCTCAGCCTCCTGCGCAAGAGCGGGAAGGGCGACGAGAAGCGACAGGGAAAAGGCGGTAAATGGGCGAAACATCAGGTATCCGTCATATGAAACACCGTGGCCTTTTGCGGGTGGAATAAGGCGAAGCTTTGAATAGTCTGGCGTTTTCATGACTTTCAGCCTAATTCCTGTTCTCAACTGCGGTGATAGGGCCGCTTCGTTCCACCGGGGGACCGTGTTCCATGCTTTTTCTCGCACTCTGTCTTGCCTTGTTCCTGCTGACCCATCTTTTGAAGGTGGTCGCACCGCATTTTCGCGCGCGGATGATCGCGACGATGGGCGAAGGTCCTTTCAAGGGCGTCTATTCGCTTGTCAGCCTCATCACGCTCGGCCTCGTCATCTATGCTTTCGGCGAAGCGCGGCAGGAAACCGGAATGGTCTGGTATCCGCCGGTCTGGACGAGCCATCTCGCCGTGACCCTGATGCTGCCGGCGATGATCTGTCTTGTCGCCAGCCTCATCCCGGCTGGCCACATCGCAGTGAAGACCAAACATCCGCTCATCCTCTCGGTGAAGATCTGGGCGCTTGCCCATCTTCTGGCCAATGGCGAGACGTCCTCGATCCTGCTCTTCGCATCGTTCCTCGCCTGGGGCGTGGTGATGCGGATTTCGCTGAAGCGCCGGGAGCGAGCGGGCGAAAAAGTGGTCCGGGACTTCGTTTCGAGCCGCTACGATCTGGTGGCCATTGTCGGCGGCATCGTTCTCTGGGGCGCTTTCATCCTGAAACTGCACGAATGGTTGATCGGCGTTCAGCCAATCGCGATGTAGGAAATCAACGTTTCCCCCTTACATATCAGGCAAAATAGGCTAGAAGGCCGACCAAGACCCGGTCGGCCTGACTTTTGCCAACCCGGGTAAGCGGCTTGGTATGTCCGCGAACGGATGGATCGGAAGCGATCTCCGCGCGGGTAACGGAGAATTTGATGGCAAACGAAAATGATACCTTTATCCGCGAAGTGAACGAGCAGATCCGCTCCGAGCAGCTGTCGCGCTTCTGGGGCCGGTACGGTATCGTGGTTGTGGGCGCCGCCATTCTCGTGGTTGTGGGCGCCGCCGGCGCGGGCATCTACGAATACTGGAACACCAGCCGCGCTTCCAATTCCGGCGACCAGTTTCTTGCGGCGCTGAAGCTTGCCTCGGACAACAAGACGGATGAGGCGCTGAAGGCCTTCGCCGATCTCGAAACCTCCGGTCACGGCAACTACCCCGTCCTGGCGAAGTTCCGCTCGGCCACGTTGCTGTCGCAGAAGGGCGATGCGGCCGGCGCCATCGCCGCCTTCACCGCCATCGGCAACGATACGTCCGCGCCGCAGGTCTTCCGCGATACCGCCAAGGTGCGCGCCGCATGGCTGCTGGTGGATAACGGCACCTATGATCAGGTCGTGGCGCTGGCCGAGCCGCTCAGCACTGAGGGCCAAACCATGCGCGCATCCGCCCGTGAGGCTCTGGGTCTCGCCGCCTACAAGGCCGGCGATTTCGCCAAGGCCAAACAATGGTTCGAACAGATCGTCAGCGACACGCAGGCGCCGCGCAACGTGACGAACCGCGCGCAGATCATGCTCGACAATATCACCGCTTCGGGCAAGGCTGCTTAAAGCCGCTTCGCCACACGAGATCGCCCCGGCATTTCTTCGCATTGCCAAAGCGATCCAACTCATTATTTTACGCATGTCCTTTGCCCAAAACAGGTAACGTTTTGGGCAGACGTGCTTTAAGGAACCAGGATCAATGAGCTTCACCGTCGCCATAGTCGGGCGCCCCAATGTCGGCAAGTCCACGCTTTTCAACCGCCTCGTCGGAAAGAAGCTGGCGCTGGTGGACGACACGCCGGGTGTTACCCGCGACCGCCGCCCCGGTGAGGCGAAGCTGGTCGACCTGCGTTTCACCATCATCGATACCGCCGGTCTGGAGCAATCCGGGCCGGAAACGCTTCAGGGCCGCATGTGGGCGCAGACGGAAGCGGCGATCGACGATGCCGATGTGACGCTGTTTGTCGTGGATGCCAAGGCGGGCCTGACGCCGGCTGATGAGACGCTGGCGGAAATGCTGCGCCGTCGCGGCAAGCCGGTCGTGCTGGTGGCCAACAAGTCCGAAGCGCGCGGCTCCGACGCCGGTTTTTACGACGCCTTCACGCTCGGCCTCGGCGACCCGTGCCCGATTTCGGCGGAACATGGTCAGGGCATGATCGACCTGCGCGACGCCATTGTCGAGGCAATCGGCGAGGACGTCGCTTTCCCGCCTGAGGTGGATGAGGCGGAGACGGATATCGTTCTGCCGCGCGGCGAGCCGGGCAGCGAGGACGAGGAAGACGAAGAGCCGGTTTATGACGAGACCAAGCCGCTGCGCGTCGCCATTATCGGCCGCCCGAATGCGGGCAAGTCGACGCTGATCAACCGTTTTCTCGGTGAAGACCGCCTGCTGACCGGCCCGGAAGCTGGCATTACCCGTGACAGCATCTCGGTCGAATGGGACTGGCGCGGCCGCACCATCAAGATGTTCGACACTGCCGGTATGCGCCGCAAGGCCAAGGTGACGGAGAAGCTGGAAAAGCTCTCGGTGGCGGATTCGCTGCGCTCCATCCGTTTTGCGGAAACGGTGGTGATCGTGTTCGACAGCACCATCCCCTTCGAAAAGCAGGATTTGCAGCTGGTCGACCTCGTTATCCGCGAAGGCCGCGCCGCCGTGCTCGCCTTCAACAAATGGGATCTGGTGGAAGACCCGCAGGCCTATCTGGCCGATCTGCGTGAAAAGACCGAGCGTCTCTTGCCGCAGGCACGTGGCATCCGCGCCGTGCCGATTTCCGGCCAGACGGGTTATGGTCTCGACCGGCTGATGCAGAATATCATCGATACCGACAAGGTCTGGAACCGCCGCATCTCCACCGCAAGGCTCAACCGCTGGCTGGATTCGCAGACCACGCAGCATCCGCCGCCGGCCGTTTCCGGCCGTCGCCTGAAGCTGAAATACATGACGCAGGTCAAGGCCCGCCCGCCGGCCTTCATGATTTCCTGCACACGGCCGGAAGCCATTCCGGAGAGCTATACGCGTTATCTGGTGAACGGTCTGCGCAAGGATTTCGACATGCCCGGCGTGCCGATCCGCGTGCATTATCGCGGCTCTGATAATCCGTTCGAGAGCAAGGCGAAGAAGAGGCGGTAATCGGTCGTCGTTTTTATGATGCACGAGGCTGCGGCGTGTTTCTTCTCCCCGAGGGGGAGAAGGTGGCCCGAAGGGTCGGATGAGGGGGCAACCTCTCCGTATACTGTTGGCCTCGCCCCCTCATCCCGCTGCCGCGGACTTCTCTCCCTCGGGGAGAAGAAACAAGCGGTGGACGCTCATCCAACGCCTTGTTTTGAAGAGTAAAAGACCATGCTGATCAAGCAGACCGACTATCACCGCATTTACCGCGTCATCAACAGCCTGCTCATCAGCCAGAATGCCGATCCCGCTTCGGCCTCCATGTATTTCAGCACTTTTGGTGCCTTCATCCTGCAGCAGCATTACAAGGTGAAGGCCGTGCCGAAGGGTGGGCTTGCGGCCTATAATCTTGGCGGCACCGTCCTGCTGTTCGCCGATCATCGCGACGACGGTTATGTGACGGGCGCAGGCGATAATTTCCACTGCTGGGTGGAGGCCGATGGCTGGGCGATCGATTTCATGGCGCCTGCCTTTTCGCAAGGCGCCGATGGGCTTTCCGTGCCGGCGAAAATGTTCCAGCGGCCGCTTGTCGCCATGGCGACATCTATCAACGATCTCGGGCAATCCGGCGACTTCTTCTATCGCTCCGAACCGGAAGCCACGGCCAAGCGCTTTGCCGACTGGCACAAACAGGCGATGATCGGCGATATGGCGAGCGTTGCCGCCAACTGGTTCCGCAAGTCGCCGAAACAGATGGCCGCATCGCTTTCGGTAACGGATCGCGACGGCAAGCCGCACACCGTGCCGCTTTCCGGCCAGACGCTCGCCGGAGCATGGTGAAGGCAGGTTACGCCGCAGGGCGTTATCCCGAAGGTTTTGTCAGCAAAAGGTCTTTTGATTTATAAGGGCAATGTTGCTACGCAGACTGGGCTTCAACTGCGACGGGATTGACGTGTTCCTATGGCCGATGACACGATTTCAATAAGCTTCACGCCCGATCCGAAACATGTGCCCGACTATGTTCACGGCTATCAAAATCAGGCCTATGAAAATTACAGCATGATTTGTGACAAGTCCTGGAAGCGCCATTTTGCCTCGGCCAGAGCGCATCTATCCTCGTTTGCGGGACTTGCTGCCGGTTTCATCTATTCCTTAAGCCTGCCGTGGTTTCCGGGCGTCTGGCCGGTGGTCGGTTATTGGGTGTTTGCACCCGCACCGTTTGTGGCCCTCGCCATATGGTTCATTATCTCGCGGGGCTCGAGAAACGAGATGAAATCCTACTACGAGGTTCTGGCACATTGGAATATTGCCAATGATCGGATGTATTCGCCTCACACGGAGGTCGAGATAGGACCCGAGGGTTACAAGCAGGTCACAAGACTGGACACCGTGCAGCTGAGCTGGGCGCGCTACCATCTCGCACTCACGCCGTCGGACAGTCTGGTGCTGGTTTTCCACGGGACGGTGGCTGTCATACCCAACAGCGCCCTGCCGATTGCTGCAAAGGACATCATCGAGAAGATCAATCACTGGTGCGCAGCCCAGCAGAAAGAGCTTCTTCCCTTATCCTGAAGCGGCATCTGAAGGTGGCGGTATCATCCGGAAACAGAGGACGGCCAGCGTGTTCTCGCGGCAGCCGCCTGACGTCAATCAGCAGCCCGACCCCGTTCTAAAGATAACGGCAGTCGCGTCCTGATTGCCTTGTGACATTCCCGCTTCATTTCGTCCACCGTTCCCGAACAGAATCTCGGGGATCGCCTCATGCAAGTTGAGAACGCGACAGCAGCGGCAGGGATTTTCCGGCGGCGTGGATGACATTGTCGAGGAATTGCCGCGAGGCTTTTTCCCAGCTGTAGCTTCTGGAAAGCGCCAGCGCCTCCTGCGGCGAACAATGAAGCGCCGCGAGACAGGCATCGCGAAGATTGTCGTCCAGCGCACCGGCTGCCGGGTTGCCGCCGAGAATATCGATCGGCCCGGTGACGGGGAAGGCGGCCACGGGCACGCCGCTTGCCAGCGCTTCCAGAATGGTGTTGCCGAACGTATCGGTCTTCGAGGGGAAAACGAAGACATCGGCCTGCGCATAGGCGTCGGCCAGCTCCTCACCGGTCTTGACGCCGGTGAACAAAACGTCCGGATATTTCTCCTGCAATTCATGGCGGGCGGGGCCATCGCCGATGACCACCTTCGAACCCGGCAGGTCCAGCTCCAGAAATTCCGGCAGGTTCTTCTCCACCGCCACACGCCCCACCGTCATGAAGATCGGCCGCGGCAGGTCGAAAGGCAGCTTTGCTTTCGGACGGGGATGGAAAAGTTCGGCGTCGATGCCGCGGCTCCAGCGCTTCAGGTTGCGCACGCCGCGCGCTTCCAGTTCGGTCTCAAGGCTCGGCGTCGCCACCATGCAGGTGTTGCCGCCATTGTGGAACCAGCGCACGAAGGCGTAAAGCCAGCTTTCCGGGACGGGGAAACGTGCCGCGACATATTCGGGAAAGCGGGTGTGATAGCTGGTGGAAAAGCGCATGTGGTTCTTCACGCACCAGCGCCGCGCCATGAAGCCGAGCGGCCCTTCCGTCGCAATATGCACAAAAGACGGCTGGCTTTTTTCGATCTCCGCCGCCACACGGCGATAACCGGCGACGGAAAGGCGGATTTCCGGATAGGTGGGGCAGGGGATGTTGTAGAAACTCTGTGGCGTGACCATGCGCACATCCACACCCAGCCGCGCCAGTTCGGTATTGGTGTTTTCTATCGAACGAACCACGCCGTTGACCTGCGGGTGCCAGGCATCTGTGACAATCGTGATTCTCGTCATGAAACACTGATCCTGCTCATCTGCGCACGGGCGAATCCCCATTGCCCGGCTTCTGCCCGTATATGCGGCGCGCGTGTTACAGGATCATGTCAGGGTGTGTGACGGCGGGGAAGCGTGGTTTTTGCGCAGAAGTTTGCGGTTATCCACGGCGCTCCCCCGGTGCGACGGAGCCTTATCCCACCAGCGGCAGCAGCTCGGGGCTGATCAGCGCGCCGTGATGGCCGATGACGGTTGCCGCCGCCCTTGCTGCAAAGGTGGCCGCTTCCTCCGGCGAGCTGCCGGTCACGTAACGGGCGAGGAAGGCGCCGTTGAAGCTGTCGCCGGCGCTTGTCGTATCCACCACGTCCACGGCCTTTTCCGCCGGGGCATGGCTGCGGCTGCCGCCGAAATCGAGCGTCGCGCCCTTGGCGCCGTCTTTCACGACGATGTTTTCGACGCCAAGCGAACGGTAGCGGTCGATGGTCGCTTCCACGGAGACATCGCCGAAATGGCTCGCCTCGTCATCGAAGCTCGGCATGACAAGCGTTGCGGCGCGCGCACCGTTGGAGATGGTCTCCAGCATCGTATCCTTATTCGCCCACAGGCGCGGGCGAATGTTGGGGTCGAAGACCACCAGCTTGCCCGCCGCCTTGGCGCGGCGCAGTTCGGCGAGGAACGTATCGATATCATGGGCGGAGGCGAGAATGGCGAGCGTGATGCCGGAGAAATAAACGACATCGGCGCTTTCCACCGTCCTGCGCAGGTGGTCCGCATCGGCGGCGAGCTGCCTTGCGGCGGCGGCGTTGCGCCAGTAGCTGAAGGTGCGTTCGCCGTCCTTCAGGTTGATGAGGTAAAGGCCGGGCGTGCCGCCCTTGATGCTGCGGATTTTTTCGGTGCCGATGCCGGCTTCAGTGATGAAGGCCAGCATGTCTTCAGAGAGAGGATCGTCGCCGAGTGCGGTGAAATAATCGACCGACCAGTCGCCCGGCAGGCAGGCGCGCGCATACCAGGCGGTATTGAACGTATCTCCGGCGAAACCCTTGCGCAGCAGCCCGTTGCCGGCCTGCGACAGTTCCACCATGCATTCGCCAATCGACAGAAACCGTCCGCCCACGCCGTCATCCTCCCGTTTTTTCCAGCCATGCGGCTTACGACGAGTGCGCGCCGCTGACAAGGGCGGTTGTGGCCGTTTGTGCATGTGCGAAGTTCCGGTTTACGCGGCCGCACAGGCTTTATATTCTCCCGCCAGACCCATCAGGAGATTGCCGATGACGTTACCCCATGCCCCGGTCCACAAACCCCAAGCGCAATCGGACTGGTGGAAGGGAGCGGTGATCTATCAGGTCTATCCGCGCTCGTTTCAGGATACGACCGGCGACGGTTACGGCGATCTTGCCGGGGTGACGAAACGTCTGCCCTATATCGCCTCGCTCGGTGTCGACGCCATCTGGCTGTCGCCGTTCTTCACTTCGCCCATGGCCGATATGGGGTATGACGTTTCCGATTATTGCAATGTCGATCCGATGTTCGGCACGCTTGCCGATTTCGACGCGCTGATGGCAGAGGCGCACCGGCTGGGGCTGAAGGTCATCATCGATCAGGTCATCTCGCACACGTCGGACCAGCATCCATGGTTCGTGGACAGTCGGGCGAGCCGCACCAACAGCAAGGCCGACTGGTATGTCTGGGCCAATCCCAAGCCGGATGGCACGGCGCCCACCAACTGGCTTTCCGTTTTCGGCGGCCCGGCATGGGAATGGGACGGCGTGCGCAAGCAATATTACATGCACAGTTTCCTCTCCTCGCAGCCGGATTTGAACTTCCACAATCGCGAGGTTCAGGATGCGCTTCTCGAAACCGTGCGTTTCTGGCTGGATCGCGGGGTGGACGGTTTCCGGCTCGATACCGTCAACCATTATTTCCATGACAGGCTTCTGCGCGACAACCCGCCGCTTTTCGACGAGGAAAGTTTCGGTCTCGACGCCTCCGACGTCAATCCCTACGGTATGCAGGACCATCTCTACGACAAGACGCGGCCGGAAAACGTGGCTTTCCTGAAGCGTTTTCGTGCGCTGCTCGATGACTATGAGGGCCGCGCCACCGTGGGTGAGGTGGGAGATGGGGCGCGGTCACTGAAGACGGTGGCGGCCTATACGTCCGGCAATGACAAGCTCAACAT